>JAQBPA010000230.1 GCA_028287765.1 Bacteriovoracaceae bacterium
AAAACGAAGGGACTTGGTCCGATTGACTCGTATGAAAATCTGGGACTCATCATGCATTCTTCTTTGGCTCTCAGTGAGCAAGGTCTTCCCCTCGGGCTTTTGGACCAACAAGTTTGGTCGCGACCTCACCAGCCGAAACGCTTAGCCCGGCATATCTATCGTCAGATTCCGATTGAGCAAAAAGAAAGTTTCAAATGGTTAAAAGGCCTTCGGCAAAGTCATCAGCGTACGGCGAACTGTGAGATCGTCACGATCGCCGACCGTGAGTCGGATTTTTATGATTTTTTTATGGAAAGCAAAGAGCTGGAAGCCGAGTTTTTAATTCGAGCTTGTTACGATCGCAATGTGCAAGAGGAGCTTTCATTACGCGAGGCAGTTGAAAAACAGAATGTCCTCGGGGTGATGGAGATTGAGATCAAGCAAGACGACGAAATGCACAAAGTGGAATTAGAACTTCGAGCTTGCGAAGTCACACTTCAGCCTCCAGAGAAAAAGAATAAAGGATCTTTCTATCGTCCGATTTCTGTTTGGGTGGTCTGGGCTTCTGAAAAGAACCCGCGAGAAGAAGAACGCCTTGAATGGTTACTCTTGAGTAGTCTGCCGGTGAGAAGCTTCGAAGACGCTCAAGAGAAAATTCGTTGGTACCGACATCGATGGCATATTGAAAGTTTCCATAAGGTTTTGAAATCGGGCTGTCGAATCGAAGAGTGTCGATTAGAAACGGTTGATCGCCTGAAGCGATATCTCTCGTTAACGAGTGTGATTGCCTGGCGTCTCTACTGGCTTACTCACTTACATCGCCATCATCCCGAAACGCCCGCTTCGGAAATCCTTGCGGAGCCGGAATGGAAAAGTCTTTACTGTCGCATCCATAAAACCACCACTTTACCCGATACGATTCCCACCGCATACCAAGTCACGCGCTGGATCGCTCAACTCGGAGGCTTTCTCGCACGACGTGGCGACGGCGAACCCGGCATCACCACCCTCTGGCGCGGTTGGCAACGCCTGCGCGATATCACTGAAGATTATCTCCTCTTCTCGAGGGAGAACACTTGTGGGTAAGAGAAAGGCCTAAAGTACCCGACCCCTTATCACACGACCCCGATGAATCCTCTATGGAACATAAACGGAGCCTAGATTACCTTGAGTGTCGATATAAACAATCGCGTGTTCATCGGTTGAAAATTGAAGATGTCGAATCTTTTCACGAGTCCGAATGCCAACTGCGACCAGCTGTCGTGGTTTTCCGTTCTGCCAAATTGAAATGCTTCCTTCGTGAGCGAGTGCAAAAAGATTTCCGCTCTTCGAGAATGCAAAAGTCGTAGCTTTTTTTGTTTCGATATCAACAGGAGAAGAAGTTGAAAACACATTCTTCTCCTCATTCGTATCTCCTTTTATATTTGCAATTCGGCTGGGTTCAATGACCGTTCTTAGCGTCAAATTTCCCAAACGATTAAGAGTTGCCACGTAGGAACTTGAGTTTTTAGAAGCATCGGTGGCGAACCACATTCTTTTCAAATCGGATTCCGAAATATCGAGAAGCTTTTCGAGTCCTCTTTTTTCATAACGATAGAGTCCATGCGAACTCGAATCGTTGTCATAGGCGATAAAATGATCTCCCGAAGGGCTCAATAAACGATAATTTTTTAGCTTCGTATAAGGAACGTTTTGTTTATAATTTTCAAAATATTTTGATCCATCAGTTGTTCCACCGCTCACTGTTTCAAACTCAATTGCGCCTTTCTTTGGAGAAAACGGAACGATACTTAAGCCGCGACCGTAGTGAAAAGAATAAAGCAAATTTTGATTTTCACCTCTGAACGTCACATTTTCTTTTCCGAGTTGTATTACTTTTCCAGAGGGCCTAGAAACGGAAAAGGACGCTGGATCTTCCGAAGAAGTTCCGTGCATCGAAACGACGAAGGCTGATGATTTTGGAAACGGAATGATTTTCACAGCAGTCTTTTTGGCCATAGATTTTCTGGCATCGACTTGGTATAGCCCTGTTTTATCTCCAGTCTTCGAATCAATAATTCGTATCCAATTTTTAGGCTGCCCTAAAAATAATTCTCCGTTCTCAGCGAAAGCAGCCGCCGTGATTTCTTCATTTAGTCCATACTCGGCCGCTCGTTTTCCGGTCGTCAAATCGAGAAGCAACGCTTGAGATTTTGGAGCGGCAAATAAATATTTTCCGTTCGGTGAAAGAACAAGCTCAAGGTCCGAATGAAAATCTTCTTCGTCTTCATCGATGATGTGGTCTTGACGGATATCCCAGGTCCTCCAACCTTCGGGCAAAGAGATAAGTGGGCCAGCGACAGGTTTTTTAGTCTCCCAATCGGAACCTAAAGGCGAACTCTTTGTTCGAAGATCAATCGTCTCGAAAATTCGCGGATGATCTGGTCCCATTTTTGGAGCCGAGGCGGGAAGACTCTCTTCCGTGCTTCCAGTCTCTGCGGGCGCACCTTCTTGAATTTCAAAATCCGTTTTATTGGAAGTCGTTTTTCCTCGGACTCCTAGCGGCGGATTGATTTGCTCACTCTTCCAATCTTCAACGCGATGCCCTTCAGCGTCAAAGTGAGCAAAATAGCGATAAGAGTTTCTTTGGATTTCATTTACAAAAACACTTCCCGAGGCGAAATGCCCTCGGTAGAGCCCACCCGTGTCCTCGATCTCGCTCGACAATGTCATTTCTTGTACTGCCAAAAACCCCTTGATTTCTCCTCTTTCAGATCCGTGCAAAATATAAAATTGAGTCGGGGCAAAAGCCATATTTAGATCCTGACGCATTCGAAAATCCGCATCGAGGCGATCTCCATCGATATCATGGGGAAGTGCAAGAATTTCTTTTTGAAAATCATAAGAAAGTAGACGATCGATAACTGTCTTTGAAAGTGCCATTTTCATATGTTTTGGCCCGTCGAGAAGAAACAACTTGGGGGTTTTATCGGTGATCTTCGAAATCGCCGTATTAAGATCAAAGTCATCTCCGATCATCCAAGCCCAGGTATTCGATGAGGGCGAGTCTACAAAAACTCCCGCACTCGTTTCGGTAAGGCCACCGGAAATACTTCGCGGAAGCAAAAGGACTCTGTATTCACGAGTTTTAGTTCGAACTCCGAATTCAAAGCCAGCCGTGTTCTGATAAGTTGCAGGAACAAATTTTTCTTGAGGATCAATTTGCTCAACCCTTTGTTTGTTCATCGCGCGGGCTCGGTTAAGTTCAGCCGCATACGATATAAGGACAGGATCGACTTTCTTTAGGAAATCCCATGAATTCTTTTCTTTGCGAAGTTTTTCTTCAAGTAGGAAAACTTGTGGATTCATTTTAAGTTCACGATGAACTGGATCGTTTCCAAACTTGGCCAATAGAACCTGACAAACCGTTTTCGCCATCTGAGAACTTCCCAGGGGAACCGGAAGGTGAACTTTGTATTCAGTGGCAAATACTTTAAAATACGCAATATGAGCCCAAAGAAAAATCCCGAGAATGACAGCTTTTCGACAGGATCTGCTCATGAAGATTTCACCTCCTAGCCTTATAAAAGTTCGAAAGCAAGAACTTGAACTTCAAAACTCGCTTGCTTGATTGGGGAAGGTTCCACTTTTGAAACATAAGCCGACATCGGCCTTCTTTCAGATGGCCATTGCTCTCCTCGCGTTCCGAATTCAAGCTTTACGATTTGTTTCAAATAAGAGCTCCCGAGCGCCAAATCAAGAGACGGATATTCGAATAAAAGAGTTTGACCATCGGGATCCAGAGAATCCGTCTCAATTTTCCACTTTTGGCTTGGATTGAGATTTTTTTGAAATTCGACTTTGATTTGATTTAATAAGTTGTTTTGTACAAATTTTTTGGAAGCAACTTTAAGTTCGGCAAGGAGCTTTTCTCTTTTTTCTCGACTCTTATTGGCTGGATCTCTGCTTCCAGTAAAGCCCATCAAAGAACGATCGATCGAGATATCAATATCCTCAGAAAATCTCTGGATGAGTCCATAGGCTTTAGAAAGAGATGTCCCTCCCTTAAACGTTACGTAAGATTTAATTTCAGAAATCGAAAATAGACGCTTAAGCGCCCAGCACACCCAAAAATCCTTTTCAATAACAAGAGAGCCAAGCCCAGTAATCGAGTGGGCTTTTTCGAAATAGATTTTCTTTTCATCGTCTGGCAGTTTAGCAAAATCTTCCATTATTTACCCCGCGAGCTCCCTAAGAATGATCTTCGTAATCCATGCAGGCGCCAATGAGGCGTCTTTTTTTAATCGACGTTTCTCCGCAGTGCCCAAACGCTTCTTCAAATGTGAAATCAAACCAGTTGTGATATTTTCTTTTCCTATGAATTTAAATGCCTGAACGACATGTCCTGACACTGAATTTGCCAGCGCCATATTTTTGGGCGTTGTCTTTTTGAACATAATTTTCATTTTTCCAAACTCGATAGTCTTCGGCGCGCCTTCTGTAAGAAAAACAATTTTGCCCGGCACTTGCTCGCTTATTCCGAGAAGATTTGCGGCGTAGGCTCCAGACGCAAGAAATCGAATATGATCTCGTCTCGCGATAGCATTCGCAATATCTTCAGCTCTCGGCGGAAGATCTCCGAGCTTTTGATGCTTGCGGGGAAAATCGTACAGCCCATGCGTGATCCGCCGAATGGTTCTTTCTTTGTTCAATCGAAAGAGCGCAATCCGAATAGCTTCAGAAGAACCAAGGTCAGAGAAGTCTTTGGGGGTAAAACACCAACCCCGCCCATGGCCGTGGATGCGATTTTTTATCATTTTTTCAGTGTGTTGCACAATTTCTTGGGCCATAATATGTAACAATTATATACTATTTTTTGTTACAGACAAGGGCAAAGGAAGCCTCTATCAACTTCAAGTCCCTCCATCACTTTGATTTCTCAATCCTTAAGTCGCTCAAGAAGTTTAGAGGCAAGGCGAAAAGTATTTACTGCATCATCGAGGGCGTTATGTTTTTTTCCCTTAAACTGAAGGCCAAAACGTCCAAGCGATTTTGAAAGTCCGGATTGCATCTTGAGACCGTTCGCGAAACGATACATTTGATAGATTGTCTTTATATCTATCCAGCGACGACCAAAACAAAAATTGTGTTCTTTAAAAAAATCAGGATCTCTCGACTCGAGTTCATGACGGATGGCCAAGGAATCTCCCCCACCCCAAACAATCGGATTCATAAAAGCCTTATGTTTGATATGGATTGATGCAAGCTGCAGATAACCCTCTTCAAGACTGAGTCCTGAAGCAAGGTCAAACTCCGTAATGCCGGTGAGTTTGATAATCTGTTCATCGAGAGGCTCGTCGATTTTGATAAAACACGAAAAAGTCTCCAGGATGTCTCCGGTCATCAAACGACCGACGGCTGCACCAATTTGAATAATTTTGCCTGACGGCTGATTGAGTTCAAGATCGAGAGAAGTGAAAATCGCTGGCACTTCGTATGCATCAACATTGGTTTCGTTTTGCGATAGTTGCATAGGTTTTAACTTTCTGGGTCCGTATTCATATCCTGCCAAAAACAGACGGTTGAAAAAATCCTGTTGGCCGGTTTTGATGTGAAAGAGTCCCGAAAAGCTGAGTCGATTCGTTTGACTCGACCCGAATTGAATATTCCATCTGTTTATAAGTCCTCATCCGGCTCTTGCACATTTTCAAAAGCATTGCGCTGTGCGAGTCGACAAAGTCAACAATTTCCACGCGATCCTTGCCTTCGACTAACCGATGAATTCTTCCCGCATACTGTATCATGCGACCTTCAAACGAGAGCGGTGTAGCCAAAATTAAGGCATCCAATTCTGGAAGATCGAAACCCTCCCCAATGAGCGATCCAGTGGCCATCAATAAGACTTGCCTCTTTTCCTTTCGGAACTTCTTTGCTTCTTCCAAAGCGATCCTTCGCTGCTTATTGGAGACGTCCCCGTCTAGTCTGATAATTTCAAATAATGGCTGATCCGTCTGCAGCTTGAAGTCCTTAAGCTGCACACCAAGAAGATCGAGATGATCCTTACGATCAGAAATTAAAAGAGGAAATGAGTTGTTCCGTAAAAGTGCGAGTGTCTTCTCACAAATGAGCAAGTTCCGTTTATCATCGTTTGTTAATACATGTAAAAGCGCGTGATATGGCGGCCGCACTCCGAGATCATCAGGAACACGAAAACCTGTTTCAAAAATTCTCACTACTTTTGTAAGCACGCCACCGTCGACTGTTTTTATTTCATGCCGAATAGGACCACACTGATGGAACAAAATTTTCTCCAAGCCGTCCTTTCTATAGGGAGTTGCAGTCAACCCAATAACATATCGAGCCGGAAGCTGCTTCATTACGTCTTCAAACGAAGAGGCCGGGATATGATGGCATTCATCGATAATGATTTGCGAATACTTTTCTGCAAGGTTAGATAGATCAGGTGATTTGGTGAGCGTCTGAAGCATCGCCAAATCGATTCGTCCAGAACTTCGCTTTTTAGTTCCACCCCAAACGCCAATTTCCTTAACAGGAATTCCCAAAAACTCCTGAAGATGCTCTTTCCACTGTTCGAGAATTTGCTGCCGATGAACGAGAATCAGTGTAGACACACTTCGACGAGCAATCAGTGCGCACGCCATTACTGTTTTGCCAGCCCCAGGGGGAGCTGAAAGAACTCCTATGTCGGATTTCAAAATATTTTTGACGGCCTCTTCTTGGCTTTCATTCAAGGTCCCACCAAAAACGAGTTTGATTTTTTTCCTAGCGATTCTCTCATCGCGCAATATTACTTCAGCGCCAGCGATCTTGATCAGATCAAAAACTTTATCCAGCAACCCTCTAGGGAGTAACAACATCTCTTCTCGAAGTTCTCCAGAGAACATGAAACGTGGATGCGGATATGTCTGCAATCTCATGCGTTGAAGCTCATAGAACTTTGGGTTTGGAAAACTTGCGAGCCGCTTGAGCTTATGAATCAAGATTTTTGGGAGACCTTCAAGTTGAATTGAAATCATTGAACCCAATCCAATTTCAATAGTTTTGCCCTTCAGCGGCGCACGGACATTACGCGCCGCCTCCTCAGATTCCAAGATTGCGCAATCCGTATTCCACGAAATATCTTGAAAGCCTTCTCGATCTTTTGAAATGACTCTTAGTCCAATATTGTTCTTAAGTGTGTCTCGAACCGCTTGTGGAGAAATTCGTCTTACTTGCGAAAGAAATGCCCACTGATCACGATAAATATTTAGATTTTCATCTACAAAACACGTGCTTCCGCTTTCACGCGGCCATTTTTGAAGAGGAAGAGCGATTAGATTTCCAAATCCACCTTTAGGCAAATAATCTTGGGATGGAAAGAATCGATCATATGAAGAAAGTGTTGAACGTATATCAAGCTCGGAGCATTTCGATAAAATCAGAGTACCTAGCGATCGCGCTAATCGAGCAGGAACGGACTCCTGGAAAAAAATCCATGCATGAGCTCCATTTCCAGAGCGGGAGATCTCGATCGATGCTTGAATGCCAAGCGCCTCTGCAGATTTGGCGTAAGCTAAAACGTCTTTTCGCCACGATTTTTCATCAAAATCACAAGCCAAGAAGACACAGTTATCGTTCTCTAAAATTGTATAAGTCCCGACAGTCAACACACCCTTGAGATGTGCTTCGATCGCAGTCTCATTCAGAGGAGAGAATTTTTGATGTGCACAGTCGGCGCATTTTATTTTGGGTTTCTGGCAAATGGGCTTCACCCACTCATTTTGACAGACAGGAGCGTAGCCACTCTTTTCCGTCTTAGAATTTTCCCACCGTTTAGCAAAGACCGATTCTCGACAACGAAATAGTTTTAAAAATAAATTTATTTTTTCTGAAGAACTCGTGGGCACCACTTCCATGACAGGACTTCCGAGAGATTTAACCTGCTGCGACTGACCTTCATGAGAGGCATTTTTCAGTGACTCAATTTGATCAATGAGAGACGTCCGTTCACATTCAAGAGTCGCTAGGCGTCTTTCCAACTGCTCAATGAAACTTTGGTCGGTCACACAACGAATATTAGTCGTAATCTATACCGAATGTCGATTTGAAGAGAATCACGCGTCTAAACGTTCGAATCCTTTTTCAAAATTTCGCCAAAAAATTTTTCGAAAAAATCTCTGCTGGCCTCCAACGGTCCCCGCTTTTTGAAACTCCGCATGTCATTTTTGCGAAGATTTTTTCCTCCAGCGAGTCGGCTGAACAAAGGAGCGAAGGCGCGTACTCCAATGTACGTAACTGAGCGACGACTGAAGCCGGCGAAGTCTGGAGGGAAAAAGCTTCGCAAAAATGGGCCCACCGCGACTCGATGAACGAAAATCGTAACTCAGCAAAATTGCTGAAAAAATTAATAAAACAAACGAGTTACTCGAAGAGCTTCAGTGCATAGCAATGCACCAAGCGGCACCCAAAGGAACTACTCGGGTTCACATTTAGTTCACAGTTTTGATAATGAAAGTGTGAATCGCTTTATCACGAGGCGGTTCACAGTTTTTATTTTAAGCTAAAAATTGCCTCTTCTTTTTCGAAAGAGTAAGGCACAAGTTCATTCTGATGAGCATTCTTTAGACAGATCATTTATTCCATTCGCTCGAGGCGGGTGTCCTATGAATTCAGAAAGAATAGTTTCGAAAGCACAGAGTACAATGATACTTAAATTAAATATTTCGCATGGCTACCGATTCGCATTTCGTCTCCGGACCTTGAGTATCCTAACGATTCAATCTGACCACGCTCTACCCACTTAAAAGATTCAGAAGATTCCGAAAGAGTTCTTTCCAGAAGAGATTCTTGTTCTGAATTCAATATTAAATCGAATATGTCGAATATCTTATGCTCATACATTCCAAGGTGTTGGCTCCATAGAAGCCCATCATCGACGCGACGTTTAAATTCAAATTTTAAATTTTTAAAAACAGCAGTATCAAAAAATGATAATTGGCTAATTTCCTCATAAAACTCCCTATGAGGAGAAATTTCTCTTGCTCGCTGAGAATCAAACCAACGCTTGAACTTGCATAAGCGAAAAATATCTTTTGGAGTACGAAATACTAATCTCAAATCGTCGGGAGGAACTTCTCTGAGGGCGGTATCATCGCTTAAATGAAACCTGTCCAAAATAGTCCTGTCGTAAAATTGATAAACCCCGCCCACTGGTTGAAATTGATTGATGCGTGTTCCCCTAATTAAGAAAAATTTACTGCGAATTTTAATGCGAACCAAATACGCATATGAAATTCGCAAGGTCTTTCCCTGAAAAAAAATATAAATTAATTTTCCGACTTTTCCCAAAAAATGACGAAAACGATAAACAGAATCGCAAATGACCCCGATAATCCAGGCAAGGAAAAGAAGATTAAGCTGAAACCAAACTCCATTCTTTTCAAAGAACCAACAAAAGCTCAGCGAAACTGAGAACAAGATCAATATTACCAAACTACCTTCCATTAGGCCGTCCTCATTTTTTCATTGGCGTGCCTGTACTCATCGGCAAACCATTTACCGCTGATTTGCCACAACTCGTAACACCAAAGCCAGTGGCTAACCCATGGGATAATTGTATGTGCAATAAGTTCTCGATTATTCCAGTCTCCTGAGAGGGGATGATACAGACAAAGAGATCCATCTTTAAACCGATGTGGAGAATTACCGATCAGTATAGGATCCTCTACAAATATTTTTGGATTCTTTCCCAATTGAAAATCAATTTTGATTTTATACCTAACGCTTAAAGGAGTTGGCTGAAGGCACCCGGTCCAAGATGCTCTTTTTCTTCGCCAATCATGTTTAAATTGAAACGAAGGGAAATGGGTCCTGATCCCAGATTCTTGATAAAGAATATTCAAAGGAGCTTTTCTCCGCATTTTATCAATCGCCATAAAATGCATGCCTTGAAATCGATGTCACTAGCGCAGGTCCAGACGTTAGAACTCCATCCTTTGTAACTCCAACTAAATTAGATTTTTGAGCAGTAGCTATCATTCGAGCGTAATCAGAAAAAATATCGCCTGTAACGGATGTTCCAAAGAGAGCACCCAAAAGCTTCGCTAGCTCTGGAAGTTTATAATTACCGGAAAGTATTTTTTTCCACTCAGTCTGAATGGCAACGGCCCACAACCGGAACTTCTTATATCTTGCAGGATTTTGCTTCCAGGACTCCGAAAAATCTTCGTGATGATTAATTGGGTTACAAAGATGGAGCTGCTGAAGATTTTCCGTTAATTCGACAATTTTATCTATCGTTTTGCCAAAAGCCGAACAAATGTCAGCTTCGCCTTCGTAAATCAATCCTGCTAACGTCGTTAAGACAATGCTCTTTGTGCTCTTTTTTCCTTCTTCATCCCCATCAAAAAAAATATCTCGCGAGCGCTTCAATAGCTGAACTATATAATGTAGAGTTGGCTTAATCTCCTGGCTATCCCTCAGGGGAACCATTTCTATAGATTTTCGAAAATCGTTAAATTGCACCCTTCCAAGTAAGTTCGACTTATCTGTAAACCATTTCATGAAGCCTTGAAGATCTGTATCTACCCAACGGAAGCCTGCGACAGATCGTTGGGGTATTTTTAGCGCCGTTATCGATTCGTTATGCGGCTGAGCTGGGCAGGCAGACATGAGGTCAATATGAAAATCTCCAGCATAGTTAAGCCGAACACATCTGTCTTTTTGTTCAATCCGCTCTCGATAAATTCCGTTTTTGTAAAGCTGATCAAAAGTAGCCCGTTGAATTATAATCGGATCGGCGATCAGTCTATAATCCATCATTAAGACCACGGCGAGATCGAGATCGTATTCTTCACCTGATAAGGGTTTTATTGTAGTATCTATTCCAAGAGAACCATAAGGAAAGACTTTTACTTTTACTTTGCTTAGAAGAGATGATTCGTCTGCATTGTTAAGTAAATTAGCAATTGCTTCATAATGCTGTTTAGCTTTAATTCGCTGCGACTCAGGAATTTGAAGTTTGCCGCAGATTTCCTTTAAAAAAAAATTTATATGACTTCGACTGGCAAAATCTAAACCATTGCTATATGAAAAAACCAAAATCCCTCTCCTCTAATCTTGCATAATCACCTTAAGGTCGCATGAGAAGAGGTCAAGAGCGTTGAAGAAAAATTATTTTTTTAAAAAAAAATAATTCATCCAAAGATTGATTGCTTTCTTTCTCCATTGTCTTCAGGATTGCCGATCCAATCTCGGCATTGCCCGCATTATTAGAAAAACTATGATTGTGGCGAAGCGGCCGTGAAGTCATATTTAGGCCGCTCATTTTAGAAATTTTAGCCCTAATTCAAAAATATTTTTCATTGCCATTTTAAAGAACGTCATCTATTCGGTTGAACATAATTTAACCGCCTGAAGAAGGAAGCTGGTGAAAATCCAGCACTGTCCCGCAACGGTAATTGAGTAATAGTACTCATAAGTCCGGTCTATCATTAGGTGGCTTTTCCCGAGGAGGAAATATGTCTCGAATCATCGTATCGTCTTTATTTATTTTCACTGCATTTGTTGTGAGCGCCACAGAGAGTCTGAAGTCTGGAAAACTTTCTGTAACCGAATGTCTTCAAAAAGCTTTCCCTGTTCAAA
>JAQBPA010000250.1 GCA_028287765.1 Bacteriovoracaceae bacterium
AGCCCGTCATGATTGCGTTTATTACTGACTGGGACACACGCCTTCGTGAAGCTTACGTAAAAGAAATGCGAGATCAGTTTCGTCTGTCTGACGAGGCAGAAAAAGCTTTAGCCAAAGAGCAACTTGCAGAAGATGAAGCCTATTTTGTTTTTATTGCGTCCATTGCCACGCGAGAACCTTCTTGGAACGATTTGAATCAAAAGAGAAGTATGTGGAGAACGACTCTCGAAAATAAAGATTCGACGATCCAAGTGGACCCTGAGCGAATCGAATTGATTCCTCAAAAGGATGAATCGGCCAAATATTACTACCGAAAAATGGATACATTTAATCAAACCTATAAAATTCGCTTCCCGAGAGCAGCTCTCAAAGATGCTCAAGATGTCTATTTCCATATATCAGGACCTCGAGGCGGCATTACCGTTAGGTTTCCGAATCCCGCCCCAAAAAGATCCATCGACGATGCACCTGATGCTCGATAAGGTTTAGTGGATGAGCAATTTGGGTCAAAAATTTAATGTCGCGGCGCTCATTAAGCGATCTGATTTTTATCTGATTCCTAATTTACTGACGGTCAGTCGTGTCTTCGCCATTCCGCTGGTCGCGGGTCTTGCGTATTATCAATGGAATTATACGGCGGCATTTATGTTTTCACTCGCTGGCATATCGGATTATGTCGACGGCTGGATTGCTCGAAAATATCATTACGAATCCAAGCTCGGAATGCTTCTCGATCCTCTCGCCGATAAACTCATTATTGTTTCGACGATGATTATGCTGATGTGGCTCGGACGATTAGATATTGCTATTAAAGGAGAACCCGCCGAACTCGTTCCACCCGTTCTAGTAATCGTGACCGTGGGTCGTGAGATCGCCATCACGGGACTTCGCGGAATTGCATCATCGATAGGACTTATGATGCCGGCAGAACAAGGCGGGAAAATTAAAACCTGGATACAGTTTTTTGCGATTTTGTTTTTGCTTTTAGATTCTTCGCCCTGGCTCAAAATTGGCCAGGTTTTACTTGCGATTTCGGTCGTTGCGGCTCTTTGGTCGGCCATCCAATATACAATTCGATTTGTTCGCGGGCTTCCTGCCTAAAAAAGGGAGTAATTTCAACACTTCATCTCTTCATTCACTACGGTGTATTTTTGACATCCTTCGCCCCGAACTCCATATTTAGTATACTCATTTCATATACTTAAACGTTAGACAGGACTTTCTTTTCTCGTTAGTGAATTTAGGTCGGAAAGAATTTGAATAAAGTGAGGCTAAAGTAACCAGATGTCTAAAAAAGTTCACACCCTTGTGACCAGTTCCAGCGATCCTTATTTGCGTGTGGATTCGCAAACCCTACTTCGAATGCATAATCTCATGGTTCGTGGTCGAGTGCTTGAAGAGCGCCTTATTAAAATGAGTAAAGGGGGCGAGGGTTACTTCTGGATTGGCGGTCCTGGCGAAGAAGGTTTTAATGTTCCACTCGGTCTTCAGGTAAAAAAAGGACAAGGCATCGAGTTCGATTATCTTCATCTTCATTATCGAAGCAGCGGAATTTTGCTTGGGATGGGCGGCGAAGTCATCGATACGATTCGTCAGATGCGAACGGTTGTTACCGATCCCTATTCTCGCGGCCGAAATTTTGTGAATCATTACGCGATTCCTGAATGGAATGTGCTTCCCGTTTCTCCGACAATTGAAACTCAGTATTCAACCGCGATTGGAACGGGCATTGCTCAGGCACATACAAAAGGTGATGCGATTACGATCGTAAACGGAGGCGATGCAGGAACGGCTGAAGGAGATTTTCATTCTTGTTTAGTTTGGGCGAATCGTCCGGCACTTCCACTTCCGATTTTGATGGTGGTCGTAAACAACGGTTACGGAATTTCAACTCCCGCACAGGGCCAGCACGGCGAAAAGCGAATTTCAGATTGGGCGAAAGCATTTGAGATGCCCGGAAAAACCATCAACGGAAATGATCCAGTCGAATCCTATTTTGCTATCAAAGATGCCATGGCCTACGTCCGAAAAGAGCGAAAACCTTATTTGCTCGAAGTCATGGCAAGTCGTTTGTACGGTCACTCTTCTTCTTCGGGAGCCAATCGCGTGAACGAAGTGGATTGCATTTCCTTTTTTGAAGAGCAGCTTGTGAAGAGAAATCTTGCGACCGAGAACGAACTTAAAAAAGTCTGGGACGAAAACAGAAAACTCTGTGATGAAGCCTATGCTCAAGTAAAAACCGAGCCGTATCCCGATGCTGACGATATTTGGACCGCCGTCTTTGCTGAAGGCCTACCCGATTCGTATCCCAAAAAAGGTGGAAGCTAATGGCAAATATGGCTCAAGCCATTCGAATGGCGCTTCACTATGGTGAAGAAAATTTAGGGGTAAAAGAAATTTTTGGCGAAGATGTGGGCGCTCCGCTCGGAGGCGTCTTCACGGTGACTCAAGGTCTGAAGACCGCATGGAATTCACCGCTCGATGAGCGCGGAATTGTTGGCGCGGCACTTGGACTTGCATGGGCGGGATTTCGTCCGGTCGCTGAAATTCAGTTCGTTGATTATATTTTTAATACGATCGATCTTTTAAAACTTTGCGGAAATGGCCTTTGGGCTTCGGGTGGAAAATTTAAAACGCCCATGGTGATTATGACTCCCACAGGTTCAGGAATTCACGGATCGATTTATCATTCGCACTCCTTCGATTCTATCGCGACCAAAATTCACGGAATGAAAGTTGTTTGCCCGTCTACTCCGATTGATGCTTATGGACTCATGCTCTCGGCAATCAAAGACGATAATCCCGTTTTATTTTTGAAACCAAAAGCTCTCCTTCGCGCAAAAGGAAGCGAACTGATTCCAGGGGAACCTGGCGACGAAAAAACTTTAAAAGAAATGATTGATGCACCGATTGGAGATCGATCGCAGTGGAAGCCAAAATGGCCGGCGCTCGAAGACTACAGCATCCCAATCGGCCAAGCGAAAATTTCGCATGCGGGAACAGATGCTACGGTGATTACACATGGTCGGCTGGCCCCTATTTGTTTGGAAGTTGCTCAAGATTTGGCTCAGCAAGGTGTTGGAAGTGTTGAAGTGATCGATCTGAGATCCCTCATTCCTTACGACTGGTCTGCGATTTGCGAGTCCATTCGCAAAACGGGTCGAGTAATTTTCATCAATGAAGAAACCGAAATTACAAATTTCGCCGAACATCTTTTAAGAAGAGTCGTGGACGAAATGTTCTATGAACTCTCCGTACGTCCTCGTCTACTCGCGGGAAAAGCTATTCCAGGAATTGGACTATCCCCTTCGCTTGAATTTAACTCCGTTCCACAAAAAATGGATGTTGATAAAGCCATTCGAGAGCTTCTCGCAGACCAAGCTTAATTTTAATAGTTTCA
>JAQBPA010000010.1 GCA_028287765.1 Bacteriovoracaceae bacterium
ATCTTTAAACGCGGCGGTTGGTCCGTGAAAAAGTTCTAGCACTGCAGTTGAGTCATTTAAAATTTTTAGCGGGAGCGGGAAGCTAAACGCGCTTTTGCACGCTTTTCCTAAAAAAGATTCCAAATGATCGCCTTCAAAAAAGGGCGACAAAATTTTTTCTGCAAACTCCGGCCAAGATTTAAACGGAATCGAATCAAAATGCGGAAACTTTTCCGGAATATAAAGGCCGCCGTCCTCTGCGAGTCCTCTCTCGAGCGCCTCCGATAGAGAAACCGAACGGGCTTTTTTGCGAGTGCTTATAAATTTCATGAAATAATCTTAGCACCTTGTTTGCTGATCGGAGAAATCCAAGCATTTACTTTTTTGATTCCGCTTTTAAGAAAAGCTTCAGTCATCGCTTCTTTTACGGAGAGTGCAGTCTTTTTTGAACTCACCCAAGCAAAGACACTGGGGCCTGACCCCGAAATGGAGCATCCTAGAGCCCCTTTTTTGAGAGCAGCGCTTTTCACTTGATCAAAACCGATAATCAGATGTTTTCGTTGGGGCTCAATAATTAAATCATGAAGCGATCGCTCGATGAGGTCTAAATCAGAAGTATAGCAACCCGCAATAAAGTGAGCGAGATTTGCTGACTGGCGAGTGTGATCTTTCAATTGCATTTCAGATTTAAGAACGCTTCGCGAGGTTCTCGTCGAAAGTTCCATCTCCGGATGAACAAGAACGCAAATAATATTTTTAGGAACGGGGATCATCGTGGGCTCGCTTACTTCTTCGCCTGGAGGAGAGGCAATGGTCATCGAACCAAAGAGACAAGGAGTAATATTATCTGCATGAGCAACTCCCGTTCCCGCTTTTTCACCGAGAAGCGCATATTTTAGAAGCTCAGTTTTAGATAAAGGTTTCGAAAGAAAAGCATTGGCCGCGACAATCGCACCAACTGCCGACGCTGCGGAGCCGCCCATTCCAGAACTCAAGGGAATTCCTTTTCGAATCGAAACTTCAAAACCAAACGATAAATTTAAATCTTGAATGAGTGCGAGAAGGCCAACGGTTGCCGTATTTTTATGAGGGTCGAGCGGAACTTTGGACGATCCAGAAATCGCTTTCACGCGAACAATGGGATCCTTTAGTTTACTTACTGAAACCGTATCGCCAACGGCGTCGATTGGAAATCCAAGGAGATCAAATCCGACCGCGACATTGGCAACCGTAGCTGGCGCAAAGGCTTTCACTAATTTCATTGCCGTGCTCCCAAATAAGACGCCACGCGAAGAAGGTCCGAAAACACTCCAGCTGCTGTGACTTCTGGCCCGGCTCCAGGTCCTTGAATAATCATCGGCTGTTTTTTATAACGAGTGGTTGTGAAGACGATCATATTATCTGTTCCTGAAATTCGGGAAAACGGATGTGTCTTAGGATAGGATTTTAATTTCACTTCCGCGCGTCCTTTTGAATCGACGGATCCGACGTAGCGAAGGACTTCAGATTTTTTTTCAGCTTTTTTGATCAGTTGAGTCATTTCGTTATCGAAGTTGGATAGTTTTGAGAGAAATTGATCCACGGAAGATTTGCGAAGTTGTTTAGGGACAAGATTTTCAAGTTCAATTTGGTCGAGTTCAATATCGACACCCATTTCGCGGGCTAAAATAACTAATTTTCTTGCCACGTCTGTACCTGAGAGATCGTCTCTCGGATCTGGCTCTGTATAGCCTTTAGCCCGGGCTTCTTTAACGATCTGAGAAAAAAGTTTTGAGGCAGAAAGTGAGTTAAATATATAGGAGAGAGTTCCTGATAAAACACCTTCTATTTTTTCGACTCGATCGCCGGTTTCAATGAGGTCCCTTAATGTATGGAGTAAAGGAAGACCTGCACCGACGGTTGTTTCGTAAAGATAATAACGATTCGTTGATCTCGCGGTGTTTTGAATTTCACGATAAAATTCGGACGATCCAGAATTTCCGCGTTTATTCGGGGTCACGATATGAATGCCGGCCTTAAGCCAATCAGGATAATTTTTTGCCATTTCGGAACTCGCCGTCGCATCAATAATCACGGTGTGCGGAAGATAGGGAACATGAATATGTTTCAAAAAATTTTTCATATCGGATGAGGTTGAGCTTTTCTTTAAATCTTTTTCCCAGGAATCGAGATCCAGGCCTTCTTCTTTCAGAAGCATTTTTTTCGAATTTAAAATTCCGCGCACTCGTAAATCAATATTGCGCTCTTTCTTCAGTGACTTCACTCTTTTTGCGAGTTGCCTCAGAAGTGTGCCCCCAATGAGCCCAGCGCCAATCACGCCGATCGATAGCGTTTGATTTGATAAATAAAAAGCAGAATGCACTGCCCGAAGAGCGCGATGAGCTTCGTCGGCGTTCACGACCACCGAAATATTTCTTTCGGATGAGCCCTGAGCAATGGCGCGAATATTGACGCGCGCACGTCCGAGAGCGGTAAAAAACTCAGCAGCGATGCCGGGTCGATCGACCATTCCGTCTCCGACGATCGCAAGAATGCAGCAGTCGCTTGCAACTGCGATATTTTGTATTTGTCCTGCCTTGCGTTCAGCCAAAAATGTTTGTTCAATTGTTTTTTTTGCAAGGGGTGCTTGCGTTTGGGGGACGGCAAAACAGATGGAGTGTTCTGAGCTCGCCTGAGAAATGAGAACAACCGAAACGCCCACTTCTCGAAGAGATCCAAAAATCTTTTCAGCAATTCCCGGAACTCCGATCATTCCGGAACCTTCAACGTTGACGAGCGCCATCTGTTCAATGGTCGTAAAGCCTTTAACAGGATTTTCTTTACTCGAAGTATTTGAAATTTTGGTTCCGGGATGACTCGGATTAAAAGTATTTTTGATCCAAATGGGAATCTGCTCGCGAATGGCAGGTGCCATGGTACTCGGATGAACCACTTTTGCACCAAAGTAGGCAAGTTCAGATGCTTCTTCGTAAGAAAGCTGATCGAGAACGACAGCGTCTGGAACGAGTCTCGGATCCGCACTTAAAACTCCGTCAACGTCAGTCCAAATCGTGATCGAAGAAGCTTTCAGAAGAGATCCAAAAATAGAAGCCGAATAGTCGCTTCCGTTTCGTTTAAGTGTGGTTGCAATTCCTTCTTCGGTAGAAGCTATGAAACCCGTAATGACGAGAAGCGGAGATTTAGAATTTTTAAGCCAAGCATTTGTTTTTTTTTGAGAGGCTGTCCAGTCAATCGTGAGAGAAGTAGGTGTGGGATCGACAATGAGAACATCTCTCGCATCTAACCACGCCGAATCTATTTTTTTTGACTTTAGATAAGCATTCAAAAATTGTGCCGACCAAATTTCACCATGCCCGGAAATCAGCTCCAGGGTTCGATCGGAATAATTTTTTTGAATCCAAACGCTTCTCAAAATCTCGGAGATCGCCTTGATATCGGATAAAAGAATTTTAGAAATTTCGTCGAAGGCCGCTTGAGGCACAAGCTCTTTAAGGGTCTTCAGATGACGATCTTTTAATAAATCAAGTTTTCCTAAATAAGTTTTGTCTCGCTTTTTGGCGAGTTCGACCACTTCAATGAGCGAATCGGTCACTTTGCTCATGGCCGAAACAACAATGGCAGATCGAGTCTCTTTCTTATGATGAGAAGAAATGATTTTTGCCGCCGCACGGTAGCGATCGGAACTTGCTAGACTTGTCCCCCCAAATTTGTGAACTACCCACGATCCGCCCATTGAACAAGTTTATGGAGATTTCATTGGAAAGCCACGAATTTTTGGAACAGTTTTAAGCTTATGACCTAGGTAAGATTTAAAAAATATCGACCTCCTGTTCACTGAGGTTTGAAGGGAAAGAAATCTGCATCTAATTTTGGAAAGGAGCTAGCATGAATGGCACTGTCGAAGCCTCGAAAGAAATAAGCACTGGTGGAGTGACGGACGACGAAACTTACGAACTTGTGAGCATTCTGTATCATACTTTGAAAGAATGTGAAAAAAATGCTCGTTACGTTGCTGACGCTGAAGCGGAAAGTGATAATGAACTCTTTCAATTTTTTTGTCAGATTCAAAAACAAGATCAGGAGCGCGCTCGACGGGCACAGGAACTTCTTGCGAAACGACTCGAACATTCTTCGCAAGCAGAAACGCCCGATATCATTTCGGTAAACGAAGTCAGTTAATCTTAT
>JAQBPA010000021.1 GCA_028287765.1 Bacteriovoracaceae bacterium
GGAAACCCTGTTGAGGGTTGTTGATGGATAAGACACCTGTTTGGAAATATTTTCCGCTCAAATATCCATTGTTACTCGATGAGTAATTCCCATTCGCATCATAACTCCCCAAATTATCCACACAAACCAAAACCGGATCTCTATATTGATAAGTGTTCATATCCATAGGCCCGTTAATGAACACCAAAGCTCGGCCTTGTGTT
Source organism: Bacteriovoracaceae bacterium (assembly GCA_028287765.1). GTDB lineage: Bacteria > Bdellovibrionota > UBA2394 > UBA2394 > UBA2394 > JAQBPA01. The sequence goes on from JAQBPA010000021.1 coordinate 204, forward strand.
TGTGCAAGACTAGTCGGATCACTACAAAGTATTCGTACTCTCGAATTATATTCCGCTGTCGACTGTGATGCCAAAATATTCGCAAACCCCTGCATATCTGCCAAAGTATTTGTCCACTGATTGTCGCACGTAAAATTCGCAGCTAAATTTGTTTTCGAAATTTTCACTGCGCTAATGAACGCATCCGTATCAGAAAAATTTACATCTCCATCACCGTTGAGATCTCCCAAGAGTATGCACTGTCCGGTATTGCATACCTTGGTTTTTCCTACGGCACTTGATCCGCAGATCGTTCCATTCGCTTGTCCTCCACACGAAAATCCTGCTGGAACGGAATTATTACTATCGCCAGGACAAACGAGACCCGGGGGAGTTCCTATCGCTCCCGCTGCATTGAATGTCATTGCGTGTAGCGGAATAGAATTAACGGCCGCTCGATAAAATCGCTGCACGTGATTAACAGAATCTGTATCTTCGTAAGAAAACGCTCCGCTCTGATCTGCCGTAAGCACCGGCCCGATATTTTGCCATGATGAACTTACGAGACTATCACTTGTTTGAACTTGATACTTTCCCATCGACTGTCCAATAAATTGAACGAACATATCGCCGCCCGACAGTTGCGAAATACTTGCAACTGGAGGCATTGGGGTTGCCGATGTGCCACTTGTCGGATCATTGGACGTGATCGCGATATAACCAAGATGAAAAGAATTTACGGTGGTTTGAAGTCGAAGAGTAAGTGCTTGCGATGCACCTGGCTGCAAAATGATCGGAAACGGAACGAAATTTAAACCGCCAGGTTGACCCGTTCCGATGATAACTTGAATTTTATCGTAATCATCCTGAAGAAGGTTTTGAACATTACTGATAATAAGATTATCATCACCCACATTAGTCATTTGAAATGTTTGCGAAAGAGAAGCTGCGCCCTGCACCGTCGCACCAATAGAAATAAATCCGCTCATTCGAGAGGGATTGTTATGAATGACAACCCCATTTTCAGTGATTAAAAGCCTCGGACCTATGACACTATTTGCATTCACTAAATGAACAGATCCAAAACTCAACACGAGTGAAGCCAATAAAAAAATTCGAAGAGTTTGCAGTTTCAGATTCATAAATCGAATTGGATACATAGCACATTTTTTTGCATACGGGAGCGACCAAAAGTGAATATCCGTGAGATCACGACTTCTCAGTATCTGACCTATGGCTAAAGGGGCTTATAAACCTGGGGTTTTAAGGGGCTCGGCCGACCTTTTAGGTACCTTTATTCTAAGGGAGTAATTGATTGTATTCGGGTCATGAGTTTTTTTGACTTCAAAACCAAAACGGTCTTCGAGCATTTTTTGATAGAGAGATCTTTTGTCAATTCCATTTCTGAGGTCAGCAGTGTTGTCGGGCAGTTGAACAATCGTCAAAAATACTTCAACACTTTCAATGGACGCACTCTTAGGTAGTAAATTTAAAGAGCGATAAACGTGAATCAAAATGGCTTGAACAAACGAGAGAAGAGCGCGCTGACTACTCAGGCTTGGCCGCAAAATCTTATATTCACTTGGTTCTCCAGCAACAGGATCCCTGGGTCTAAAATCGCTGATCACTAAGGCATAGATTTGATCCCAAAAATATTGCGTGCATTTAGCAATAAAAAGATCATCGATTCTAAAGTCTTCTTGCTCGAGCGGCATTTCGTTTACCAAATGCTTTACGTCGTCAGCACGAAAGCTTTTTGAAGTATTCAGCAGATTCTTAAGCCCTTCGGGAAGATTCGTTTGGTTCCAAAAATTTTTCACGGTCTCTAGATCAGGAAGATCGGTCGAATGGTCTTTCGAAATAAGAGCTACCTTTGGACTGCAAGCGCAGTGTCGACAAGTATGAGTTGCAAAAGCCGCGAACGCGGGAATCAAAATTATTATAAGAGAGAGAATTGATCTTTTCAGGCAGTGAAATTTCCCCGAGTTAAATTTTAAAGTCAAAGCTTTTCATTCTCCGATCCAAGTATTTTTGAGAGTTGAAAAAGCCGCTTCGACGTCAAATAAGGTTGGACGCGCTGCGTTAAGCCTCTGTAACTTTGCAGAGGATAAAAACATCGGGAGGGGCTTAGGGTTGGCCATCTCGAGTTCATATTTTTTCAATCTTAAGGGGGATTCTCTCAATGACTCGAATAAACTTTTTAATTTTTAATCTTTTAGCATTTGCGTTTGTATCGTCGGCCTATGCGCAACAAGTGGATCTCACTCCAAAACTGACGACCGAAGAAAAGGCGACGATCAATCGTCTCTATAAAACTATATCGGACAAAGAGCCGATTCGTCGTGTTCTCTCCGAGATTCGACGAAAACAAATTGCGGACCCGCTTGATCAACAAACACACGAAATTATGAACGCTAGCCCCGAGTTTACCGACGTCGTTCTTGAAACAATGGGAGAAGTTCGAGCGATTATCCAAGACAGTTTGATAGGTCATATGGGCAGCGCTTCGTTAGCGATGCCAGGTAAAGACGGTCAACTGCAGGGATTTCTGAAACAAGTGGAAACAATCAAAGATCTCACGCCCGTTTATCTTTTTCCTTCTGATGCCGAGGTTAAGGCATTTTTAAAACCAGGCGGAATTAATGCTTATACTTGGAGCGGAGATATTCGAGCTATCGATCTAGCGATGTTTGATGGTTTATATGATCTCACTGAGCCGGTTTCTGATACGCGCTTTGAAATTCTAGGACACGAATTGGGACATATCTTTTTTGAGCATATTGTTCAGAGAATCGCGCTCGATTTAATTTTTCATGCGACAGCTAAAAATCTGATTCCATCGGTTCCGCCCGCGAGAGAAGATAGCGAAAAAAAACCTGGCGAACCCGGAGCTAAAGCGCCAGTAGATATTCTGGCTTACCATAATGAGAAATCGTTAGAGAAATGGAGCCGAGGTTTTGCGCGAGAAATCGTTCCTCATGTCGGAGGTCTTGCCGACAAAGATCCAGCCTTCGTTGATAAAATTATGGAAGTGATGGACCGAGCTGCAGATCGTTTGAACAGCAAGCTTGGTCGCGTGGATATCGAATCCATTGCCAGTTCTTTTTATAAAGCTGCAATGGGGCTCGATGCAAATTCGAAAGTAATTATTACCAAAGACATGCAAAAGAAATTTGAAGAAGCGCTCACTCGACTTTCTCGATCACAAGAAACCTCTTGCGATAATATCGGACGAATCGTCACTGAGCTTTTAGCAAAGAAACCAGAGCAAAGTGCAACGCAGGCTTTTATGCTTTTGATGGGAAGCAAGCATGGAACTTATCCGGCGATGCTTAAACAAATGGAACAATATTTGGACGAATTGGGTACACCAGAAGGAAAAGCATTTCGTAATGTGGGTTCCGATCATCCGAATACGATTGCAAGAGCGGCGGCTATGAAGAATTTTGCAAATGAGCATGAGGCTTTTAGGGTTCTAAAAAATCCATTTTTAACCTTGGTGTCTGATTATTTGGCGCTGACGACAAAATTGATTCAATTAGATCAATCGACTAAATCACCTTTGGCTCGAGAGCTTTTGGACCGACAAATGGATTCTAAGCAACTGAGAGTGGTAAAAGATTTTGCGTCAAAAATGAGCGAGACAATCATTGATACTGTGGTGAGGGAAGTTGTCGCCGTTCAAGAGGGTCGTGATAAAAGTTTAGATTCAACCGTTGTATTATTATACGCCTTACAAAAAGCAATCCCTATCGGGGTTAAAGAATCTGCGATCGCTTCGATTAACGATATTCGATTGGAACTTGGGCGTCCGGGTCGTTTGGGAATTAATCTCATCACCGCTCTTCAAAAAGCACGTGCCGGATTAAAACCACCTGCTGCCACAACCGATACCACGGCGGCGGTCGTGGTGCCAGATGCTGCTCATTATCCGGCCCAGGATCTTGTCATTGATCAAGTCATTAACTTGGTCAATAGACTCATTCCTCCTTCTCCGATTGGCGACTTAGCTAATTTAAGAAAGCGAGCTGAAGGAGATAATTTGGCCCAGCTAGCTGCTCATTGCAATTCGGCTAAGAAATAGAATTAGATTTTAAAATATAAAATAAAAAAGGGAGCTCGATAGCTCCCTTTTTTTATGATCTTTTTTAATTTATTACTTCGCAGTTTGCGCCCATTTGGCGGGTTGAAAAGTCCATGTCATCACAAAGGCACAGACCATGGCCTGAACCGCAGAAATGAAAAACCATTTCCAAATAAGTTCAGCAGGGTATGGGGTTGTCGCCCACATGACGAGTTGGCCTGGCACATGCGAAACTAAAAGAATCGCAATCGCATATCGAAAGGCTTGCGCCCATTGATTGTCGTGGCTCACACCTTTGGAATAAATCCAAACAAACGCCCAAGAAAAAATGAGCTGACCCGCCCACATCCAAGGCATCATGCTTTGTATTTCTTGTCCTGGCCTCCAGAACTGAGAAGTTTGTTGATAAAGTGGGGCAAGCCATATTCCGTGAAATAAAAAATCCGTCGCCCATACAACTGCCCAAACGGCCAATACTGAGATCCAAAATCTTTTTTTAGTCATTATTCATTTCTCCAATCGATTACTTTGATTTCGTTTCGCAAGCGCTGCTTTTGCAGCATTTGCACATTCCTGCAAACAGCCACTTCACACCTATAAGCATAACAAGAATTGGCCAAACCAGGTGCAGCGCGTGCTCCGAGATCACACCAAGCTGTTTAAGCAGAAATCCAAGACCAATCAGAATAACAAAAATCGCCATCATCTTATGACAAGGGCAACAACATTTTTTTTCATTTTCCATTTAAAATCCTCCTCATTAAAGCGTCACGGAAGGGCAATCATAAGGCAATCGTTTTTGGAAGTACGCCGTGACACAAATTATTACCCTTTCTGCCGAAGAAGTTTTCGTTTGGACGAGGCCGGAGCGAGGCGCATGTTGGACACATGTAACGAGCGACAACGAAGTTCCAAGCGAAAAATCCTTCGGCCCTTCG
>JAQBPA010000037.1 GCA_028287765.1 Bacteriovoracaceae bacterium
ACAAGGAAAACGAACTTTTTTTTTCGAGAAGTTAATTTGTGCTATAAGGCCGCGATGCTTCAACTCGCGCTATTTTACTCGTTTGCGACCATCAATCTTTTTCTTCCTGCGTCGCCGGCTGAAGAGATGAGCGCGTCGACGGCCATTGAGCTGGAGCAAACCTTCACGTCATTTATTTCGGATTACGAAACGATTTTTAAAAAAGAAAAAGTAGATCCAATTAAAAAATTTCCTGTTCTACAAGCCATGCGCTCTCAGCTTGTAAATTATCGACTTTCGATTTTATCGCCTAAGTCGTCGAAAAAAATGAGGGAACTCGGGCCCTGCGTTTCTCATGTTGTGAAAGAAACGTCCAATAAGTCGTTAGCTTCGCCAGCGCAAGTTGCCCTTCGTCTCAACTATCTCGGATCTGAAAAAGAAAAAGAGATGAAGGCGGCGGTAAACGTATATCAAAGACAAAGCCAAAAAAACGAAAAGAATTTTTTTGCGTGCATGGAAAGCCAGTTTATAAAAGCAGCAAAAACAACTTCTGCTCAGCTCGAACTTCGCGATCTCCTGAAAACTGACTTCTCCCGCCTCATGGCGAATTAAAGTAAGTTGCGGAAATACTAAGCTACTTTTAAAGGTTTATATTTAATCGGCTTCGGAGTTGTATCGCCGAGTCGTTTCTTTCGATCTTCTTCGTAATCTGAATAATTACCTTCGAAATAGACGACTTTCGAATCTCCCTCAAAAGAAAGAATCGCCGTTGCGACTCGATCTAAAAACCAGCGATCGTGACTGATGATGACAGCGCAACCGGCGTAGTGATTGAGCGCTTCTTCAAGAGCACGAAGCGTATTCACATCGAGATCGTTCGTCGGTTCATCTAAAAGAAGAAGGTTCGATCCTTCGCGAAGCATTTTTGCGAGTTGTACGCGGTTTCTTTCTCCACCGGAGAGTTGACCGACTTTCTTTTGCTGATCGTTTCCAGAAAATTGATAACGAGAAACATAGGCTCTTGCGTTTACTTCTTTTTTTCCAAGAGTAATGAGATCGTTTCCGCCCGAAATTTCTTCGTAAACAGTTTTATTCGGATCAAGTGTTTCTCGAGACTGCTCGTTGTAGCCGATCTTTACGGTTTCCCCAACTCTTACAGATCCAGAGTCGGGTTTTTCTTGGCCCATAATCATTTTAAAGAGTGTTGTTTTTCCAGCCCCGTTTGGACCAATGACTCCCACGATGCCGCCCCTCGGAAGGTTAAACGTGAAATCATCGATGAGAAGTTTATCTTTGAAGCCCTTCGTCACATTTGTAAATTCGACGACCGTATTTCCAAGCCGCGGGCCCGAAGGAATATAAATTTGAAGATCATCGAGATTTTCTTTTTCGCCCTGAGCAAGAAGTGCTTCGTAAGCGGCAATCCGTGCTTTCGATTTCGCTCGACGAGCAGAAGGGGATTGTTGAATCCATTCGAGTTCTCTGGCGAGAGTTTTATCGCGAGTGTCTTCTTCTTTCTTTTCTTGTCGATTGCGTTCATCTTTTTGATGAAGCCATGAAGAATAATTTCCTTTAAACGGAATACCTTCTCCGCGATCGAGTTCCAAAATCCAGCCGGCGATATGGTCTAAGAAATAACGATCATGCGTCACCGCAATGACCGTTCCTTTATATTCCTGCAAATGATGTTCAAGCCACGCGACGGATTCGGCGTCCAAATGGTTCGTGGGTTCATCGAGCAAAAGAATATCCGGAGCCTCGAGAAGGAGTCTGCAAAGCGCGACTCGTCTTTTTTCACCGCCGGAGAGATGAGTGACGGGACTATCGAGCGGGGGAAGTCTGAGTGCTTGGCTCGCCATCTCTAAAGTTCTCTCAAGCTCCCAGCCGTTTGCCGCGTCTATTTTTTCTTGAACAGCAGCCTGACGTGCGAGAAGTTTTTCCATTGCCTCAGGAGACATTTCTTCAGCAAATTTGCCATTGATTTCAGCAAATTCTGAAAGAAGAGCGCCGACTTCTTTAAGCCCCATCGCCACATTTTCCCGAACCGTTTTTTTAGGATCGAGGAGGGGTTCTTGTTGAAGAATACCAACAGAGTAGCCGTCAGATTTAAGCATCTCTCCATCAAAATCTTTTTCTACGCCTGCAATAATTTTAAGAAGCGTCGATTTTCCAGCACCGTTCAGTCCGAGCACTCCAATTTTGGCTCCGTAATAAAAGGAGAGATAAATATCCTTCAAAATCTGCTTTTTAGGCGGAACAATTTTGCTAATTTTCTTAAGGGTAAAAATAATTTTTTCTGACATGGCGAAAGACTGCCAGAATGACGCTCGAGGGTCAATGCCCTGCGGGCGGCTTAAGTTTTTGTAAAAAACTTAACAAAAATTCTTTAGGTCCGAAATACGGGTCCAGGTACATGAATCGGGGTGAGTGAGAGTGTTTGAATGAATTGAGATCGCCCATTGTATCCAGATATTTTAACAAGAGATCCGTGCGCTGCTTCTTCGCTGCTGAAAATAAACCTTTCTGACACTCTCTCTAGCCGCTCAGGACTCAATTCATTCAAACACTCTCACTCACCTTCAGTTCGAAATCTACACCTGTATTTTGGTTCTAAAAATTTAAATCAAAATACAAAAACTTAATACCAATACAGAAAGAATGAATTGGTTTTGAAAATTGTATAAAGGGATTGGGGTTTATTGTGTCCCATAAAGAGTAAGGAGATCCTGGAAAACAACCTGAGGGCGCTCGGAAGTTGATCCTTGCTGAAAAAGTCTTTGCCCGAAGTTAGGCATTAAATAATTTGGTTTGAAGATCTATGGATGCGGCCGTGTTTATCCAGGATCTCCTTAGTCTTTATGGGCCCCGATTTGATCTCAGATTCCGTTCGTTCGGACTTTCAACCCTTGACCCAAAGATAGCCTTCGATTTCACTCATTTCATGAGTTGGGTAAAAGACCTTAAATCTCCTGGCATTCAAACGCGTGTGGTGCCTTCGGAATCGAAAGCGCCTTCTCAGCTTTGGACGAAGTGTCTTGACTGCGGGGCGATTCTTTATCGTGTCGAAATTGAGCGAAGTCGATTTGTATGCCCGACTTGCGATTTTCATTTTTTAATGCCGGCTCGGCAGCGAGTCGAACTTCTTACCGATAACGGAAGTTTTAAAGAGCATGACTCCGATCTCGTCTCTACCGATCCGCTTAAATTTGTGGATCAGGCTAGTTATTCCGATCGCCTTTTGGCTTCTCAAAAAAAGACGGGTGAAAATGATGCTGCCATTTGGGGAGACGGCATTATGGACGGAATGCCCTTTGCTCTCTCGGTTTTTATTTTTGAATTCATGGGCGGAAGTATGGGGTCAGTCGTAGGTGAAAAAATTACCCGTTGTTTTGAATACGCGCTTGAAAAACGCGTTCCGGCGATCGTGATTTCGTCTTCCGGAGGTGCACGGATGCAGGAAGGAATTTATTCTCTCATGCAACTCGTGAAAACCTGTGCTGCTCTTCAAAAAATGAAGCGAGAAGGTATTCCCTATATTTCGCTTCTTGCTCATCCCACAACGGGTGGCGTGGCTGCGAGTTTTGCGATGCTCGGAGACATCAATATTGCCGAGCCTGGAGCTCTCATCGGTTTTGCAGGACCTCGTGTGATTGAGCAAACCATTCGCCAAAAGCTCCCGCCCGGATTTCAGCGCGCGAGCTTTTTACTCGAGCATGGAATGGTTGATCAGATCGTCCATCGTCGAGATCAAAAAAAGGTTCTCTCCAAAATTTTTAAAATTCTCAGTAAACGTAGCGCTTGAAATTAAACCCCAAAAAAATTGAAATGCCGTCTCGCGATACTTACCGGCTTGATCAAATGAACGCTGCAGCGCGATCGATGAAAAATCCCGAGCTCGGCCGGAAAACAATTCTTGTCGCCGGAACCAATGGGAAGGGAAGCACCTGCAATTATCTGACTCAATTGTTTTTGGAGGCGGGACTCACGGTCGGCACTTATATCTCGCCTCATATTCAAAGGCGAACGGAAAGAATCCGTATCAATTCGAAAGAGATCTCCGAGTTTGAGCTCCAAAAATATGAAAAGAAATATGCAAAGATTTTAGAGCCTCTTTCTTATTTTGAAAGACTTACGTTGATTGCGTTTTTAATCTTTAGAGATAAAAAAGTAGACCTTCAAATTCTCGAAGTGGGTGTTGGTGGACGACTCGACGCGACGAATATCTGCGATCCCGATTTTAGCGTCATCACTCGAATCGATTACGACCATCAGGAGGTTCTTGGAAATACGCTCAAAAAAATTGCGTATGAAAAAGCGGGCATATTGAGAAGAGGAAAACCCGTTCTTATTGCAAAACAGCTTACCGCTGTGAGAGCGGATCTTCGGCAATTTGCAAAAAAGAAAAAATCAGAGTTTATCGACTCTTCCAAATTAAAATTTTCACCTCTGATCGAAAAAGGCCTGAAGGCTTTGGGAAAGGAACGCGGCACTCATCAGGAGTGGAATGCAAGACTCGCCGTCTCTGTCTTTGAACGAGCGGCGAAAGATTGGCATTTGAAGCTTTCGGATAGGAATATTTTAAAAGCCGTTCATCGACCTCCATTATTGGCACGGCTTCAGATTGTGCGAAAGAACCCCCTCTTTTTGATCGATGGCTCTCACAACCAAAATTCGATCGAGGCTTTGATCCAGTTTTTAAAAGCTCATTACCCAAAATTAAAATTCGAAGTCCTTTTTGGTGCTATGATGGATAAACCAGCGGCTGAGATGCTTCGATCTCTAAAGAGATGGACCGATAAAATTTATTTCCCGACATTTTATCCCGAGAGGCAATTAAAGAGCTTCGATCTCCTTCGTCTTCGGGGGATACTTCGCGCACAGACGATTAAGAATCTTGAAGAACAGGTTTGGACCCTTTGGAAGGGTAAAAAGCCGATTTTAGTGGCAGGATCTCTGTATCTTGCTGGGGAAGTTTTGAATATTCTTGAAAAAAAGGGTATTCATTTAAAGCGATGAATTCTCCGAAACACATTATGGTCACTTGTTACGATGCCACCTTTGCGAAGCTCATTGCAGAAACAGGAGCTGTGGATTCCGTACTCGTGGGAGATTCTCTCGGGATGGTTATTCAGGGCCATGATTCTACTCTGTCGGTAAGCATGGATCAGATTCGTTACCACGTTGCGGCGGTTGCTCGCGGACTTCACAAAGCGAAAGTTGAAAAAAAACCTCTTCTGATCGCGGATATGCCAGTCGATTCTTATAATACTATTGATTCGGCCATTCAAAATGCGAAGTCTTTGATCAGTGTGGGTGCAGAGATGGTGAAGGTTGAAGGAGCGGTGAGTGATCGAGTCGCGGCTCTTAAAAAAGAAGGAATAGCTGTCTGCGGTCATATTGGACTCACGCCTCAGTCGATTCAAGATTTTAAGGTCCAAGGTAAAACAGAACTCGAAGCTCAAAGACTTTTAAGAGAAGCAAAAGATTTATCGAATGCTGGAGTTGATCTTCTTGTCTTAGAAATGATTCCGAGCTCGCTTGCAAAAAAAATAACTGAATCTATTTCTACTCCAACGGTAGGCATTGGAGCAGGAGTCTATACGAGTGGCCAAGTTTTAGTTCTTTACGATCTCCTGGGTTTAAATCCAGATTTTAATCCTAAGTTTTTAAAGAAGTTTATGAATGGTGCTGAATCGGTTTCTCATGCGCTTAAAAGTTATTCTGATGAAGTGCGTGCAGAAGTTTATCCTTCGGAGAAGAATTCCTTCAAAGACGTATGAAAATTTTGAGAACTCGAAAAGCGATGATCGCTTGGAGAAAACAACTTTCACCCAAAATAAGTGTCGGATTTGTACCCACCATGGGCGCTCTTCACGACGGGCACCTCTCTCTTGTGAGAGCCGCGTTTAAACAAAATGATAAAGTAGTCGTTAGCATTTTCGTCAATCCAACTCAGTTCGGTCCCCATGAAGATTTTAAAAAATATCCGAGACCTGAAGTGAAGGATATTGGCCTTTTACGCGCCGAAAACGTAAGTGCTGTTTTTATCCCGAGCGTCGAAGAAATTTATACATCCAAAGAAAGTACGATGGTCGTTCCTAGAAAATCTCTCACTTCTCAGTTGGAGGGGATTTTTAGACCTGGCCACTTTGAGGGGGTTGCAACGGTCGTCCTCAAATTTTTTGAGATCGTTCGTCCCGATCGCGCGTATTTTGGTGAAAAAGATTTTCAGCAGCTTCGAGTGATTGAAACTCTCGTCGAGGATCTCTTTTTACCCATAGAAATAAAACGATGTCGAACATTGAGAGAAAAATCGGGTTTGGCGCTCAGTTCAAGAAATGCTTACCTTTCATCTCAAGATCGCCTTCGAGCAGCACAGATTTTTAGAACCCTTACAACAGCTCGTTCCGTTGGCGAGGCTAAGGCAAAACTGAAACGTTCCGGTTTTAAAATTCAATATTTAGAAGCTTGGGAAGAAAACTTACGCTTTCCCTCTCGCGCAAAAAAAAGCCGATGGCTGATTGCGACGACCTTTCAAGGTGTTCGATTAATAGATAATTTATTGAGAGATTAATCTGAAATTAAGCCGTTGCTGTTTTTGTGCGACGATTGTTTTCTTCAGAGACAATTCCTTTTCGTCGGAGAGCGGCTTCAATTCGTTGATCGAGAGCGTTATCGAGATAAGCCGTATCGAGAATGCGATCTCTCAGCAAATAAGAATCGTCGGCACTCAGAAGTTTGGTACGAACAAGACCACCAAGAATTTGACTAACTTGTTGGTCATTAATTTTTTTAATTCCGTTCGTCGCTTCAAGAGTAATGGTTGCGATCTCTTTCAGTAACTTGGTGCGATCTTCTTGGGATGCGGTAAGAATGGGTTGCTGTGGAGCAGCACTCGGAGATGAGAGTGGAGCAGCATTCGCAGCTGGTAGCCCTGCAGCACCGTTGATCGTTTGAACTGTAGAATTAATTGTTTGTCTCGTTTCCAATCTCACACCCCCAGCTGTTATTACACAGGGAGTTAACGAACCAAGTCAAACGGATTCAATTTTTCCAATGACCTCGCTCGTTAGATTACGCATCACGTCATGAAATTCTGTGACTCGAGATTCTTGAACTAAACACATGATCAAAGATCGATCGACTTGATGGCGCTCCGTTCGAATTCTTGCCAATCCTTCATACGCATCGATCACCGCTTGAATAAAGACAACTTCAGAGCGAGGAACCCAAAAATAAATTCGTAAATTTTGCGGAGTTGTCATTATTTTTTAATCTTTCTATGAAGTTGTTTCATACAAGAACGACGAACTTGGGTCTACTTCCCATCACTATGAAAATATTTTCAGGTCGTAAACTTTTGTTTCTCGGGCATCTGAGACTGGGTTTTACGGCTGCAGGAGCCCTTTTTTGAGGTGATCTCCAATCGACAACTTTTGTTCGTCGCATGATGGCATATCTCTTGCGATGTAGCGAGAGAGTCGGGCGAATATGCCAGACAGAGAATTAAACGAAGGCAACCAACGAGAGAGGGGCAATCTATGAAATCAATTTTAAAATTATCAGGACTTTGTTTACTACCTATTTTAGCAATGACCGGATGCGGGAGTACAAGCATCACGAATATTGGTCAAAATATTCAGGTCAGCTTGGATCCACTCACTCAACAAGCAAAACTCGAAGTCGAAATGACAAGCGGTCTTCAAGTGAGCATGGCGGCAGGTAATTATTTAATTCAAGGAAACTGGGGCGACGTTTATTTTGTCGATGCCACCAAAACGACGAATTCTAAAATTGGGATTGCGCTAAATATCGCGACCATCGTCGGAGAACAACTTAACTTCTCTGTGATCAACGCCCTTCCAAATGCTGCTCCACTTCCGATAGCTCTCACCGGTCCTTTATTTCAAATTCCTGTCACGCACACTTCAAGTATGGATGTGAGCGCCGTCCTTAGTCTTACACCTGAGCTTCAACTCGGTGCGATGGTCGGCATTTCTCAATTTAGTTCTCAATATGTGATTCAAGGAGTCGCCGTTTGCCAAAACTTTAGAGACTCGAGCAATGTAGCTTACGCAGCGATTTGTTTATACGGCCCGTCGGGAACCAAAAATGGCGGTATTTTTATCGGGGGTACTTTAGGAAATGTCATTCCTGCAAACCTGATCGCGTCGTCTTCTGCGACAGTCCCTTCGTCGAAAGCGATGACTCTTCAAAGATCTGCCGTATTTACGATGCCGCTCTCTTCTATGGCAGACTTAAATTTGCCGGCCACAAATACGTCTTCGGCTAAGTTCACGCAAAATATTTATGATCCTAAAAATCAGGTCTATACATCGGCTGGTTTAAGATCTTATAACAACGTGCAAAAAGTTTTAAAAGTTCGATAAAACTAATGCCGACGACTGGTCGGAAAACGAGCAAAACGAACCACACCTAAAGCAGAGGCTGGAATAAAATCCGGCCTCTGCTTATTTTGCCGATTAAACTTTTGGAAACCGCTTCAGTGCTTCTTTCAGCTGGAGTTCTGGCACGGTAAGAGCAATTCGAAAATAGCCCTCGCCCTGTTTTCCAAATCCAGATCCGGGAGTGCAAACGAGACCTCGCTCTAACAGATTGGCGCAAGTTTCGGCTGAGTTTTGCCCAGGTAAATTTTTGACCCAAAGATAGAACGTAGCACCGCCATCAAAAACTTGATAACCGAGTTGTTTGAGGCCTTCGACCATGATCGATCTTCGGTAGAGGTAAACTTCTTTTGAGGGATCGATCAATTCGTGATCGTTTCCTTTAAGGGCAGTAATCGCAGCCCACTGAATGGGTTGAAATACTCCCGAATCGAGTGTGGATTTGATTTGATAAAGGGCAGCGATCAATTCTTTATTTCCGACTGCAAATCCAATTCGCCAACCCGTCATATTGTAAGTTTTACTGAACGAGAAGAATTCAATCGTACAATCCTTTGCGCCGGGGACTTGGAGGCAACAAGGAGGAAGACTGTCGTAGCCTTGCTCCGAGTAAGCGCCATCCGAGCAGATGACAAAACCAAATCGCTTCGCACGGTCAACGAGTTCGGCGTAAACATCGAGAGTGACTGTGGCTGACGTGGGATTATGCGGAAAATTAATATAAACCACCTTTACTGCTTTCCAAACGTCATCTGGAATATCGGCCCACTTAGGTTGAAATTGATTGGCTTCGGTTAAAGGATAGTAAACCGGTGTTCCGCCCGCGAGAAGTGTCGCATTCGCATAAACGGGATACGCAGGATCAGGAATTAAAGTGAAATCGCCAGGGTTCACGATCGCTTCGGTAAAATGAGCAAGACCTTCTTTGCTCCCGATGAGGGACATCAGCTCTGTCTTCGGATCGACAGAAACGTTAAATCTTCTCTCCATCCAAGCGGCACAAGCTTTTTTAAATTCAATCAAGCCTCCGTAAGAAGGGTAGCGATGATTTTTAGGATCGTTCGCCGCCTCTGCGAGAGTTTTAATAATAGCGGGAGGTGTGGGAAGATCGGGATCTCCAATTCCTAAATCGATGAGATCTTTTCCTTGCTCAAGAAGTGCTCTCTTCTTTTCGTCAATCTGAGCAAAAATATAAGGGGGTAGCTTTTGAAGTCGAATAGATTTTTGAATAGTCACGATCTGATTTCCTTTACTGGCAAAACGTCCTTCATGGAGTAGAGCCCGGGTTTTTGTTTGGATGCCCATTCGAGTGCCTTTAATGCTCCTGAAGCAAAAGGTTTTCTTGAATGGGCTCGATGAATAAATTCTAAGGTTTGATCTTCGAAAGTAGCAAGAATGCGGTGCTCTCCGAAAACTTCTCCTTCGCGAATGGAATTGATTTTAACGAGAGACTTTGGATTTGCTTTCTTCATTCGCGCTTCGATTTTAAGAGCCGTTCCACTCGGCGCGTCCTTTTTTTGAGAATGGTGGATGTCGGTGATCAAAAGTTCAGACGAAAGTGCTTTTGCTAAAATCTCCGATGCTTCTGAAAGTATCTCAACTCCCAAACTAAAATTAGCATCTTTGACGACGGCTATTTTTTTAGAAGCTTCCGTAAATAAATTGTCGATCTCAGACTTCGATTTCCATCCCGTGGTTCCGCAAATATAAGGAACGTTCGCTTCGATGGCCATTCGACAAATTTTTTCAGTTGCATCAGGAAGCGAGAAATCGATGACCCCTTTTGTCCCGGAGAAGTTTTTTATTTGAAGAGCAGGTGAAGCCTTCTCACTAAAAACCTTGAAAGGAAGCTTTTGCTCTTGGCAAAGTTCCTGCAGAATTCGAGACATTTTTCCCGTCGAGCCGACGAGCACTATCGCCTTCATGGGCCTATGAAAGCCCAAGTTTTAGAAGATGATCAAGGCCCGCCTTCACTTTCGCATGGTAAGCAGGATCGAGTTCGACCAGAGGGAGTCTAAGCGGCAGTTTTTTTCCAATGATTTCACCGACACACCATTTGACAGGGATTGGATTACTTTCAATAAACAGTTGCGGATAAAAGCCGTTCAGTTCGTTTTGAAGCTGCATGGCTTTTTGAGTTTGGCCAGACGACCAATAATTCCAAAGCGAGACTAAAGCCTGAGGGAGCACATTCGACACCACGCTGACCACCCCTCGAGCCCCGTGAGCGAACATCGCCAAATGAAGGGGATCATCTCCCGAGAGCACGATTTTTCCTTGAGGGGCCTCTCGTATAAATTGAAGACTTTGCTCTAAATTTCCTGAGGATTCTTTGAGAGCTTCGACTTGAGAGAGCTTCCAAAGTTCAAGCATGGTGGACGGCGCGATATTTACAGCCGTTCGACCGGGAATATTATAGACAATGATGGGAAGTGAAGCCGAGGCTGCGATTTTTTCGTAGTGTTTAATAATTCCGCGTTGAGGCGGCTTATTATACGACGGAGTCGAAATGAGAGCGGCATGCACGCCTAAATCAGAAAGTTCTCGATAGCGATCGCGAGTGTACTCCGTACCGGAAGAGCCGCACGCTCCAATAATTTGAATTTGATTTCGATAGGTAAGCGCAATTTTGATCGCCTCTTTCCATTCTTCGCGGCTCAGCGTTTGTCCTTCGCCGGTACTTCCCGCCACAACAATGCCAGCCACTTTGGCTTCCACTTGACGTTCAATAAGATTTCGAAAAATTTTTTCTTCGATTCCGGATCCGGAATCTTGAAAGGGCGTAACAATGGCTGTGTAGATACCTTCGATTTTCAAAGATTATCCTTTATGCTGGAACGGCTGCAGCTTTTTTCAGAAAGCTTGGCACTCGTTCTTTCGAAATGAGATCCTCATAAGTTTCGCGTTCTCGAATGATGTGGAATTTTCCGTGATGGATCATCACTTCAGCTATTTTTACACGAGAATTATAGTGGCTCGACATCGAAGAGCCGTAAGCTCCGCAGCTCATGACCGAAAGTAAATCTCCGGGTTGAAAATTTTGAATTCGGCGCTCTTTGGTTAAAATATCACCCGATTCACAGCACGGGCCGACAACAGACGCTTTGATTTTTTTATATTTTTTATAACGAGCGGGCAGAATCGTGTGATAGGCCGAATAAAGGGCAGGTCGAATGAGATCGTTCATTCCCGCATCGACGATAATGAAGTTACTCGTTTCGCCTCGTTTACCATAAAGCACTCGAGTGAGAAGAACGCCCGCGTTTCCAACGAGGCTTCGTCCGGGTTCCAAAATGAGAGTGAGCTTTCGATCTTTAAGTTCTTTGATGAAGCCCTGAGTATAGGTTTCGACTGTCGGCGGGTGTTCGTGATGGTAACTAATTCCTAAACCGCCACCCATATCAATATAACTGAACTCACATTTGAGTTTCGCGCACTGATCGTAAAGTTTGAGCATTCGATTAAGCGAATCCGTGAACGGCTTTGTTTCCGTAATTTGGCTTCCGATATGGCAGCCGAGTCCTATTAAATTTACATTTTTTAGTCTGAGAGCCGCGCGAATGAGATCGAGAGCTTTCTTATAAGGAATTCCAAATTTGGATTTCTTAAGACCTGTCGCAATATAAGGATGAGTTTTGGGATCCACATCGGGATTAATTCGGAGGCAAACATCCGCCACTCGTTTAAAACTTTTTGCGGCAAGATCAATCATAAGGAGCTCTTGTTCACTTTCGACGTTGAAGCAGAGAATTTTTCGTCGAATGGCAGAGTCAATTTCTTCTCGCGTTTTTCCAACTCCAGAAAAAACGATTTTATCCGAAGGAATTTCGGCTTCAAGCGCTCGGAAAAGTTCTCCACCCGAAACGATATCCGCTCCAGCGCCCAGCTGACCTAACGCTCGAATCACAGAAATATTGGGATTTGCTTTAACCGCGTAACAAATAATATGGGGGATAGATTCTAAACTACGATCGAGTTCTTGATAGGTCTTCGAGATGATATCGCTTACGTAGACATAACATGGCGTGCCGACTTTTTCAGCCACTTCTTCGAGACTGACGCCGTCACTACAAAGAACGTGATCTTGGTATTTAAATCCGTCAAATATTGCAGCCAAATCAATAATCTCCTTCGTTCGAAGCTCAGCAAACTAAAACTTCGCTGTGACGCCCCCTCGAATTAGGAGAGCTGAATGACTCTTTCCACTCGAAAAATTATCGTAAAATTCACCCGGGATAAAATGTCCAAAACTCAAATTCGCTGTCAGATAGTGACTATTGGGCCAATCGGTAATCAGATCATACTCAATTCCGTAAAATTTACTCGAGCCACCGGCCGGTTCTTTAGCTGCGTAAGGGACCAAAATATTAATAGCAGGCTGAAAGAAAGAAGAGACGTCATAGCCCAATCGAAGCCGTGCATAGAGAGCATTCGAAATCGCTCCAGAATGGGGAGCTGTCGGAGTGGTATCAGCGGCTCCGGCGGCATTCTTTGTATTTTTTCCACCGGGGATAGCTTCCTCAAATAGAATAAGAGAAACGTTATAGTCACGATTGAAAGGAACGGTTTTCAAATCTCCATTCGCCGAATCACCAGCATCTGTTCCAGAACTAAAGCCTACTTCAGTGAGAAGAGTGAGTGGCTTCACGTTCCAATCCGCTCGAGCAGCAGCATTAATGGCCAAGGTATCAAATCCAACGACTCGACCAGAAAAGAGAGCCACTTCTGTCTGTAAGTTGACGTGTTCAAATTGATTTTGTGCATAGAAGTCGAAACTCCAGTAATGAGTTCCTCTATTGACGAGCGGATCGATTGCCGTCGTAACGGTGGCATCCGGCCGATAATTTGACTGATTATTGTAGCCTAAATAAAACGAAATATTCTGAATGTCCGTCTTTCTTCCAAATTGAAAAAAGTATTCGATGAAATCATCTGCCGACTGATCGAGTGCGCCTTCTACAAGCCAGCCAATTCCAGGACGTAAATAATACGGACCAAAAGCCGTATCAAAGACAATTCGATCGCGAGTTGTTCCAACTTCTTGATCAACGCCGTCACCGGCAGTTGCGTAAATTCCCATGCCGAGGTCGAACGGCATGCGGCCAACCTTAAGCGTGCCATACGGAAGATCAAATTCTGCCCAGGCGCGGCGAAGTCTAATAGGTGTAAGCGCCGTCGATTGTATTAGACCATCAGGAGCATAAACTCCGCCATAAGTAGACGTGCTCAAATCTGAAATGGGCCTGCCGATTTTTGTTTCCGTTTGACTTGGATCTATTGTTCTATCGTAGGACGCTGCCGGATTATTGTAGGAAGAGCTGCGAAAGGGATTATCTCCCAGGATCCCGTCCATAAAATTGAGAGAAGTCTTCACTCGAAATTTATCGGTAATAATAAAGGAAGGATTTAAGCGAAAACGCATATCTGTATAGGCGCGCGTTGCAGGACTTTGATCTCGATTAAGTGCCAAATCGTAAAAATAATTGCCGCGAGTTCTAAAGTAGCCGTCATAGGTAACATCGACAGCGAGCGTTGGAAAAGCTGTCGTAAAAACAGCCAGGGTAATAAGACTAAGCGCAAAAATAGATATGCTAAATTTCATTGTTCTCATGTTTAAAACCTTGGACTTATCTTGTCACCTAAAACCAAGATCATTTTGTAAGAGAACACGAATTTAGAAAAAAATGCTTGGCTTTGAATGGCCTCTTAAAAACTGCTTCCAGCAGAAAAGTAGACCTGATGGGTGCGCCGATCGCCAATCCAGTCGCCTTGCAAATAGAGCATTTGACCATAGCCCAGTCTAAAGTTGAGCGGCGGAGCGTAGGATAAACTTACATTGGATTGAATCTCTAAGCCTGAACTTAGGGAGAAGCGATTCCAACCAAAGCGCTGCATTTGTGTCGTGTAGAACTCGATCAAAGTTGTCGAATGCTTCCATTCAAATGTTTGACCCCCATCAAAGAAAAGAGCGCCGTGAAGATTTTTAAACCAAAGGGGCGCTGTTCCAAAACCAGGCATATTTCTGAAAATCGAAAATCGATATTCAAGCGAACCCGTTGCAATGCCTTCTCCGCGCAGTAGTCCCGTGGGAAGTCCACGCAGCGGGTGAAGTCGTTTGTTTACCGATGTAAAAGGGCTTTCTCCAAAGCTTCCACCGAGCTGAAATGTTCGCTGATAGAGGGGGTTCAGCATCTGAAGGCCTAAGGTTCCATTCATCGCTAGATAATGACTTTCATGCATTTCGTAGTAAGATTTTCCCGAGAGAATTCCTGTCATCGTCTTAAAATCGCTTTTCCAAAGTTGAGGAGTATATTCGAGGGAGGCTTCCATTTTAGTGCCGGTCGTTGGACTTTCAGAAAGTGGAGCTTGCAAAATTTTTGTCTCGTAAGAAATAAACGCCAAATTTCCTAAACGATTTCCTTTCTCAGGTCCGAGAACAACATTCGTGGCTATCGTTTGGCCTTGAGCATCGTGAAGATCGGCTCTTCCCGAAAGGCTACCCGTTGGAAGAGCTAAAAGACTTTCATGTCTTTCTGCAAATAAATTATCGCCCAGAGTAAAGCCCGTGAAGCCGTTGGAAGAAACTATTTTTCCAGCAGCGCCCACGAAGGTGTAATAATTTCGCTCGAAATAATGATCAGAAAAATTTTGAATATGATTGTTCGGATCTCTAAAAAATAAAACCGATCCGTAATCGGTGATTCCCGCCGAGAATCCAGTACTTAAAAAAATTTTATCGAAGCCCTGATATAGACAATTAATGGAAGCACCTGTACGATTGGGCGAGGAGAGCTAATAAGAGGCAGCGCTCCAGATGTGATTTTGAAGCGGATCAAAAGAGCTGGTCGTAA
>JAQBPA010000048.1 GCA_028287765.1 Bacteriovoracaceae bacterium
TGATCGGCATGAAATTTTAATCGGAAAATTTTTGGGGATGGTTCTCGTTCTCATCTCAATTGTCTTTATGATGACGGTATACCTTTATTTGGTGACTGCATTTATGGAAGCTGAAGTTGATTTTGGATTGCTGCCGGCTATTGGCCTCATTCTGGTCGAGCTTTTTATAGTGGCCGCGCTTGCGATTTTCTTTTCAAGTTTTTCGACTCCGTTTTTGAGCGGATTTTTTACGGTTGGGTTTTTTCTTGTCGGAAGAGTTGCCCACAGTCTTGGTCAGTTTGGCGGACGAAGTAAAAATATATTTTTTAAAGGTTTTGCAAGCTTTGTTCAAAAAAGTTTTGATCTGGATTCTTTTAATTTGAGAGCTCAAGTCGTTCATAAACTTCCCATCTATCGAGAAGATTTTTGGCTTCCTGTCGCTTACGGAACTTTTCTGATTGGCATTTTGATCACCCTCTCCATTTTGGTGTTTGCGCGACGTGATTTTAAATGATGCTTTCTTGGCCCTTAGAGCCTTCGCCGGCGATTCGTTTTGTTCTTTTGTTTGTGGTCGGGCTTTGTGTTGGAAGTTTTTTAAATGTCGTCATCATTCGACTGCCGAGAGGTCGCTCACTTCTGAAGCCTTCCTCGAGATGCGGTTTTTGTAGAAGTTCGATACCTACTTGGATGAATATTCCTGTTTTAAGTTTTTTGTTTTCTGGCGGAACCTGTGCTCGTTGCGGAACGGCTTTTTCAGCTCGTTATCCTGCGATCGAACTTCTAACAGCCATTCTTTTTTCTGCTGTGGGCGCAGTTTATGGATGGTCAGTTCAAACGCTGTTTTTTTGTTTGTTTTCGGCGAGTTTAATTGCGATGACGTTTATTGATCTCGAGTTACGAATTATTCCAGATCAAATTAGTCTTGGCGGTTGGCTCGTTGCACTTCTTCTCTCTGCACTCAATATTCCGGGCTACCCAATCGATTTTTTTTCAGCGCTTATGGGTTCGATTTCAGGATACCTCACTTTTTGGTTGGTGAGTCGTGCGTTTTTAGCTGTCACTCAAGAGGAAGGTCTCGGTGGCGGAGATGTAAAATTAATGGGCTTCATCGGCGCGGTCTTTGGTTGGAAGGGAGTTCTGACGACTATTTTAGTTGGCAATATTCTCGGTGCGCTTGTCGGAGTGATTTCGATTTTAATTTATAAAAAATCAAAAAGATCACCGATTCCTTTTGGTCCTTTTCTCGCCATCGGTGCACTTGTTCACCTCTTTCAATTAGATCTGATGTGGTGGATATGAAGCGAAGGATTTTTCAGTCATTAAAGTTTGATCTCTTATTTGATTTGAGTTTACTTACCTTTTGCGCACTTGTTTTAAGTCAGGGGTTACTCATTGTTCTTTTTAGAACCGAATTTCCTCGCGATATTCAAGGAATAGCCAAAAGTGTTTTGAAGCCACTCCATCAAGGTTTTTTGAACAGTAAAAATTTTAGGGATGCCGCTCTGACGGATCCTAAAAACGTCATTGAAATTGAAAATGCATTTGAGAGTTTTTTAATCAGTTCCGATCTGGGTGGGAACTGGGGAAAGATTCGACTTGAAGTCGTGCAATCCAAATCTCCCATCGCTCCATCTGGCGAAATTATTCCTATTGAGAGGCCTTTTCTTTTGTTTATTCCGACGATTTATGAATTTCAATATTTGATTCCCACGGCAGAACAGACCTTGTTCAATTACCATTGGTCGATCGAGCCTTTTCAAGATTCTCTCACACGATTTAAATACCGAGCTTTTCTTATGACCCTTCTGATCGAAGCTATTCTCGTAATGTTGGGATATTTTTTATTGTTTCGTAGAAACGTTTTAGTGCCGATTCACAACCTGGCCGAAGTTTCGCAAGCCTTCTTAGCGGAGAATTGGTCGGCCCGCTGTGCCGTTGAGCGTCGCGATGAACTCGGCGATGTCTCTGAAGCGCTCAATGAAATGGCCGGCAAGATTCAGGAAAAAGAAAAAAAACTCGTTCTATCCATTGAATCATTAAAACGCGCTAACGAAGAAATTGAAGCTGCGCAAAATGAACAACTTCAGATTGAAAAACTTGCTTCGATTGGAAGACTCGCGGCAGGAGTTGCTCACGAAGTAGGAAATCCACTCGGGGCCATCTCGGGATATATAGACATCTTAAGAACAGCGATGACGAAGGCTAAAATTTCTCGAGAAGATATTGAGCTTTGCGATCGGATCGAATCTGAGACAAATAGAATCAGCAAAATTATTAGAGCGCTTCTTCAACAGGCTCGGCCACCGAAGGACCGTATTACGAATATAAAACTAAAGCCTGTGCTTGTGAGAAGTGTTCAGTTGGCTCAAATTCCGTCGTCCATTGATCTCTCGTTTGATATCGAAGATGAAGAAGCCGAGGTACTCGCTGAAGAAGATCAACTCGTTCAGATTTTTTTAAATTTGCTAGTCAATTCTCGCCACGCCATCGAATCAAGAAAAGAGGCCGAAAAACCGGGAACGCTCAGAATTAGATGCGTGGCTCGCAGACTTCCTATTTATAGAGGAACAGCATCCGAAGGCGGAGATTTTGATACATCGATTGTGAGATCGCTGAAGCCAGAAACTTACTGGGTCGTAAGTATCGAAGATAACGGCGTAGGCATCAGCGAGACCGATCAAAAAAAATTATTCGAACCTTTCTTTTCAACCAAAGCTCCAGGCAAAGGCACCGGGCTCGGCCTCTATGTGACGAAGAGTATAGTCGAGAGCTTTCGTGGAGCGATCGTTGTTCGAAGCGCAATCAATTACGGCGCCGCATTTTCGGTCTTTCTTCCGAAGTCCAAAGGCATGTCATTCGCGATTGAAACGTAGGAAAGTGGGGTCAAACCGGTTAGGAGCCAGGTTAG
>JAQBPA010000049.1 GCA_028287765.1 Bacteriovoracaceae bacterium
TTACGAATATTACTCAACGTCTTCGTGAGCTTTCGATTCAATCTTCAAACGGTACCTTAGGATCAAACGACAGAACCTATTTGAACTCTGAAGCGACACAACTTCTTTCAGAATTTGATCGTATCGCGACCCAAACACAATTTAACGGATCGAACCTCCTTGACGGATCGTTTACCACCACGAATATCCAAGTCGGTATTCAAAAAGGTCAAACCATCTCGTTCAATATCGGAAATGCGCGAACCTCGGCTCTTGGAGCTTTGGCCACACTTTCCGGTGGGAGAGATCAAATCAGTTCATCCACCAACGGTTTGATTATCAATGGTAAAGCCATTAATAACTCATCCGCTGCGGACGATACTTTTTCTGCTTCGGGAAATTCTTACAGCGCCATCGCGATTGCTAAAAATATCAATCTTCAAAGTGGTGCTTCGGGAGTATTCGCGGATGTTCAAACAACCATTGTTCAAGGAAATAACCTCAGCTTCTCAAGCTTTGGTGGTGACTTAAGCGCAGATGCATTCAAGATCAACGGCATCAGCGTCCTTGGAACCGGTGTCAATAACGTCAACGCGTTCATTGCCGCTGTAAATAACTACTCCAGTCAAACGGGCGTTCAAGCCAGACTTCAAACCAATGCTACGAGCTCAATCGAATTTTTTGCCAACGATGGTCGAAATATTCAAGTCGCTTTCAGCGCAAACGCTGCGACGACAGGTCTCTGGGCATCCTTTGAAGATGGTCTTTCTTCGAACGTTTCTGCTGGTGGTATCAGCGCAGGTCTTCTCTTCTCTGCAACAGGCGTTTCAGTCGGAACGAACGTTGTAAGAACTGGAGCGATCAAACTTCGATCGTCAGGAAATATCACCATCTCTGGAAGCAACACTTCGAATGCACTTGGTTTTGCAAGCACCACGGTCACTGTCGATTCTACAATCGCTGTGAACTCGATTGTTCTGACCGATCAAAACTCTGCTTCGAATGCTCTTTCAGTACTCGATGCGACGCTGACCCAATTGAACGGACTACGATCAGGAATTGGAGCTACACAAAGTCGTCTTGATTCTACGATCAACAGCTTAGGTGTTACATTAGAAAACATCTCAAGCGCGAAATCGCAAATCAAAGATACGGACGTTGCTGCAGAAACAGCTGAGTTAACTCGTGCTCAAATTCTGCAACAAGCAGGTGTCGCGGTGCTCGGACAAGCTAACGCTTCTTCGCAAACCGCTCTTACTCTCTTGAAGTCCATCTAAGAAATTTGAGGGGGGGCGAAAGCCCCACTCTCTAACAACTTAGAAATTTCAAAAGTAAAGGAGCCGGAATGCAGGAGGTAGAATATGAACCAAATAAGTGGGATGGGAGGTTATTCATCTTCGGGCAAGTGGCGTAAGGGTTCTCTAAACCGTAAGGGCAAAAAAGCCCTGACGGCGATAGAACCAGATGATCAACAAACTGAAACGCTCCTGAGTGCACACAAAGATACAGATGCACTCAGACGGTTCGGTGAAAAATTGAGGAAGAAAAAGGGAATCGATCGAGAGACTCGAGCCCAATTTGATCTGGATGCCGAAACGGGCCAGATCTACCTCAAGATCTACGACGCCGATACGGGTGAGGTTCAATTGAAACTTACACCCGAAGAGGTAGCTAACGGGCTAAAAAATCTCGAAGAAGCTGATGGTGTTGATGCACCGCTCAGTAACTTCTTCGTAGATCTGAAAGTCTAATTTAGAAAAATACACAATGATCCTGAGCGTCAGTTTACCTGACGCTCAGGAAACATTGTAAAATGAAAGAGGGGATTTAGCGTAACGTTATGAGGGTGTTACTGATTTGAAATCGAAAGGAAAAGAATAAATGAGCGGCTTTTCTATTAGCGGACTTGGAAGCGGCATCGACTGGACGGCTTATATTGCCTCCATTCGCAGTGCAAAAGAAAAGGCACTTTCAAATACTCTCGGAAAACAAAGTAACAAACTTACTCAAGAACAGACAATTCTAACTACTGTTCAGGGCCGCGCGCAAGATTTCAAAAATAACATTCAAGGTTTCGAATTTTCAAAAGATTTTCTCACTAAAACTGTTTCAAGCTCCGATCCTACAGTCGTCACTGGGCTTTCTACACTCTCTGCAAGCAATCAATCCAACACCATTCAGGTTCAATCTATTGCGACCAATGAAACTTGGGCTGCGAATTTTACCGGAGTAAATAATTCCGTTACATCTTCAGACGGAACTCTGACTGTCAATGTTCGTGGAAAATCACAAGTTCTTAATGTAGGTGCAGGAACAACTCTCAGTGGTCTCGCCGCTCAAATTTCTAATGCTGGCCTTGGTGTGAGTGCAACGGTTTACGACACAGGTGACGGTACGGCGACGTCTGCGCGAATTGCGATCACCGACAATTTGACTGGAAAAGCAAATACAGATCCGACTCCGGGTCAAAATTTTAATCTTTCGTTCACGTCAACACTGACCGATCTGAACACGGCCGCCTTCGGCGCTACTCCACAAACTGAGGGACTTGATGCTTCAATAAAATTAAACGGCTCTGCTCAAGTGATTTACCGACAAACGAACACCATCAATGACGTTCTTCCGGGAGTCACAATTAATTTAGTCTCTGCGGCACCAGGTGTGTCGAAGACTTTGACCGTCAATTCAAGTACGACCAATGCATCGACTCGAATAAATGATTTCATCACAAAATATAATAATATTGTTTTGGAACTTCAAAAGGATCTCAAATTTGATCCAACGTTAGCGGCGTCTGGCCAAGATCAAACTAATCCCACGGCCGGAAATTCTGCTCTTCGGTCCGCTCTTTCTCAGCTTCAAAATGCAGTTTTAGGTTCGGTTACGAGCTTGCTTCCGAATCGAAGTGTTCGATCTCTTTCAGATATTGGCATTATTTCTCAATATAATGCAGCAGATCCTACACTAAATGGTCAGTTGAAAATTGAAAATCAATCCAAACTCGACGATGCTCTGGCAAATCATTTTGATGACACCGTGGCTTTTTTTGAAGGTGATATCGTTGGCGCGGTTAAATACGACGGCTTTTCTCAAAAAGTTGATAAAACGATGACCTCACTTCTGGATATTAGCCAAGGCGTGATCACCTCTGAAGCGACCAGAGTCGCGAAAACAAATCTTAGCATTACAGATGACGTACAAAAAAAACTGAATCGAATTCAAACGGAAGAAGATGCGCTTAAATTAAAATTTTCTGCGCTTGAAGGGCAATTAGCGAAGCTCAATAGTCAAGGAAGTCAGCTTACGTCGGTATTTGCAAGTATTAACGGGGCCGTCGCCTCGTCAAAGAAATAGGTAACAGAGTTTAAGGGAACGATGAAAGGAAAAGAATTATGATGCAAACAGGTGGATTCAAAAAAGGAAAAATGAATCCCTATCAAAAGACGGCCATACAAACTTCTTCGAAAGAGGAGTTGGTTCTCCTTCTTTATAATGGTGCTATCAAGCATACAAATAATGCGATCGAGTTTTTAGATAAGAAAAACTTTCCTGACTCTTCCAAAAATATTTGTCGAGCCCAGGCCATTATCGTTGAGCTATTAAATTCGCTCAATTTTGAAGTGGGTGGAGAGATCGCAAAAAATTTGGAATACCTTTATTCCGTTATGGTCGACAATTTAACAGTCGCCAATTTTGAACATTTGACCGAACCGCTTAAACTCAATCTTAAGATCCTTGATAAATTGAAGACGGCTTGGGAAGGCGTTCTCGAGCAGATCAAAGACGGTAAAGTTAAATCGAACGGCGCGTAGAACTCGTTTACTTCATCAGTTGAAGTTCTCGATCAGCAAGGACACAGCCTTTTTGCTGCGAGGTTTGTAAAAGAGCAATCGCTTCCGTGAGGTTTCCATTTTTTCTTTTCACGGAGCCTTCCAGAAATTCTACCAATCCAGTTTTGCCAAAAAGTTTTGCTGCTTCCTCGCGATCGTTTTCAATTCGATCGAGACGATTATGCATAAGAGAAAGTTCAAAAATAAAAAGAGTCACCTGAGCAAAATCTGACTTAAACTGATCGAGTTCCTCAATTACTTTGGCGTCCGTTTGGGCAAGAGCAAGATAGCGAAATAAACCTGCCTTTCGAAATTTCAGAGGATGAGCTTTAAGCGCTGGCCAATTTTCTTGTTGAAAAAGAGAAAGACAATAATAGACTTCAAATTCTTCAATTGTGGGATCAAGTTCAAAAGCTTTTTTAAATTCTCCCGAGGCTTCTGATATTTTTTTTTGCTTTTGGAGAACAACCCCCAGCTCCCAGTGGGCTTGGGCGTTTGAAGGATCGGTAGCAGTTTTTTTTCTGCCTAGATCTTCATAGAAGACGTACCTCGCTTCTTCGAGATGATGGGTCTTGGCTTTCAGCGGACCAAGATGATGAATGGGAGTGTCGAGTGGAAGACTTTTAGCGCCGAGAGCTTGAAGACTGGGTTCAATCCTTTCGTGCAAAATTCCGGAATATCGAATTTGCGGATGGCGTCGAAAAAGTCGGTGAAGATGAGTTTTTATATAACCTGAAGCAAATTGATTTTCGGAAACTTGGTAACCATATTCGGTGAAATCGTTTGTGTAGTTTCGAATGGGAAGGTCGTAGGCCATGAAGTCTTTTGATTTGATCGCCTCTAAAAGGCGAGCGTGATCTTCTTTAAAAACGCGTTCATCTCCATCAAGAAAAAGAATCCAATCACTCGTGGCTTGTTCAATAGCAAAATTCTTTTGATTCGAAAAATCTCCAGGCCAGGGTCGAAGAAAATACTTTACTTCGGGATGATACGTCTCAAGGTCTCGCACAATTTTTTCTGAGTTATCGGAGCTTCCAGAGTCGACAAGGATACATTCATTAACGATGGGTAAAACAGATTCGACCGCATCTCGCAAATAGAGACCTTCATTTTTAAAAATGAGACATAGGCTTAAAGTCGGTCCTTCAGTCGTCACTATATATAAGAGTACCGAAGGGCAGAGGCCATTCAAAGCTTAAAGACGGTGTCAAAGCTTGGAGTGGGGGATGAGGCGTGCTAGGTTTTTAATATGCTAATCAGCGATAAGAAGATTGAAGACTACTGTTTATCAAAAAGCACCGTTCCGTCGAAAATTTGCGACGAGCTTTTTGAATACACCCAAAATAATGTCGAACATTCCGAAATGCTTATTGGACCCATGGTGGGAAGCACTCTTGGTTTTATAATTCAATCGATAAAAGCCAAACGTATTTTAGAAGTGGGGAGCTTCACCGGATATTCTGCACTTTTTATGGCCGAGAGATTATCAAATGGCGGAGAAGTCATCACTCTCGATATCAATCCTGAAACCACCAAAGTCGGGCAGGAATTTTGGAATAAAAGTCCTCACGGAAAAAAGATTAAACTCATTTTGGGGCCAGCATTAGAAAGTTTCGCTAAATTAAAAGGTCCTTTCGATTTTGTGCTCATCGATGCTGATAAGGGAAATTATTTGAATTATTTTATAAAAGCTCTCGAGCTTTTATCTCCAAACGGAGTAATAGCCTTAGATAATACTCTCTGGAGTGGGCGAGTTGCGGACCTAAATGAGAAGGATCCGGACACGGTAGCACTTAGAGAAGTGGCGAATTTCATTAAGTCTAAAGCAGATCTTAGCTCGGTTTTACTTCCTATTCGTGACGGCATTTTATTAGTGCAACGCCGTGATTGAATAAGTCGTCCTTCATTCCTTATATATAGATAAAAAATCAGTTTGCTCGGATTATGCAGCTGTGTACAAATAGAGGTTCGCTGAGCGTTTTCGTGATTCCCAGGTAGCTCAGTGGTAGAGCAGGTGGCTGTTAACCACCCCGTCGTAGGTTCAATCCCTACCCTGGGAGAATTTTTGCTAGCAAAAATTGGCATGGGACGATGGACGATCGTCGATCGCCAAAACAGCGAATAGACGCAAGCAAAACACAAAAATTCTCCCCTCCATCAACCAGTGCGATTCTCGATCAACGCGGCCAAAGTGCCAAAGGACACGTTCCATAATCCTGCATCGATCATCCGTGCCCATGATCGGCTTGCAAATTGCACGAACAATCATTATTTCCATTGATAGGTATTTTTTCGTCGGCGAAAGGAAATCATCATGCCATTCGCTTTTGAAAAACTCGATGTCTACCAAAAATCTTTAAACTGGGTAGAAAACATTGAAGCACTGTCAATTCAACTCAAGGGAAAAATTAGTTTCTCGACATTAGATCAACTCTCTCGAGCATCACTTTCCATTCCCCTTAATATTGCGGAAGGCAATGGAAGGTGGACTAAAGGGGATAAAAGAAATTTCTTTTATATTGCTCGAGGGTCTGTTTTTGAATGTGCTGCAATTATTCAAATTCTAAAGCGTCGCAGCTTGATTAATGAAATGGGATATAAGACTAGCTATGATGATTTAGAGCGAATGGCCAAAATGTTGACAAAGCTCATTCAATCGACCGATCTACTGCAAAGTTAAAGGTAATTTTACAGACTTCCAAATAGAGCGCGTTCAAATCTCTTATTCGAAATGCCGACAATAATATTCCTGACCTGCTCGAGTTGTGCGGCCTTTTGAAAGCTTTCTAAACTTCCGGAAGCAAGAACGAGATGTCGTGCATTATCTTTGACTCCCCAAAATATTAGTCCTGTTGGTTTTAAGAACGACTCTATTTTCTTTTCACTCAGTTTGAGGGCCGGATTAAATGAAATGGTGCCATTGGTATTGTCTTGATCTTCTACCAGACTCATTCCGGAAATTTTAGCGTTCAGATCAGCTTTTGGGACAGCTACGACAGCGGAAGCGCATTTGGCACTTTGGTTTTTTTTGCCCGCGTTGACAGTAAAAATGGGTAAAGCACTTAGTGTAATCAAGGAGACAATGAAAAGCCGCACTTCAGTTTGTTATGGGATTTTGAACTGAATGTACATTTAATTCGAACGTTCTCATTGTCGAGTCTACGGCATTATTTCACGCTGGCATTTATGGTCGTTGTCGAGTTCTCTGAAATTTCCGTAAAGTGCCTGATCGAATTGCTCAAGGTTCCAAGGTTCTGGTGCATCGCCTCCACCACGTGTAATCGTTGCGAGTAGCCTTATTGTTTTGGAACAATTCGATTTTGAATGTCTTCTGTAATTTCTTGCGCATTGAAGGACAGATCTTTGGCATTTATTTCTTCCTCCAATTTATCTCCGAATACATCCGGAAATCTTTCCAATAAATTTTTGGCATCAGACTCTTCATCATTTCCATACGCTTGCTTCGTGTCCGTGTTCCAAAGATTGCCTTTCGTTGGAATATAACCGCGCAAAGCCTTTCCATCCCAATAAATGATAAAAAAGACAGGATTCTCCCAATCGCCACCAGCGGTCACTCCGAGATAACTCAAGCCGTTTGGCAACTTATTATAGCCGACGAGACTTTCTGCCCCTTCTCCAAAACCTGTTTCCCAATCGACGTTTTCTAAATGTAAGCTTCGGCCATCCGGGGTTTGAGTTCAATCGCCTCATTATAATGTTCGAGCGAAGACTTGAAATTGTTTGGGCTAAATCGACGTAAACAGTAGTTTTACTGAGATCATAAATTTGCCTCCATTCACCTAATATAACGAACGGGGAGTGGAAATTATTCCCGATAAATGAAAAAATAAGATAAATTGGCTTATATGAATGATTTGCGAGGGCTATGAGTTGAAAGATCAAAAACTTGAAACATTTGAGAGCCATGTTCTTCCGCATCTTAAGGCGGGCTACAATTTGGCTAGATGGATGATGCGTGAGGATTCAGCAGCTGAGGATATGGTTCAAGAAGCGAGCCTGAAAGCTTTCGAGGCATTTTCTGAGTCGCAATATGAGAAAGCAAAACCGTGGTTTTTGAAAATTGTAAGAAACTGTTGTTTTACACAACTCCGAAAAATAAAGTTATGGCGACAAGTCGAACTTTTAGATGAGACTTTAGCTTCTTCCCACGATCCAGAAAGTCATCTGATCGATAAAATAGATGGGCGTAAATTGAATGAAGCAATCCAAAATCTGCCCGAAGAGTTTCGTGAGGTTTTTATTTTGCATGAAGTGGAGGGTCTTTCGTATGAAGAGATTTCTGAAATTGTCAGCTCTCCTATCGGAACAGTGATGTCCAGACTATCTCGAGCGAGAAAGCATCTACAAAGGACTTTATTGGAACGTGATTTCAAGTCCGAGGTGAAGCGATGAATTCCGATGATAAATTCTTAAATGAAAACACGCGAAATAAAGTCGACTACTTCGAGCCCTCCCAAGAATTTTCGGAACGACTTCGTTTTTCTTTACGTCGAAAGACGAAACCTTCATTTGAAGTGCAAGCCTGGATGCGATACGCGGCAATGATTCTTTTGCCGCTTGTCACTTTATCCATCGCTCTTCCAATGCACACAAGGTCGATACAAAGGTCAGAATTTACAAACGCTGTAATCGACGCACATATTCGCTCCACCCTCGCAAAACATTTGATGGATGTGGAATCGACCGATCAACATACGGTAAAGCCTTGGTTCTCAGGAAAAATAGATTTTTCTCCGCCGGTCGGAAATTATGCAGAGCAGGGATTTCCATTAATCGGCGGGAGACTGGAATACCTTTTGGGAAATCCTACGGCAGGCTTGGTGTATGAGCACAATAAACATCTGATCAACCTTTTTGTTTTGAAGAGAACGGATTTAGTTTCGGAATCTTCGCATATTCGAAAGGATGGATTTGAGGTCTTCGAGTGGCAGGATCAAGATTTTAGTTATGTGGCCATTTCAGATCTGAACCAAAAAGAGTTCGCAAATTTTACTCATCTAGTTCAGTCAAAATAAAATCTAAAAGGCTCTCCCAAAATTCTTTTCTAAATTACTTCTCTTCCGCGCCGAGTTCTTTTTCGCTCAGATCCACCCACATTAAAATCGTTTTGCGATCTTGCTCCGTTAGTTCAGAACTACGATGTAATATTCGATAGCGCCAAGGCGGCATCGACTTGTCATTCACGGCGTCCCTTACGACATCAAGATAATCCGTAGGTGTGCCTTTTCCTAAAAAGGGGAAATCCTTAGACATATCGAGGTCCGCTCGAGCTTCCTTAACATCTCGATCAATGAGCTGTTTCACCAGCGGTAGTGAGTAGTACCAGGGATGCACCGTGTGACTACTATGGCAGTCAAAGCACTTACTTTCGAAAATCGGCCTGACACTCTTTAGATAATTTTCATTTACTCGCAGGAGCGGCGCAGATGAATCTGCGCTCGCCCTAGCCGGATCTTTTACTAGTGAATCGGCTGAAGTCTCTGTTGAAATAAAAAATATCACGATGTTTAAAAAAAGAGCGAGCGCAATTACCGATTTAAAATCAGTCGACAATGATCACTCCTGTCATTCCTTCGTGGCCACTTCCACAGAAAACGCTGCAATGGAAATGAAATGTGCCTTTCTTTTGTGGAATGAGCGCAACATCTGTAGCAGCACCTGGTTTTATGACGGCATCTACTCCGAGTTCTGTGACTTTGAATCCATGCTTTCGATCTAAACTCTTAAGACGCAAAACCACAGGTTCGCCGAGTTTCAAATGAATTTCATTTGGAGTGAACTCAAATTTCTTTGCTTGAATTTCGATGACCCGCGGAGTGTTCTCTCCGCGAACGAAATTTGGAAAAGCTAGTCCGACTGCAAGTATCGCCACTGCAAAATAAAAGGGGCTCATAATAATCTACGCTTTCACAACTGGCCACTCTTTGATCTCGGCGGCCTTTTGTTTTTCTTCTTCAATACTTCTAAAACCTAAACCGCGGAATGGATGAGCGGCATCCCAAGGAATGGGAGCTTTTTTTGGAACTGACCCTGGCGCAGGAAGAGGAAAAATAAGTGACTGAGCTGAATGATGACTGATGTGACCAGTCATATGATGATTCTCCTGATGAATGTGTCCGTAAAAAACAACAACATTCTTGTAGGGCATCAGAAGATCCACTACTTGCTTTCCATCCTTTGTCGCCCAATCCCAATCGGGCATGAGATCAAAAAGCGGACGATGCGTTAGCACCACGATGGGCACATCCTTAGGAAGTTTATTCAGTTCGGCTTTCAGCCAATTTCGCTGTACATCACCAACATTTCCTGCGGGATCGGAGACATTATCGAGCGCGATGAAATGAATCCCTTTGTGTGTAAAAGTATAATAGGTTTCGCCAAAGACTTCCTTATAAGCGAGGCCTTCATCTAAGGAAGCATCGTGCTCGCCCGGAAGGAATCTAAGATTTTTGATTTCGAGACCTTGAACGATTTCCTTGAATTCCCTCAGGCGCCGTCGACGTTCTTTATCATCATCCGTTGTGTGAGTAAGATCTCCAGTAAAAACGATGAAATCAGGTTTGAACTTTAATGAGTTTACCGTTTGAATTGCTTTTTTAAGTGTCACCTTAGCTTCCGGATTAACTTTCGGTCCTTCAAAGCCCCAATGCGTGTCAGAGAGTTGAAGAAAATAAAAATCCGCATTTTCTCCTGCCGCCCATATTGAATTTCCACCTAATTTTTTTGGAAAAACACCGAGGCTGGATGCGAAAACGGCTCCTGCACCAATGCCTGAAAGCTTAAGAAACTCTCGACGATCAAAATCCTTCTTTTTCATAAGGCTCCTTACTCTAGCTGGGGCGTTCCAGCCTATTTATCGCTGTTTAAAAACTGCTTACAAATAAGAGACGTCTGAGGCGGGCGTTTTATTCCCGAAAAATTATTTTTTCTTAAAATGCCTAAAGATGGAATAAAAATCGAAACTGGGGCGTCTACTCTGTGGGGGAGGAAGGTAAGGCTGTGAATTCCAATGATAAATTCTTAAGTGAAAATACTCGAAATAAAGCCGACTACTTCGAAGCCTCTCAGGAGTTCTCGGAACGACTTCGCTTTTCTTTATGTCGAAAAACGAAGCCTTCATTTGAAACCCAAACCTGGATGCGATACGCGGCGATGATTCTTTTGCCGCTTGTCACTTTATCCATTGCTCTTCCAATGCACACAAGGTCGATACAAAGGTCAGAATTTACAAACGCCGTAATCGACGCACATATTCGCTCCACCCTTGCAAAACATTTGATGGATGTGGAATCGACCGATCAACATACGGTAAAGCCTTGGTTCTTAGGAAAAATAGATTTTTCTCCGCCGGTCGGAAATTATGCAGAGCAAGGATTTCCGTTGGGCGGAGGCAGACTTGAATATATTTTAGGACGTCCTGCAGCTGCACTGGTGTATGAGCGCGCTAAACATATGATCAATCTTTTCGTTTTAAAGAAAACAAATTTAGTTTCGGAAGCTTCCCATATTCGAAATGATGGGTTTGAAATCTTCGAATGGCAAGAAGGCGACTTTAGTTTCGTTGCCATTTCAGATTTAAACCAAAAGGAGTTCGGCGAGTTTATCCATCTCGTTCAGTCGCGGTAATCGGCTTCACTCAAACAGGAGCCCACTCAGTTTGAAATATTTTTATCGTGAGAAGGAATGATCAGCGAAAAGATTAAAACAGCAATTAAAAATAAGTGAAAGACTATTTCGCTTTCTGACAGGCGACCTTAAGCTCTGGTTCAGATCCCGCATAAGACCCGTATGCACCAACAGTCACGGGAGTTGTCAGCTTTTTGATGTTGAACGAAACGGAAGCCAAAGGCTGAGCAAAAGTTGCTTTTGTATCAGAAGCACCAACAGATTTAGTCTGATCTGCAATGGTTATTTCTACCTCCCCGTTTTCTCGTGCTGACATTCCTAAATTGAAAACGACTTTTTTCTTTCCATCTCTTGTTTTTGCTTCGACAAAATATGGCGAAAGAAAATCAAGAATCGCATCGACGTTCCAATTTTCTTTAAATTTTCCATCTATAGAAACTGCACAGTGAATATTTACAGGAATATGCTTCATTCCGGGGCGAGCAAGCCCCTGACTGATAAGACTGGCGCTATAGATTAAAAAAGCAGAAATCATGATTAATTGTCGTCGTGGAGGATACGCGTTGTCTACTAAGAAGATCGAGGTAACTGTTTAGGCGCAATAGATTTCTCAAATCATTCTTTGATGAGTTCAGGAAGATGATGAATGCACTCCTTTAAATCGATCTCTAAGGGGATGATTTCTTTTTCAGGCAGAGAAGCGACTTCCATATTAGCTCCGACAAACTCGGGAACGCCTCGTTCTCCGTGATGAGAAAAAGTGTGTCCGTCTCCGGCGAAGAGTTCCGTTAGCCGCGCCTCAAAATAGAGGAATGCTCTGACTTCCCAAAGCTTGCCTAAACTTTGTTCGAGTGCTTGCTCACTAAAATAATTTG
This sequence comes from Bacteriovoracaceae bacterium, assembly GCA_028287765.1. Taxonomy (GTDB): domain Bacteria; phylum Bdellovibrionota; class UBA2394; order UBA2394; family UBA2394; genus JAQBPA01. Next base: position 12,332 of record JAQBPA010000049.1, read on the forward strand.
GATGCATTTTACCTGTTTTGTTAATGACTGAAAAGGGTGGGCTACCTTCAGTCACAGCTATCTTGTGAATTTGAACAAATGGAATTGTTTTTAAAAGTGGTAATTGAGCTAAAATTTTGCTCGCTACTTTTGGATATTGCTTTGCTACTTCATGAATAACATTATCCCATGTCGCTGGGATGAGGTGTTCATTCGTTTTAAAGATCAACAATTGAAAATATTTTTTCTGATTTTTAAGTAAAGCAATATATTCGGGCGTATAGCCAAGGTGAATGACAGACTGATAGCCACTTCGTCCCATTAAATTTTGAAGAGCAGCACTTCCCATATAAAAAATGATTTTTCGATCTGCATTGTCTGTCATTTTTAAAAAATCTTTAGGCTCGCGTCCATGCAGAACCCTGCCAAATAAATCTTTCACTTCAATGAGAGACTCAGATTTTCTTTCTTTCCATGCTGAAGCAAATTCAGAGGGAGAAGAAATAATAGCAGTCCCTGCGCTTATGCTTGAAATCAGAGAAAAAAGAATGAGTTGAATCCCAGCAAAAGCCAAAAAGATTTTGAACTGAATACGAACCGGTTCCATGAATAAAGCTTCTATGCTGACTGGCGGTTAAGAAGCAAGATTCGTACCAGGGTTATGAGGCGTCAAACCGGTTAAAAATCAGGGCCGTCGCAGAAAAACTGAAAGGGATTAGGCACAAAGGACCTTGAGGAGATAATCTTCACTCCAGCCCGCACGCTTCATTTTGGCCTAACACCATTCGATTCTTTGCACTCCATGCACTCACCAGTTTCAAAGCGCTCCGACCCAAAAGAGAATCAAACGAACCACACAAAGTTTTTCCATCCATGGCAATCAGCTCGCCTTCGGTTCTCTTTTCCATCGAATTCACCCATGCCTAGATTTCTTCTCACTCCAGGGACTCATCTCTCCTCCTCAAAAAATCCCCCGAAGAAATGAAAAGAAAATCGTCTCATGCGGCGGCCCTGAGAATGAAGCAAATCGACTGGTTAAGGGGCTCTATCCTTAAAAAGTAGGGGCGCAGTGTGTAAAATGTCGCAGTTTTAAGGAATGAGTTTTGTGTGATTCTACTGACGGCATCCCTGACGGGGTTCTGTTGGTACCTTCACACCCATCCGAACACCTTATAATTTGAGAATCTCTGGATCGATAACTTGAGTGGCACTTTCTCTCAATCCTGGTAGTAAGTTTTCGATGCGGAGCCACTTACGAAATCGAATCATAGTCGCTATTTTTATCATTTTTTTTAGCACGGGCTTTTCTAATTCGACATTCGCCTTACCAGGTACATCTTCATCAAAGTTGAAACAATGGATCAAGCCCTGCGCAATCACTCTTAGCTTGCTGACGATTTATGGTTTTGCAGTCTACGATAATACTCAACTCAAATATCGAATGAATGCCGAACCGCGCATGGGCTGGGAAAACCTAAGTGAGTTGAAGGGGAGTCTTCCAAAGTATACCGAAAAAAAGATTTTAGATGGCGAGAAATATCCATCCATTCCGATTCCGTTAACGTTCCTTCCGCAAGAACATGGGAGGGCTGATTTTAAGGTTCTAACTCGTGACGAGAATGACCAAATTGTGAACTCTCAAATTGATTTGGCGATGCGTCTTCTTTCTATTTCTAAAAGTCATCCAAAAATATTTGTAGAAGGATTGGTTCAGAATTTAAACCAAGAGAGTCGCCATCGAATGGAGATGGTGATGCGTGGTGAGCTTAAAATCCAAGATCTGAAAATTCCCTTTGGCATCTTTGACGAATACCGCCTCGTTACAAAATACTTTCCAAACGGAATTACTCATAAAGAACTTTCTGATCTAAAGGGAACGATTGGAGACGGGGCCAGCGCTTTGTTCTTTGTGGGTGCTGCTAAAATTCTTTTTTATACAGGACAATTAGAAGAACTTTATGGAGCTGAATCTCTGACAGTGCAGGGTGAAATTACCGATCATCTAAAAAAGCTGGGGCAGAATGAACCCACGGATGCGCTTCTTCAGTACGATTCCGAATTTCGTGGCCTAGTTTTTTGGAAGCGTGAAACCGCTGCCTTGAAAAGCGTTTGGAAAGATTATGAGCAAGATCCCCATTCAAATCGGCCTCGGTATTTGATTTTTGGAGACGGTCATGACTTTACATTCTACTCGGGACGACTCTTCTCAATCTCAACGTCGCCCCATTAAATCTACGTTTCTCGTTTAATCGTTTGAAAACATTCACGCCGCAGATGCTGCCTTCGATTTACGAAAATGCTGACTAAACCACCGGGCGGCCAGGTCTGCCACTTTCTCCAAAGCTCCCGGTTCTTCGAAGAGATGAGTCGCGTTCGGAATAACTTCGATTTCACCATGTGGAAGATAATGAAGCGCATTAAAATTCAAAGTTAAAACGGGCTCATCGTCTCCGCCCACAATCAAAAGACTTGGTGCAGTTACTTTAGTGAGTTGGGGGAGTGCGAGATCGGGACGTCCTCCGCGTGAAACCACGGCTGAAACCTTGTCGCCAAGACTTGCTGCGGCCCAAAGAGCAGCGGCGCCTCCCGTGCTTGCTCCAAAAAATCCTATCGGAATTTGATCGGATATCTTTTTTTCTTCTTGAAGCCAATAGAGGGCAAGCAAAAGACGGTCTGCTAGAAGTGAAATATTAAAAACATTGCTTCGATCGGCGGCCTCCTCCTCGGACAATAAATCAAAAAGAAATGTGCCCAACTGAAAAGCTTCAAGACGGCGAGCTACGTATTGATTGCGCTTGCTTAAACGTGAGCTTCCACTTCCGTGCGCAAAAAGCACGAGACCTTCTGATTGAGGACTTAATGTCAGTTCACCCTCTAATCGAAATCCATCGCCTTTGATTTCTATCGTTTCCGCATTAGATGAATGCAGATCCCGGAGATCGGGATGATTGAATAAATGAATCGTACCCTGTCGATCTTGATTTTGAATCGTCTCCATATATTTTCCTTTCACGCACATTGGCGAGATCTTTCGTGTACTTAATTTCTAATAAGGCCACGGCCACCAGTACCAATAAGACAGAAGAACGAGGCCAAGTAAGAAGAACAAAAGTAACCAGGTAAAAAACCCAAGAGAAATAACTGAAATCGATTGAGTTCGGCTAACAGCCGACCTGAGGTCGGACGGGGGAACTGCCGGACTCGTGCGACGAGGAAATCGAAGGCTTTCTTCTGGAGTTAAGGCCAAAGCAAAGAGAAATAAAAAAATACTAAAAACCAGAACCGGAATCCAATTCGTTCGGCCTCCCACCTCGAGGGGTTGAACGTAGGCACTAAAGATCCAGATAGAAAAAACAAAAATAAAAAATAAAGGCCAACTAAAAAGGCGCCGTCTATTTTCGTGCGTTAATAGCGCGAGCGTCAGAACGAAAAGAAATGCAAAAATGATAGTCAATATGGCGCTGGCTAACATTCCAAAATTTTCGGCGCATATCCTTTACCGAACCACTTACTTTAGTGGGAGATTCAACGAAGGTGAGACGCAAAAAAATAAAATGAGCATCTGATGGTTTCATGAAAGCCATAAAATATCGAACTTGATTCTTTTGGAGTATGATTATGCAAGTTTCTCAAGATTTAGCCGGCGTCATTAATGAGAGAGAAGTCGACCATGAGATTAGTCCTATATTTCCTTTGCGGTGGTCAAAACGTGCGATGTCCGGCGAGTTAATCACCAAAGAAGAATTACTGCGTCTTTTCGAAGCTGCAAGATGGGCACCTTCGTCTTTTAACAATCAACCTTGGAGATTCATTTATGCACTTCGAAATTCAGAGGATTTCGATCGATTCTCAGATCTTCTTCAAGAGTCCAATCGGGTTTGGGCCAAAGAAGCCGCGGTTCTTGTTCTCATCGTTTCTCATAAGACTTTCGATAAGACAGGACAGCCCGCTCGTACGCATTCGTTTGATACCGGAGCTGCCTGGGAAAATATTGCGCTTCAAGCATCTCATATGGGTTTTGTTTGTCATGGCATGGAAGGCTTCGATTATATTCAAGCTTATGATGAACTTTCAATTCCGCGTGATCAATACGTGGTCGAAGCCATGGCCGCAATCGGAAAACCAGGAAACATAGAAATACTTCCTACTAAACTGAAAGAAAAAGAACACCCAAATACTCGAAAGCCCATTGAGGAATTTGTTTTTGAAGGCCGATTTCGAAGTGATAACTCGGAACTTCCACCAACATACCGATAGTCAGGTGAGCTGAATTAAGAAGGAGAAACCTATGATCCGAAAATTAAAGACAGGCGGCTATCGCCTTTATTCCCGGAAAATAAATCCGAAGACTCTCCGGCGAAGAAATTTGGGAACATTTTCTACTCGAGCTGCTGCCGAAAAACACGAGAGAGAGGTTCAGTATTTTAAGCGTCACTGATTCATCAATTTTCTTTATCCCGTTTTACGTGTGTTGATTTTTGAGCGTTGATAGGTGCCAATCAACTCTGCCTTCTCTAGAATATGATCATTCATGGCGTTCAAAAGTTCCTCTTTTGTCATTCCTGCTTTAGCACTGAGATTTTGTCGGAGCGCAAAGAGGCTAAAATTATAGCGATGCGGTTTATCACCGATCGGTGGAAGAGGTCCGCCGTAACGATATTCACCAAAGGAATTTTTGCCTTCGAGACTTGCATCGCCCGTTCCCGATTCAATTCCATCCAGGCTAATTCTCTCGGCGAGTTTACGAACATGTGGCTGAATTTTATAAAGTAGCCAATGCACAAAAGGTTCAGGTTGTGGTGCATCTGGATCTTCCATAATGATAGCAAACTCCACGGTGCCGTCAGGAACATTCGACCATTCGAGAGGCGGAGAAATATTTTCACCTTCTTTGGAATATTGCATTGGAATGGAATCATTATTTTGGAATGCAGAACTTTCTAAAATCATGGTCATGGTATCTCCTTACATTCAGGCGAAACAAAAATAATGATGAACTCATGGCTCGCGATGTCCTCTTACCTAAGTAAGCGCTTCCAAAATAACTTATTTGACGGAGTACTAAGCATTCTGGGCCATGGTCCGATTCTCCGGAGTAATTTAGAGGCAGAGAATTGCGGCATAAATGTTCTAAATAATAAGGTTATTCGAGAAGGAGAAATAGTATGTCTGCACGAGTTCCAGCTAATAGAGCTAATAGAAATAATGAAAAAAATAACGATTTGAGTCGACGGCCTTTGCGTTCTCTCCCGCGTCGGCTTGACGACGTTTTCGATGATTTCCTAACGCCATGGGCAAGTTCGCCGTTCAGTCTTTTCGGAAATTTTTTTCCGGAGTTGAGAGCTCAGTTCGAAGATCTGTACTCGCCAGCTTTCGATTTAGATGAGACGGATAAAGAATATCGGATCAAGGTCGATCTTCCTGGCGTCAAGCGAGAAGACGTTAAAATTGAAGTTCAAAACAATCAACTCGTTATTTCTGGGGAGCGCCAAAGTGAAGAAAACGACGAGAAAAAAGGCCGCTCTCATTTTAGGACGCGCTCTTACGGTTCCTTTGAGCGAATAATGACGTTACCTGCGAATGTTGACCCTAATCGCATTGAAGCCCATTTTGAAAACGGTGTCCTAACAGTCTCGATACCAAAAACGGAAGGACCTCAAGCACGTCAAATTCAAATCGAAGGAGGCGGGGATTCTTCTCAGATCCAAGGGAAATCTGAGTCAAAGGAAAAGGCGTCAGCATCCGGAAACCGATAAGTTTTTTTAGTTAAAGATTATCCTTAATCATTCTTATCTCATCATGGTGACAGAAGAAAAAAAAGAGCCCCCGGTTAAGGGGGCTCTCAATCTTCTCTGTAATGAAATATTTTACTTTTTCATAGATTTCGAAAATGTTTCTCCGGACTCTCAGGGTTGCTCGAACTGCAGCTCCGAAAGTTCGTTGAAGCATTTAGAAGACAGCTTAACTGTGCACGCTGTGAGTCGCTTAAACATCTAACTAAAGTAGGCAGATCAAATTTTTTAAAAAAGTTGCGTGGACATTCTCACTTCAGACACGTTTTTTAAGGAACACTCAATTTGAGCGATGATTTTCGGAAGCATTGAGTCGCTCTTGACTGGCTTTGATAGCCTCTTTGCTTACGAGTTTCGGGTTCACCCAGGTTTGAATTCCATCCAAAAAGGGAACGATTCCGAACGGAGTGGGCAGCCGTTTGCCGAGGCTATAATCGTTGAGGCACTCCCATCCGTGTGAACTCATCAACTCTCGAAGTCCTCGCTCAATCTCTTCTGAATGAGTTCCAATATGCAGGCGTTTCACCTTCGCCGTAAGAAGATCAATGCTCTCCTGAATCACTCTCAACTCTTCGCCTTGCAAATCGCAATCCAGTAAGTCGACCTGTGAAAATTTGGCAATCACGGCAGAAAGAGGAATACATTCCACGCCTCGTGCCATTACAAATCCATCTTCAGTGACTAATTCAGGAGACGAAAGCGTTTTCGCCATTTCGTCGAAGTTGTCTTGATGAAGCAAAGATTGCCCGTACGACCACATTTTATTTTCACTTTGACTTTGAAAAAACGTGCCCGCTTTATCCGAGACACCCGCTTGAATCAGTTGATGATCTTCGGGTGATATGCCGTTATCGATAAAATGCTCTCCCATATAACTAAAGCGAACTGGATCTGGTTCGATTCCAACCAATTGAATGCGCTTAATTTGAGATTTTTTAAATTTTCGTACCGCATGAGCAGCATTCACAAGCCATCTTCCGTAGCCGGCACCTGCCTCGATCATCACAAAAGTTTCTTCGGCGTTGTGAATAGCTTCGATTAAATCTATCCACTCTAGGTAATCTTCGCTCGTCATAACAGGAAGAGAGGGGTCGCTCTCGTTCACGACGTAGCAACGACCACTTGAATAGATTCCGCGGCTTGGCATGGGAAGTTCAAAATCGTGTCTCACTTTTGATCCAATAAAATTAATATCGAACTGAGATTCCGAGCGTGCGGGAATTCGATCGAATTCCTGAAAAAGAGGATGATGTCGATTTGGACTCATTTCTTCATTCTATTTTAACAGATCTAAATTTCAGAAGGTTGCGTCAATTGGCCAGGCTGTTTGCGCGACGCGTTAAATGATTTGCTTGGTTGAGATGCCTCGAATGTTACAATGTGGGGTGAGTCGCATCTGTCTACTTCGCTATCAGGAAGAGCCCATTATCGATAGTGTTGCGGCTGGACTCCAAAAGATAGGGCATGAAACAAAGACCATTATTTTTGACCGAAAGGATTTAGCGGTCGAAAGCATTAAAAAAGAAATCGAAACGTTTAAACCAGACGCGTGTATCACGCACAATTTTTACGTCTTCGATGCATACGACCCAGATCATTTTCTCGAAGCCTATTTGAAAGAACGGCAGATTCCTTGTGTAGCTTGGTTCTGGGATTCGCCGACTGGTTCAGGTTCAAGCGGAACGGTAGAAAGATTTTTATACGGAAGTATTTCTGACAATATCGTCAACGTCGCGACCGATTCTTGGGATTTTGAATTTCTAAAAAAACGCGACATAAGAACAGATTTTTTAGGCCTCGCTGTTGCCGATGAATTTGTGGCCTATACGGAAACCCTTTCGAAGAAAGTATCTTCGCCCTACAGTTTTGACGTTAGTTTTTCGGGAAAGCCGATGGGGATATCTTTTGAAAAACCCCTAGAGAATGAGGATGACATTCTCGATTTTTATCGAGATCGACTGATCAATGATCTCGTTTATAAAATGAATTTTAAAGATTTACCTTCGGGAGTTGCAGAAGCACAGACGAAGCGCTTCGTAGATTGCTTTGGGCCTGCCATTATCACCTTTTTTTCAGGACTTTATTCAAGCGTCTCGGAATATGAAGCCGCCAAAAGCATTTTTTTACAAAGATTAAAAACTTTTTACGAACAAGCGTGGGTGAATCGTTTTTTGTCTGTATTTGGATTAATCGATTTCACTTATTCTTGGTATCAGCTGAATATTTATCTCCATCGCCTGAAAGAATTTAATGTTGCAGTTTACGGCGGAAACCTTTGGGCAGACGCACTCCTTCCTGGTTACGGCCGTCCCAGTCCAAGACTCAGCCAAAATGAACTTCTTGATTGCTTTCATTTTAGCAAAATTAGTTTTTGTCTTACGAAATGGCATTTTCGAAATATGGCGCATGAGAGAGTATTTATTGCCTACGGTTGCGGCGGGTTTCCCATTACGGATTTTAGATCGGATCTTTTGAAGTTTTTTGATAAAGATGAAATCGTGATGTACAAAAATTTCGAAGAGGCGAAAGATTTAATTCGTTTTTATTTAAAAAATGAAACCGAACGAAAGCGAATAGCCGAAAAAGGAAAAATAAAGGTACTCGGCGAACACACCTATTCCATCCGCGCAAAGCAGCTGATGCAAATTTTAAACAAACACTTCGGTGTTTCACTCAAATAATTCTATGAAACACGAATTTCAGCCCTACATTCTAGGAAAAGGCAGAGCGGGCCAGGCTCTTCAAAATGCATTTAGCATTCTCGCAAATCTTGAACCAGAACTGGGAATAAAACCCGCCGAGTTTCTTGCAAGAGGAGGAGCACTTCCAACGGACCCGAATGCACTTCTTTGCCTTACGAATCCAAGTGCGCTTCACGCCCCTCAAATCCTCGAGGCAAATAAAAAAGGCATTCAAAAAATCATTACTGAAAAACCACTCTGCGCAGATTTAAAAGAAGCAAAAAATTTATCTGAGGTGAAATCCCAAATTGCAGTCTTACACGTCTACCGACAACTCTGGGGACCACAGACGATTCGAAAACTCATTACGAATGGCGAAGTAGGAGATTTAATCACAATCGAAGGAAGATACTGGCATTCATCTGCAGCAGAAGCCGCAATCAAAGGAAAAGCAGCCCACACCTCAGGATGGAAGAACGACCCGACGCTTTGTGGGCCGTACGATTTACTTTTAGATGTCGGCACTCACTGGCTAGATATGATGTGTTTTTTGATGGGAGTTTTTCCGTTAAAAAATAATGTATGGCTCTCATACAAAAACTCCGAAAAGCCGCATAGAGATACACACCTTCATCTAAACTCTGAATTTGCAACCGGCCAGCACACCTTGGGATCGATCTCAAAAACAACTCACGGAATGAGCGATCATTTTGAATTTCAAGTCGTCGGAACAAAAAAAATGCTCTCATGGAATTTTTTAAATCCAGATGAAATCGAAGTAGGCGAAGGCCGAAAAAAAACGACGATGGTGAGACTAGACACCGAATTCGGATCCAAAATGCCCGCATTCCGATCGCTAGGATGGCTAGAAGGATATATCGAAATCGCGAGGCAATTTATCTACGAAGCCCAAGAAAAAAAATTCAACCCCTACCCAAACTTAGCATCAACACTTCCCATGATGGAAAGCCTACTTCAGTCATCAATAAGTTCAGATAAAAAATAAATCGACTGCAAGCACAGCAACAAACCCTGAATCGGACCTGATTCATTTTTTCTGTTCGAAATATTGTATTCGTATTCTGATGGACGGGCCGTAGATGAATTGAGGACGGAAGCGAATGCCGGCTAGGTGAAAAACTCCTGAGGCCGCGCAAGAAAGTCATGCGAGAGATGAACGATCTGCGGCGAAGAAGCAACACTCATACTAAGTTCAGGATTTAAACGAGTCACCAATGAGCGAGTTTTCTCACCAAGCCGGCATTCGCTCCCGCCCGGAGACTCATCTACGGCTCGCCCCCGGCTGTTCCAGATTTAAGATTTGGCTGCCTTATCGTTTTTCAGTTCCAGAAGAACAAGCTTCGCAACAGCCTTCAGAGTTTCAAAGACGCCTTTGCCCTCGACGGCAACCGCTTCGAATTCCGGCGCACCTCGAGGATTTAAAAGTTTTCTTAAGTCTTCGATCGAAGAGACATTCGGGAGATCTCGTTTGTTGTATTGAATAATAAAAGGCATTTCATCTAAGGAATAGCCTTGCTCCTGAAGATTTACTTTCAGATTTTCCATGCTCTCAAGATTGGCATCGATACGATCTTTTTGTGAATCTGCAACAAAGACGATTCCATCTACGCCCTTAAGAATCAGCTTTCGACTGGCATCATAAAATACCTGCCCAGGAACAGTATATAAATGAAATCGAGTTTTGAATCCGCGGATTTCGCCGAGAGCGAGAGGAAGAAAATCAAAAAATAAAGTTCGCTCAGTTTCGGTGGCAAGCGAAATCATTTTGCCTTTGGCTTTGGGCGCTGTCTTTTTATAGACGTATTGAAGATTGGTCGTTTTGCCGCAAAGGCCGGGGCCATAATAGACAATCTTGCAGTTGATCTCTCGGTTTGAATAATTAATAAATGACATTTAATTACTCTTTTCCTATCGCCGCATCGACGGTGGCTTCACTCATTCCGTCGAGAGCTTCTGATCCAAAAGCCCCTCCCGAAAGCGCGCGTGAGTTCGATTTTAAATGGCTTTGAACTTTTTTTAAATCTTTGGCCTGATGAGGGACTCCAATTCCTACAATGAGGCAATTCTCTGGAAGGAGTTCTAGCCAATATCCTTTTTTGGGATCTCCGAATTGAACAACCGAAGTCCGGCTGAAAAGAAGTTTATTGAGGCCGCCCGCAGCTCCGCGAACAGCGGAAAAAATACTGCCGATGGAAGTCCAATCGAGGTGATCAATTTTTTTTCCAGACTTAAGAAGCAAATCACCGAAAGAACTTAAAACAACGAGCGAACCCTGCGCTGATTTCAATTTTTTTAAATAGGCGCTCAGTAATGCCTCTCCAGATTGTTGCCAATTCATGGACTTTGCTTTGGATGTGGAGGATTTTTTTGCTTTTTTCTTCAGAGATTTTTTTGGCATATCTCTATGCTAACCAACTCGGGTTCTGGCTTCAAACGCTTTTCCTAAAGTGATTTGATCGGCGAATTCTAAATTGCTTCCTATGGCTAAACCGGAGGCTAGACGGCTAATAGGAAAGCTATAGGCGGATAGCTGCTTGACAAGAAAAGCCGATGTCGCATCACCTTCGAGCGTCGGACTTAGGGCCAAAATGACTTCTTTTGGCGCTTCTTCTTGGATTCGCTTTTGAAGTTGAGCAATTCGCAAATCGCCAGGTGCAATCCCTTCAAGGGGGGAGAGCAGTCCGTGAAGAACATGGTAAACGCCTTGGTACGAATGGAGTCTTTCGATCGAATAAATATCGGAAGGCTTCTCGACCACACAAATGACTTCATGTTTTCGAACATGACTTGTGCAAATGGCGCAGGGATCTCGATCGGTGACCGTTGAGCAAACCGTACAGAGATGAACTTCCGAGAGTCTTGCAATCGCACTCGAGAGCCCTTCACGAAAAACCGGATTTGATCGCATTAAATGGAAAGCAAGTCGAGTCGCCGTTCGTTCTCCAATTCCGGGAAGTCGGGAGAGATGTTCAATAAGTTCGTTAATCGGATTTGCCATTTTTTTACCTTTTAAGCGGCCAATTTTAAGACAGACGTTTGTACAGCATTCACGACTTCCATGATTTCCTCTTCAGAATTCTCAGCCCCTAAACTAAATCGTACGGCCGCCTTCGCTTCGGCTTCTGAATATCCAAGTTCAAGTAAAGCTCTCGAGGGGAGCACAATTCCGGAAGAGCATGCAGAGCCTGAGCTCACGCAAATTCCTTTAAAATCTAAGCTCATCAAAAGGGCATCTGATTTTGTGCCAGGAAAAATAATATAACTCGTATTTGGAAGCCGGGGACTTTTTTCAGAAACAATCATTATTTCTGGAATTTTTTTCTTCAACTCTTTTTCAAATCGGTCACGGAGCGTTCTCACTTTTTGGTCAAAAACTTTTTCTAAATCTCGAACGTCTTCGGCTAAAGCTTCTGCCCCCACGATGGCGGCAATATTTTCGGTTCCTGCTCGTCTCTTTTTTTCTTGAGACCCGCCGCGAATGATGGATTCGATCTTCGTGCGATCGCGCACATAGACCATGCTGATGCCTTTCGGCCCGCCTACTTTATGAAAAGCAAGAGCGGCGGTTGAGATTTGGCTTTCATGAAGATTAAATGGCAGTCTTCCGACGCATTGAACCAGATCCACATGGCAAGGTACTTTCGCTTCTTTTGCAAGCTGAGCAAGTTCCGTCCAAGGCTGAATAAGACCTGTTTCGTTATGAGCACCGATGGTCGTACAAAAAGCAAAATCATCTGTTTTTAAAAGTTTTTCAATTTTTTCGAGATCGAGAAGGCCTTGAGATCCGAGTGGCATCCAGACAATTTCTGCTCCAAATTTTTCGGAAAGAAATAAAATATTTTCATGAACAGAACTGTGTTCTAGCGGACTCACGAGAATTTTTTTGTGTTCTGGTTTTATTCGAGTGCGCTCCATCCAGAGACCCCAAAGGGCAATCAAATTGGATTCGGTGGCCGACGCTGCAAAAATAATTTCTCCTGGCTGACATCCAAACGTAGCCGCGAGTGTACGTCTTGATTTTTCGATCGCAGCACGAGACGCTTGGCCGAGCGTATGTGAAGAATTTGGATTACCTTCATAGAGCTCAAATGCTTCCAGCATTCTCTCTTTCACGCGTCTTCGAAGAGGCGCAGTCGCATTATGATCCCAATAAATTGGCTTCGAGCTCATCACTCATTTCTTACGAGATTAAACTCCACTCGTCTATTCTCAGCTCGTCCTTCTGGTGTGAGATTTGTCGCCACCGGTTTGGTCTTTCCAAAGCCCGAAGAGGTCACTTTGGCGCCCTTTACCCCTTTTTTGATGAGATAAAGCCGAACCGCGGCCGCTCGTTTTTCTGAAAGTTTTTGATTTGGTGCCTCTCCGCCGACGTTATCCGTATGGCCCTCGATCTTCAGTTCCTTATAATTATCGTTTTTAAGGAGGATATCCACGACCTGATCCAGAATTCCAAACGACTCTCGTTTGATATCCGCCTTTCCAAATTCAAAATAGATCGCATCCGGAAGCACGATCTTATTGTCGATGACGACAGCCGCTTTCGGTTTTTCGAGTGCGATTTCAAGTTTGGTCGTTTCGCCGCCCGCCACATTACAGATCACGGTCTGCGGTAAATAATTTTCGGCCTGCACTTTCAGCTCGTAAGATCCTGCCTGCAGAGACTGACTGAAAACGCCCGTAACGGGATCCGTTCCAAACGGCTGAACTTTTCCATTCGCAGAAGTGAAAACCGCTGTGAGGGGAGTTCCTTCAGGATTTTTGACGACACCCGCACAGATTCCCGTTTCGGGAGGAGCTTTGGTGAGTTGAAGCGATTGCTGAAGGACTTGGGTTGGCGAAATTTGAATGATCGTATTTCCGGCAATATAGCCCGGAGCATCGGCAGTCACGGTGTGCTCACCTTCCAGGAGCGACTTCACTTGAAGTTTTCCGTAATCATCCGTCGCGAGACCGGAGTCCAAGCCCGAAATTTTTACAAAGGCGCGCTTCAGTGGCCCGTGCGTTTCAGCGTCGAGTACGGTCAGATCTAAATTTCCGGTCTTAGGCATTCTGTTTCCGATCGAAGCATCAAGAATCGTGTCGCCCCCTTCACGAATAGAAAAAGATTTAGCAGTGGATTCAAAACCAGGCTTTTCAAATCGAGCTTGGTAATTTCCATTTTTTAAAAGATCAAATTCATAAGTACCGGACGCGTCCGTTGTAAAACTTAACGAACTATCACCCACAACCGAAATCTTTACGCCGTCGAGCGGAGAGCCCGTCGCCTGATCGGTAACCACGCCACGAACAGAGCCCACATCATTTTTAAGTTTGCTTGCAAGCGTTTGGAATGCGAGGCCAAAGAAAATATCGTACGGAGGATTTTTGGGTATTCCCGTTGCAATATCTGAGGCGGGTCCACCGACTCCAATATCACTGGCGACGAGAACACTAAACGAAGAGATCGGAGTGATGCGAACTCCAAGCGTAACCTTTTGTCGATTGTCGCTAAACTTTGGCTTCGGAGCACTTGCAGAAATGGCATACTCCATCGAGTACTCGATAAAAGGAGAAGCAAATTTGTAAACAAGTTCGCCTGAGACCGCGGCGACGATGGCTTGAAAATGAAAACTATCGAGAGCAAATCGATTAAAATCATCGTTAGATCCAATCAGAGTTCCGTTCGGCAGACGGTAGCCAATATTCAAATGTTCGCGAAAAGGAAAATCGTGCAGGTCTTTCGCCCGATCATAGGTTTGAGTGAAACCGAGAGCACCCGACATCATGGGACCTGATTTTACGGTTGAGCCGCCGCTTGTATTTCTAAAAGCGCGAGTTCCCGAAAAAGCCCGTGAATAAGCGTAGGCGCCTAAAAAGAAATGATCCGAAAAAGCTCGTCGACCATAGCGAAGACCCAAATCAGCGTTTTCAAAAAAGGTTGTCATCGTTGTCGCAGATTTTGAGTCGGAATTGTCGTTATAGGTTAATGTAAATCCGCCGAAAACTTCGAGAGGAACTCCCACATCAAAAGTATAATTTCCGTCGACTCTAAATTGGTTTCGTGAATCTTTGATTCCGTTTAAGAAGGGATCCTTTGAAAAAAAACTTCCGATCAGATTCGCTCCAAAAGTGGTGGGCTCGTTCGGTTGAGCGGAGAATGTTCGCAGATTTCCTGAACCTCCAACAAGGTTTGGGAAATTATTTTTAGGATTTTCGAGCGCTGATACAAGAAGTTGAGAACCAAGCAAAACAGATAAAATCATAGGCCCATTCTAAGGAAGCTCGTCTTAAAATCAAAGGGTAAGTTTGGAGGGTAAAAGGCGAAGCACTCGATCAATCCCTTCGCTTGCGCGTTTTAAGAAATCCCGTTTGGTGCTGCGAGCGGATTCAAGATCGGCGTTTAAGCATAAATTTTCTGTTTTTACCCAGTCCAGGAAGACGACTTCGAGGACAAGTTCGATGAAGTGAGGCGTTTGGGGTAACTTCTCGTATAAACCCTCTGGATTTTTTAAGAATGTTTCGTTTTGTAAATCATTCTTAAGTTCCGTGAGCGCAGTTTTTGCAGCTTCGATTTTGTTCGACAGCGCAGCCAAATCTTTTTTGAAATCGGGATTGAGATCCACGACATTCAGTGTCGGTGAAGAAGGTGCTTCGAGTCTTTTCGTCCAATCTTCGAAGGGGATGAACGGAATATCTCCAATTTTCATTCCGAGTTTACTTGTATTAAAGGTCGGAACCTTCATTTCATTTACGATCACTTGGTAATCTCGTGAAAACAGACTCCACGTAGCATTTGTGAGTACTTCGGGAATAATATTTCCCACGGCTCTAAACGCGCGATCTTGTTGAATGCGATTTTCAAAAGAAGCGGGTGCAGCCCATTCAGGATAATCGGGGACGTCAGCATGGCTTTGCAAAGTTTTTGGGTGATAGCAGAGATCTTGTCCGACTAACGCGATACTTTCCGCGCCCCAAAAACCACAGAGTCGATAGGCGAGATGAGCAGAAGAACTCGCGGTCCAAAAACGTGCACGCTTAAAAGGTAGCCAAAGAAAGGGACCGGTATATTTTAGAGCTGTAGCGATAGGGCCGGGATAACTTTCGAAAAGTATTCTTTTGACGGTCGCATGACAAACTAAAAGACTATCCGTTTGCGACGGGAGATCTTTAAAAAAAGGAACGCTATGGTCGTCTCTTTCCATTGCGACGACCACCTGTGGACGAATTCCATTTTTTAATAAGGTTTTAAAAGCCGCGTCGACGCAAATGAGTATGGCTTTCGATTGAATTTTTTTTAAATTTTCAATTTCAAGATCTAAAGAAGGGCCGGCCGAAACGACAACAGCATGAAATGGGCGAGTGCATTTTATATGACTGATATCCGGTTTTTTTAAAATCGTCGGAAGATTCTCAAAAAGATTTTGGATTCCGAGAATAGAATCTTCAGATTCTCCAAGACTTCTCTGAATATCTTCTATGACGGGCGGAATGAGCTCGGCATATTGCTGAAGTCGGAGGGCTTCGTCGGAGGTTAAAGCTTCCGGCGTTTCGACCGCAATATGCCTCAAATATTTAAGATTTTTCATATCGTCGAGAAATAGCCGTAATTTAGAAGTGAAATCTGAGGGGCTCTTTACCTCTAGGGACTCTGCGCCCTCTATATATAGACAGGGTTCGGGGAGCTTTTTAGAGGTTCGCTTAAGCGATATAGTTAAGCATTTCATAGAGTAAGCCTATTGCAACCAGTTTGAGCGAAGGATGCATAAGAGTAAATCTTTAGAAGTATCGGAAACAGCCAGATAAATACGGCAGTCCATTGAATTTCAAATCGAGTTGGTGTATTCGTCACTCAATTTTCCAGCTCTTCTATGAGTTTGGATACGTTTAAAAATGAAAATGAATATCGATATTTGGAGGCTACAACATATGAACCGCTCAATAACCCTTTCTATTCTTGCTGCACTCAGTTCGTCTTTGATTCAGGCGAATGCGCAAGATACTAACAACACCGTAACCAGTGGAACAAATGCAGCAAGCAATTTTGAAGTTCATTTGACTCCGCTTTCGGACGATATCAAAGAAATGCTTAAGAGAACGAGCGGTGGCGAGGTTTCTAAGGAGAAGGAAGCAGAAATCATAAAAAACACCAAAGCCCTTGAGGAATATGCTGCAGAAAATGCAAAAACTGGCGACGAAAAAAATTCTAAAATTGTTGAAGAGAGTAAAAGGAAACTCAATCTTTTAGATGCTGTAAAAGCGCAGCAAGACGTCGTCGATCAAAGTATTAAAACAGTTTCGACCAAAGGGACTGCTGTGACAAACGCGAACGTCGCCGTTACGTCAGCTCAAGCCGAAGTCCGACAGATCGTGAAGCCGCTTGAAAATAAGGGTGCCACTGTTTTGGTTACAACTGGAAAAGCCCAAGAATCAGTTGGCTTTTGGGCCAAAAGAGCAGCTGCAAAAAAAGCTAAAAAGGAAAAGGAAGAAGCCGATTATACTCTTAAATATTTTGATCAACCCGCGCTAGAAGCAGCAAAGAAAGAAGTTGCAGAAGTCGAAGCCGAGATTAAACAATTAGCTCAAGAAGAAAGTAATAGTCTTCTCAGCCAAGCTATTACGATCCGACGTCTGAAAAAAGCTGGTGATAAAAATGATGAAGCCGCTGCTTTAGAAGCTAAACTTCTTGCCCAATTAAAAAATATTCCCGCCGGATATTTAGACGCTACAATTTTAAAACAAATTAATATGACAATGATTGCGGCCCACATGGAAATTGAGAAGATCGATGCATTGAGTAAGCAAGTGGGTCTTCAGCGAGAACAGTTGATCGTTCTTGCTCAAGCCAAAGAGAAGCTTGAGGGCTATTTAGTTCTTAGCAATGCGCATGTGATCAGGGTTTCTGAGAGAACAAAAATTCCTTATGTCCGAGATCCTGTAACCGGGATTTGTACGCTCGATGAAAATGCGGTGATCGCTTATGCCGAAGAGCATGAAATGAATAAAAAATATGCGGCAGACGCTAAGAACGCATTCGATTCGATATCTGCTTCTGTAGGCAGCACGAATTCTTCTCCCGCCGCGGTAAGCAAAGAAGTTGCTAAGGTACTTCAAGAAGAAAGAGTGCGAACTGCAAAATTGAAAGAATGGAAAAAGAATCGACTTATAGCGGAGCAAGTACAATTGAGAAATATGGAAAAATCTTTACCCGGTAGAATCTGGTGGCAAGATCCTAAAGAGAATGAAGCCTACGTAAATGTTTATAGCAAGCCAACGGTAGTAGATGAATCTGTGGTCGAAGTTGCCAAAGAAAAACCCGCCCCAACCCAAACACCCGAAGGTGTAGAAGCACTGACCGGAAACACGGGCGCTCGAAAATAAGAATTCGAACTAAATTGAGTTCAAAAATGGCCAGCAACTAGCTGGCCATTTTTTTTGCCGCTCCTCTAGTTGAAGGAAGGCTTTTCTTACGTGGACATTCCATGTTTTGAAGTGCTTCTAGACGCGCGTTTATTATTTGGCGTTAAATGAACTTGGGGAGCCGTCCAGTGTATTGGAAAAAACTGATAAAACTAAAGTTGCAATATTTTAACATCTCGGCGTTTATTCTTTTTTCTTCTTTAGCCATTCGGACCTTCGTCGATTATTTCAGTTCGTTGAAGGACACCTTCGAAAATAAATGGCCCGTCGAATACAATAGCTTCTACTATTTAGTGGAGCTTCGGGAGTACGCTTCGACGGGAAGTGGCTACTACTCTCCGTTTCTTCCTTTTTTCTTTGTGCTTTCAAAAATCCAACACTTTTTTGGCCTGAGCGATATTGAAACGTATAACTCCGTTGTGATTGCAAGCTTTCTGATTTTTGCCGGAGCGCTTGCAGCTATGAGCTATGATAAAAAACGACCCTTCGTAGCGCCCGCCATGATTTTTATTTTACTTTCGTCACGCATGATCTTTTTTGCGCACTACTCTTATTTGAAACAGGCTGCGGGAGTGGCCTTTTTTGCATCTTATTTAGGATTTGTACACCTTGCGAAAACGGTGGATCGACGTTCTATCAAAAATATTCTCTTTGGCTTCGCTTTTTTTTCAATTGTGATTGCGAGCGCGTTCCATAAGTTTT
>JAQBPA010000050.1 GCA_028287765.1 Bacteriovoracaceae bacterium
TTACGAATATTACTCAACGTCTTCGTGAGCTTTCGATTCAATCTTCAAACGGTACCTTAGGATCAAACGACAGAACCTATTTGAACTCTGAAGCGACACAACTTCTTTCAGAATTTGATCGTATCGCAACCCAAACACAATTTAACGGATCGAACCTCCTTGACGGATCGTTTACCACCACGAATATCCAAGTCGGTATTCAAAAAGGGCAAACCATCTCGTTCAATATCGGAAATGCGCGGACCTCAGCTCTTGGAGCTTTGGCCACACTTTCCGGTGGGAGAGATCAAATCACTTCAGCGACGAACGGTTTGATTATCAATGGTAAAGCCATCAATAACTCATCCGCTGCAGACGATACTTTTTCCGCTTCAGGAAATTCTTACAGCGCCATCGCGATTGCTAAAAATATCAATCTTCAAAGTGGCTCCTCTAAAGTATTCGCGGATGTTCAAACAACCATTGTTCAAGGAAATAACCTCAGCTTCTCAAGCTTCGGTGGAGATTTAAGCGCAGACGCATTCAAGATCAACGGCATCAGCGTTCTTGGAACCGGTGTCAATAACCTGAATGCGTTCATTGCTGCTGTAAATAACTACTCCAGTCAAACAGGTGTTCAAGCCAGACTTCAAACCAATGCGACGAGCTCAATCGAATTTTTCGCCAACGATGGTCGAAATATTCAAATCGCCTTCAGCGCGAACGCTGCGACAACGGGCATCTGGGCATCCTTTGAAGATGGTCTTTCTTCGAACGTATCTGCCGGCGGTATCAGCGCAGGTCTTCTCTTCTCTGCCACGGGCGTTTCTGTCGGAACGAACATTGTAAGAACGGGAGCGATTAAACTTCGATCGTCAGGAAATATCACGATCTCTGGAAGCAACACTTCGAATGCTCTTGGTTTTGCAAGCACCACGGTCACTGTCGATTCAACGATCGCTGTGAACTCGATTGTTCTGACCGATCAAAACTCTGCTTCGAATGCTCTTTCAGTGCTCGATGCGACGCTGACCCAATTGAACGGACTACGATCAGGAATTGGTGCTACACAAAGTCGTCTTGATTCTACGATCAACAGCTTAGGTGTGACACTCGAAAACATCTCAAGCGCGAAATCGCAAATCAAAGATACGGACGTTGCTGCAGAAACAGCTGAGTTAACTCGTGCTCAAATTCTGCAACAAGCAGGTGTCGCGGTGCTCGGACAAGCCAACGCTTCTTCGCAAACCGCTCTTACTCTCTTGAAGTCTATTTAAAAGAAGTTATTCGAAATTAAGAAAATTTCGAATCCTTCAAGCTATACCCTACTCCTCGTTGAGGATGGATCATGAGCTGAAGCCCTTCAAAATTGAGTTTTCTTCTGAGGCGTCCCATGGTGACAT
This sequence comes from Bacteriovoracaceae bacterium, assembly GCA_028287765.1. Lineage (GTDB taxonomy): Bacteria > Bdellovibrionota > UBA2394 > UBA2394 > UBA2394 > JAQBPA01. Next base: position 1,383 of record JAQBPA010000050.1, read on the forward strand.
CGACCACATTCGATTCCGGATCAAAATTAACATCCCAAACACGATTTAAAAGTTCGGCACGAGAAAAAATCTTTTCAGGATAACTCGATAAAATATTGAGAAGTCGAAACTCTTTAAAAGAAAGTTCAATGTTTCTACCAGCACGCATAGCTTTATGTGAATCAAGATCGATGGTTAAATCATCTACCCGAATCTGACGATCTGCCGTAGGAATATCGTCCGCAATCCTTCGAGAAAGGGATTTCACTCTCGCGATCAGCTCCGTAATATGAAAGGGCTTTCCAAGATAATCGTCAGCGCCTTTTTCGAGTCCTTGAATCCGATGCGACACACTCGAGAGAGCACTGAGTACTAAAATCTTCTTTTGAGGAAATTTTTTCTTAAAGCCTTGAATCGAAGTGAGAGAATCAGTCTGCTTTAAAAGGCGATCTAAAATCAAAACATCATATTCATTCGTAAGAAAAAAAGATTCCGTATCTTTGATATTGTCGGTTGTCTCCACAGTCATTCCCGCCTGCTCAAGTCCTCGTCTGACAAACGCCTGAACTCGGGGCTCATCTTCGGCGAGTAAAATCCTTAAAGACATATTTATAATCCTCCCTGATTAATTCCATTCGTAAATAGACGACACCGCGTTGGGGTCAGGGCACTTAGGGGACAAGTGATTTCAGCTATTAAATTTCACCTGTCCCCTAAGTGCCCTGACCCCATTTCATATTAATTAAAAACAGCTCGTTCTTTGGAATAAGCTTCTTCAGCTTTTTTCATCCACTGATCAATTTTTTCTTGAGTGGCATTAAGATATTTCGAACCTTCGGTCGAAATAAGCTCAAGCTTAGGATTTTTTTCTCGAAATCCTATTCCAAGATACTCACAAATATGCGCTCCCAAATCCACGCAACCCAGTGCCATTTTAAGAACTTGATTCGAAAGGATAACTTTTTTATCTTCTTCCTTCATCTGACTCAAATAATGATAACGAATCACATTAATTAAATCCGAAGGCAAACCCCACTTTTCAGAAATCATATAGCCGACTTGTGGATAGCTATATCCAAAAATCTCAAGTTCAGCCTCAATGGGATTCATTCGATCGTTATAAACTTTTTTCATCACCTCGACATACGCTTTGGGAGATTCGTTATTCATAATCGTTTTTCCAACATTATGAAGAAGCCCTCCAACAAAGGCGATATCTCCCACCGCTACGGGCATTCCCTCTGAAATAATTTTTGCAGCAATCGCAGTGCCAATACTGTGGTCCCACATCAGTTGTTCCGTAATCCCGAATCTCTTGTGAAGAGCTTTACTTGAGGATGCAACCACCATGGATCTCAAACTTTTAAATCCAAGAATCACAATCGCTTGTTGAACCGTTTTTACTTCGCGCCTCAAACCATAAAAAGCAGAGTTCGAAATTTTTAAAATTCGAGTGGTGATGTTAGGGTCTTTTTCTAAAAGTTCAGCAAGCTGAGAAGCGGTGGATGATTCGTTCGAGACGAGATCAATCACTTTTCGTGCCACTTGAGGCATCATATTGAGGTCGCTCGCTTTTTTTACGAGGTCTTCTAATGTAGGTGGCTTTTCAGTGTTCACTGGTTCGGTGAGCGACATAAATTAAAATTTATCATTCAGTCAATTCATTGGCCACGTAAATTCGCACGCAAAGTGACGAAGCTGCTTCGGTTGTTTTACGATACGTGCAGCCGAAAGTTTCGCTCGATGCTCTGCAACATAAGCGATCACTTCACAACAATAATCCATATGACTCTGCGTATAAACGCGCCTCGGGATCGCTAAACGAACGAGCTCTGACGGATGAGCACTCTCCGAGCCGTCCACTTTTTTTCCAAACATGACAGATCCAATTTCGCATCCACGAATGCCGCCCTCTAAATAAAGTGAAAGCGCCAAAACCTGTCCTGGATATTCGCTCCATTTGAGATGGTCGCAAATTCGTTTTGCGTTTAAATAAATCGCGTGTCCGCCCGCAGGTCGCAGGTAAGGAATTTTAAGCGCGTCCAGTTTTTTTCCGATATAGCGTGTAACTGCTAAACGATATTCCAAATAATCTTCATCCAAAATTTCTCGAAGCCCTTGAGCAATCGCGAGAAGATCTCGTCCGGCTAGACCGCCGTACGTCGGAAAGCCTTCTGTCAAAATCAGAAGAGAAGTGAAATCTTCGACGAGGTCATCGTCGTTCGTTGCAAGAAAACCGCCGATATTGGCAAGGGCGTCTTTTTTTGCAGAGAATGTACAGCCATCGGCCAACCGAAAAATCTTTTTTGCAATTTCGGTCGGGGTCAAATCCGGAAGCTCATGCTTTCGAATGAACGCAACATTTTCTGCAAACCGACAAGCATCTAAATAAAAAGGAATTTTATATTTCTTAAAAAGACGAGAAGTCTCTTCGATATTTTTGTAACTGACAGGCTGCCCGCCGCAGGAATTATTGGTCATGGTCAGCATACCTATCGGAATTTGATCCGCTCCAAACTTTTTAAGAAGAACTTCGAGCTTTTCGAGATTCATATTTCCTTTAAAAGAAAAATCCGACTCAAAATTAAAAAATTCTTCGCAAGGCAAATCAATCCCTTCAAAACCAGCGACTTCCAAATTGGCGCGTGTCGTATCGAAGTGGCTATTGTTAGGAATTTTTCCAGGGGTAATTCCGGAGTAACGTTTCGATAAAGTTTGAAAAAGTATTTTTTCGGCGGCGCGGCCCTGATGCGTAGGAATAATATGTTTATAGCCGGTGAGGTCACGAATCGTCTGTTCAAAAACAGCGAAGCTCGAACTCCCCGCATAAGATTCATCCCCTTTTTGAATTTCCCCCCACTGAAGAGCACTCATGGCGGAAGTACCGGAGTCGGTAAGAAGATCGATCAGAACATCATCGCTTGAGAGTTTAAATAAATTGAAATGAGCTTTCCTTAAGGCAAGCGCGCGATCCTCTTTTGAAAGTTTTTTGATCGGCTCCACTGATTTGATACGAAACGGTTCAATAATAATATTGGATTTAAATTCCATTTCGTTCTCCAGTGAAAAGGGGTCGGGTACTTTAGGAGCTAGGTAGAAAAGTTACCTGGCTCCTAAAGTACCCGACCCCTTTCCTCGACCCTTTATCCGTGCGAAATACGCCGCATTTCTTCTTCGTAATATTTACGGAATAAAATATCCCAATCTCGAGATCCTTCGAAAGGAGCGTTATTCATCCCCAGAATTTTTTTGCGAACTTTTTCGTTAATCTCGTCTTCTTTGCCGAAATACTGAGTAAAAACTCTCTTTGTGAATTGGGGGCCTTCGTCTTCATCTTTAAAGTCGAGAAGATCGTCGTCAAAAAGCGTATCGGCCACGAGGTGAGCCATATGAGAAATCTTGTCTTCCGAAAAGCGTCCCTCAGGGGCGCCTGAAAGAATAAAGTCATCGTTTTCTTTTGCGACTTGCTTTCGAATCATGGCCAAAGCTTTTCCTTTATCCATGGTCCCGAACTCTCCGGAGCGCTCTTGATAGAGCTTTTCAGATTTTTGCTCTATTTGTCGTTCCTCTTCAGAATGATGCAGAAGGACCTTTTCAATCGTATCTTGGATCTTCTGCCGGGAAGTTTTAAGAGTCACCGTCTTATCATTGACGATGAGATTTGTTAGATGTTGGGCCAATTTTTTGGATTCTTCAGGTTTTAATCGCACACCTTATCCTATTCTTTCTGCAAATGGGCTTTCAAGAGGTTTGACAGTAAGTCTTTGGATTCTTACCTTAAAAGTTATGGCTGATAAGCGAGATTACTATGAAATTCTAAACGTAAGTCGGACGGCAGACGAAATAACCATCAAAAAGGCCTTCCGGCAACTTGCTCTCGAATATCACCCGGATCGAAACGGAACGGCCGAAGCTGCCGAAAAATTTCGCGAAGCACAGGAAGCCTACGAAATTTTGTCTGACTCCGAAAAGAGAGGTTTATACGATCAATTCGGCCATCGAGGAGTATCTGGCAGGTCAACGGGTTTTGGTGGCGGTGATATGGGCGATGTCTTCGCCGGATTTCAAAGTATATTCGATGATTTTTTCGGTGGAAGCGCACGCGCAGAAACGCGCGGTGCCGATCTTCTCTATCGACTAGAAATCGATTTTAGAGAAGCCATTTTGGGATGCTCAAAAACCATTGAGATCCCAAGATCCCATCGTTGCGAAACCTGCGACGGATCAGGAGTAGAACCCGGAAAAAAAGCAGAAACTTGCACACTCTGCCAAGGAAGAGGAAAAATTTCTAAAAACCAGGGCTTCTTCATCATGTCACAAACCTGCCCTCAGTGCGGGGGTGAAGGAAAAATAATCAAATACCCGTGTAAAGATTGTAAAGGAAAAGGCCAAAAAGCAGGAAAACACAAAGTAGAAGTAAAAGTTCCCGCCGGAGTAGACACGGGAGTAAGACTAAGACTCTCCCACGAAGGTGATCTATCCCCAAACGGAAGAGAACCCGGCGATCTCTACGTAGAACTCACAGTAAAACCAGACGAAGTTTTCGAAAGAGACGGAGTAGACCTCTACACCAAAGTGTATATTCCTTACCCGATTGCCATGTTAGGAGGCGAAGCAGAAATTCCCCTCATCGAAGGATCAAAAACCATAAAAGTCCCCCACCTCATGCACTCCCCCCACCGAATAGTTCTAAAACACGAAGGCGTAAAAGATTTAAGACGAAATCACCGAGGAGACCTCATCGTAGAAATGCACATCGACACCCCCACCGAATTATCCTCGAAAGCAAAAGAATTAATTGAACAACTAAAGACAGAACTAGAAACTCACACAAAAAAAGAAGACGACACGTCAAAAAAGAAAAAGAAAAAAGGCCTCTTCAGCTAAAAACAGCGGAAATTTTGCATTTGGTTGATACAAGACCCCTACTGTGATGCAATTTAACTTGTGGATAAGCTGAAAACTGGGCTTGGGGAATCTCTATTTGTTCTTCTAGCAATTTTTATCTGTGTTAATGATTCGCTGAGTGACACCTCTACTGAAGTAAAAAAAGAAAATTCTCTCTCTCAAGAATTGAATCAAGTCCTTAATGCCTCCGAAAAAGCAGTGCTTTATTCGTTGGAACCTCAGCGCACTCCAAGTGCAAATGAAAGGTTCTATGGATTTCTCGTCCTCGGGAGCATTCCATTAACAAAGAATCAAACAACCCGTGCAGTAAAAGCCTTTAAAGAAGCCATCGCTCAATCGAAGGGATACGCTGCAAGATGTTTTGAGCCTAGGCATGCCCTTCATTTAACTTCAAGTTCTCACGTCTACGATTTTTTACTTTGTTATCACTGCCTTCAAATGGAAGTTTATAAAGACGGTAAAATGGAACAAACATTACTAGTCGGGGGAGATTCAAATGATCTTAATGCACTCATGACGGAGACACGCATCCCGATATCAACGTCTGATATTCAAAAAACGCATAAACCCGCAATCTCCAACAAAAAATAAAATAGTTCCAAACCAATTCAGTTTTTATTTTCTGTATTTTATCTTCAATCCGGTCCGTAGTTGAATCGAGGACGGGATCGGGGCTTCGGCTAAATTTAGCTCTGAGCTGGCCACAAAAGCGTGAGAAAGGAAAATTACCAGCCAGCTCAGGAGTATCGCAAGGACATCAACTTGAAATGGCAAACACCAATGGACGATCTAAATTTAGACGAAGACCCGCGCGCGCCCGCAGCTTCAACTACGGACCGGACGCGTTACCATCCCAGCGCCAATCTCATCCCAATCGTCGTAATATCCTGAATATGCGAATAACGACCTGCTTCTCTTGAAGCGATATAGACATCCGCTTCAAATAGTTTCGAAATAAATCCGAGACCACCCGTCAAATAGCCTTGAGCTACTCCAGCGCGAACAGCAAGCAGATTCCAAATAACGGTTTCAGCACCGAAATGAAATTTATTTAAAAAGTCTTCTTCTTGATTCATGTTTCGAATATCTAAAGCGAAAGTATTTTTGAAAATGGACCAATTTGGATGAAGTGCAATCCCCACTGAGATACTTTGCGGAATATCAGCCGGAAGCGATTTGTCCCCGACAAATCTTGTATCACCGATATCTTGATAAGTGAGCCCAACCGTCGGCTTTAGATTTTTAAAGTAGGGAATGAAATATTTAACTCCAAGATCTACACCCACTGCATAGGCACGATTCTTACCTTTGCTTTTTCCAAAGAGTTGGTCTGAAACATTTGGCGGAGGATTTCCGGCAGCGTCGGCGTCTTTGTTTAGACCGAGCACAACATCATGAAGAGTTTGATTCGCTTGTTCGGTAATCGAGACGCGATAAATAGGCTTTACCGTCATCCCCACTTGAAGTTGATCTTGTAGAAATGAATAACCGCCACCTAAAATAAGGCCCGCGGTTCCCGAACTTCCGCCCAGTTCCATCACTTCATTTCCCGTAATTCCACCGACGCGAAGCCTTGGATCGACGTACATATCCATCAGAAGTCCGATATGCATATATTTTCTTGTGTACGACGGATAAATATTGATACGAGCCGCAGTGGCCTCGATCGCCGCATCACTTAAAAAGGACGTAAGCGCTTTTTTCTTATCGGTCGTCGTCTTTGCGGGATTTCCACGAACGTCGTTATAATCTAAAAACGAATTGAGTGTGCCAAGATCGAACGGAGCTTCGAGTGTTAACGGAAAAACTTCGACTTTCGATTTCTCGACATCCGAAAGACTCGCTGGGTTCATCATCGCAGAATCTTGATCTCCAAGAGTGGCAACGCCCGCGCCCCCCATAGATTCCATTCGAGGTCGCGGATTTATCGAAACCATATCTGCGAACAAATTCACCGGAAGGAGTAAAATAGCCGTCAGAATTAAAAACTTATTTTGATTTCCGAACATTGATTTCCCCTTCATTTTAATTTGCCTTCTGACTTTGTCCGACGAGATAAACACAAAGATTATGAATATCCGTGGGACTCGTTGTGCTCGGGACCTGATCCCGAAAGGATTGCAGCAACTTCACGAGAGGGTTATCGACATCCAAACCAGAGCCTGTGGCTTTATCAGTAAAATTGGTTTTTGCCGTATCTAAACTTGAACCAATATTTGTCACATCGGCTGTCGATGCATTAAATCGATCTTCGCAATCACTTTGGCTCAAGACTCCCGTCGTATCCGAAATACCTGAAGTTTTGAAACTGGTTCGAATTGCATCAAAAAAGTTTGCTAAACCCAATTGGAAAATAATTCCATTTTTTGCCCGTGTATCAGTCGAAGCCGTAAAATCTTTACTTGCGATGAACGCTCCTAAATTTATAATGGCATCGCTTAAAAATTGCGGGGAATTTGTATTCAAAGTCACCGCATCTCGAATGAGCTGCAGAGTATTATCGCTGTCTTTATAAACAAGAATGGGAATGATTTTAACCCCGTCAAAGCCAGCCGCTTGCATTTTCGCACCAGCGTAAAGACGCATCAATTCAAACTTAGTGGCACCGGAAGCCGCCGCGATCTTAGTAGTGGTAACCATCGCAAGAACGGTATTGGCATTATCCGCTCCGCCTTTTCCCAAAATATAATCAGCATTCTCAATGTCAGATTTATCTCCGGCACAACCAGCAATCATTCCAACAAAAAGGAAACTTACGAAGCCCTGTATTAAATATTTCATTTCGAAACCCTCCATTGATAAAAAACTATAGACCTTATCATCTTCTTCATTCCGCTTGAGTGTCTAGAAAAGTTTATAAGAAATTAATGGGTCAGCTTTTTGATGCGAATAAACAGATAAGAAATTAAAAAGATGATTCGAAAATTCAATTCCAGGTAGAATTGTGAATAAAGATGTCACAGTCCTTCGGCAATCAATCGAGCGTTAAAGTTTTGCAACTATTGACGCAATACAAGAAGCTTTCTGCTCGCCCTCCGAAAGAACTCGACGAATTTGAAGCAAAGCTACTGCAGGAACTCGAAACTAAACTAGCCGTCATTCTTGAAACAAAAAAATCCTCTGGCCCTCCCGATCTCAGTAAAAGACAAAAACTTCGAGTGGATGCCAATTACCAAGTGAGAATGGAAAGTGTTGGAGAGTTTAAGAAAGCCTATATTAAAAATATTTCTGGCGGCGGATTTTTTATTGAAACCGACAATCTATCTGCCATGGGAACACAAATTACTCTCGAACTTTTTCTGCCTGAAGAAAAAGAATCTTTAAAAATTAAAGGGGAAGTTGCCTGGACGAATCCAAAAAAAGGGACCGCAACTCCCCAGGGGATCGGCATCAAGTTTTTAAGTCTTTCGGAACCACAGAGATTAAAAATTCAGAAACTCGTCAATATGAGTTTGGAAAACGAGCTTAAGACACTCTCGAAAGAAAAGAAAAAATGAAAGCTTGGGCCCAACTCCAACTTAAACTTTATCAAAGCCTTAAGCAGGAGGCCCTTTCATTTCTAAAAAAACGGCCAAAATCATTTTTGATCTATGAAAAGGAGTTTTTAAATGATCAAAAGAAATTTAGCGATTCGACGCATCAAGAGCTCACAAAAAAAATAAATTCCGTCGATACCGTTTTCATTGGCGACTTCCATACGCTGAGACAAAGTCAGAGACTTCTTTTGAGACTTCTGCGAGACAAAGCCGTTCGAAAACCTGAGATGATCGGTCTCGAAATTTTATCGCGCTCTCAAATGCCGCACCTTCGTTCATGGCTTCTTGCTCCGTCACCTAAACTCGAAAAACGACTCAAAGATTCGCTTGAGCTTGAGCGATGGGGAAGCAATTTTGAAACTTATAAAGAGCTTTTCATTTGGGCACATAAAAATAAAATTGATTTCTTACCTCTGAAGACAACCAAAAATAATTTAAAAGAGAGAGATCGCATTGCGGGAGCAACGATTGCGAAAACAAAAAAGAGAATTTGGATTCTCTTTGGTGAGTACCACTGTGCAAGGTCTCATCTACCTGCAGTGCTGAGACGTAAAAGTCCCGAACAAAAAATTCTCGTCATTCAGCAAAACGACGACGAGGCCACTTTAAAGCGGCTTCCCTCTTTGCCACAAAATAAAACAATGGTGTTAAAGGCTCCTGTCCAAAATACGATCGATCTCTTTTGTGTTCTTCACACGCCACTCTGGATTAAATACCAGAGTTACTTAGAAAAGCATCTTCAAACGCCTGAAGATGAAGAGTTTGAGGCACTCGATGCTCGGGATCAAATTACCTGGTCACTAAAAACCCTTATTTCTTTTTTAGACGATCCGCGATATCCGTCCAAAAAAAGAAAAGAAGATATTTTAGACTTTAATGTTTTCGGACCCGAAGATCATAATTTTTTCAAAACTATCTCTCAATTTCCAACATCCGAAAGAATTTCAGTTTTATCGCAAATCAAATCGAGCGGAGTAGCCGTCATTTCAGATCGAAGATATTTATATCTTTCGGAACTCACCGTAAATTCTTGCGCCCAAGCGGCCGGGACCTATCTCTATTTGGTGTGGTCAGGAACAAAATACGTAAACTCAGATTTTTTTAAACGCACACTCATTGAAGCAATGGGATTTTTTATGTCAAAACTTTTAAATCACTCTCGCCGAGCCGTGCCGTGGAAGACGTGGCGAAATCTCAGTAAGAGTCCGTCTAAAAAAAGAGAAGCTCTCGCCATCTTGCAAGGACAATATTTCATAGAAAATAGGAATACTAAAAATAGATGGTTAAAAAAAATAAAACCTTTCAAAAGCGAGTGCGCTGTCGCACTCGGAAGAAATCTCTCCGATCTAGCCTTCGAAGCCTTTCTAGCCGGAGAGTTCTCCCAGTCGCGCCTGATTCGTATTTTAAAAACAAAAATTAAAGACGAAGCAGAAGCCTTCGAAATTCTCGTCGAGCTAAAATCCATCGGCCGCTCATTCCTATCGACCGACAGAAAAAATTGGTAAAACTTTGGCTCTTTCCCGTTTCAAACCAAATCGGTGCCAGGTGTGGTGCCAGGCACCGATCTTTCGAATAGAAAAAAAAGTGACGATACCAAAGTTTAGGTTTTCTTTTGTTCCTGTAAAAATTGAATAATGGTTGGAAGAACAATCTTCAATTGATCTTTATTTCGGGCTGTAATCCAGTACGGAGCTCGATTTTCATGCTCCTTCGCGTGAGGCATTGAGGAATCAGTCATACCCGCCGTATTTTCAAGAAATGTATTAACCAATTCTGCAAGGTCATTGAGATCGCTTAGACTGTAATTTTTGTCATCTTTAAGAAAGCCGAAATACTTTGGATGTTGAATCCGAATCTTTTGACCCCGCAAAGTTTTAACAATAGCTGTTTTTTTGTAGGTCGCCGGAAAATCATTATAGAGTTCGAAAATGGCCTGAATGACATCGAAATCTTTCGAAACTACAGGACGTTTTAAGACTCGCGTTAACAGTTCTTTTAAATGAGACTCGTTTAAAACTCGAGTCATGATCTCCTCAACGGACATTCGAGGTCCAAGAACAAAAGTCCAATTTTTGCAGGACAACCCCTCAACGCCATCGGAACAATTATATTTTCGAACTGCTCTATCAGAATCTTCGACGTGAATAAGATAGTCGCGAAAACGTTGCCAAAAATTAGAGCCAACTCCCAGATATTCAACTTTTTGAATCTTTCCAGAATAGAAAAAGCTGTGCGTGGCCGCCGTATCGTCGGGAAAAAGTCCAAACTTCTTTTTGATATTGCTGTAATCAACCGCAAACCAATCCTGAAAGCCGACAACAACTCTTCCCTCTAGATCGGCAGGTTTAATCGCATGTTCAAGTCCACCGGAAAGAAAAGAAATCGGATACCAGGCATATTCCGGATGCTCTAGCGTCGCCTCAAAAAGTTTTGCAAATTGTTTTCGAACAAATTCTCCATCGTTTTGTCGCAAAGAAGAATCACTTCGATCGTGACGACGTTCAGCCCCAGGAAGCCAATTCTGAATCACATCTTCAAAATCGCTCCCTATTTGAACCACGATCTTTTTACAAAAGAGAGGCTTATCGGTGGCAGCCGAAATGATGGATAAAGAGAAAAAAAAGAAACCAACAAACAATAAAAAGAAAGATTTCATATTCACAGTTCACCTCACAAACGACCCTTAATAACTCAGTCGTGAACCATGCCGAATTCCCAAAGCAACGTCAAGAAAGCCAAAAAACCCAAGAATAATTTCCAATCCAACCAAATCAGTGCCTGGCACCACACCTGGCACCAATTTGGATTTCTTTTGTATTTGATTCCGGTCCGAGCTTGAATTGAGGACGGAAGCGAATGCGGGCTTCCTGAGAAAACTCTCGAGCCGGGCAAAAAAAGCCAAGCGAGAGATGAAAGACCCACGGCGAGAAAGCAACACTCATACTAAGTTCAGAATTTAAATGAATCGACAATGAGCGCGTTTTCTCAGGAAGCCCGCATTCGCTCCCGCCCGGAGATTCAAGCTCGGACCGGACCCCGGATCCTACTCAGCAGACAAAACGGTTATCTGTCCCTCGATCGTCTTATCCCCATGCTCATAGGTAATCGGAATCGTCCGCCCAATTTCATTGGCCGTAATTTCTTGCCAGTCGGAAAGAGTTTTTAAATTTATTTTATTCCATTTAAGGACAATATCATCCACTCGAAGACCAGCACGATAAGCGGGACTTCCCACCTCAATTTGCTGAACACTAAATCCCCCTCCAGCTTGCACTCTCAGTTTCATCCCCGTGTAGGGCTGCAAAACTTTTCCCGTCTCGATAATCGAATTAACCGAAAAATCTGCTCGCTTTAAAGAAAGGGCTGCACCCCAAAGGGTTCCTTGATGCGGAAGTAAATAACCGACGACTTTAAAAGTAGAATCGACGAGAAGTCCACCCGCGGAAACCTCCGGAATCGGTGGAAGAAATAAAATCAGATCATCATCAATTCCGGTGTGCATCGAAGAAATGACAGGTTGAATTTGTACAGAAAATCGATCGACTTGTCCTGGAAACGGCGTCGAGAGCACTGAATAACTTTCGTCGAGGGCACTTACATCCGTTCTCTCGACCCATCGGATATAAGATTTCAGTTGAGGAGTAGCACTTGAATCCAATTTAAGAACCGCAAGATCGAGCGCTCGATCGAATCCTTTCACGACGGCTTTCGTCCACGGAAGAATCCCGTTTGAACATTCGACTTCTTTCGTCTCCGCAAAATTTGAAAGAGCAGAAAGTAAATAACCCGATTCTTTCCAAAGAACTGCCGTACCAAGAAGAGTAGAGGCACTCTCTGAAGTAACCGTGCTCAAGCCCTTCGATTGGAAATAATCGACGAACTCCTCAATCCTCTCTCCTATTTCTCGACGTCCTTTGGAAAACGAAGTCGTCGTCTGCCCGCGACAAGTCCAAAGCCATTTTTTAAGTTCAAATAAGTGTCTAGAATTTTCTGAACTTTTTCCGAGCAAAATTTTTCTTTCAAGCTCTGGAATTCTTTCACAACCGAGACTCAGAAGAACGAGTGGAATGAATAGTAAAACAATTATTTTTTGGACCGAAAAAAAATTTTGCGCCTTAAAACCAGACAATGAAATTCCCCAAAAGCGATAAACCATGATTGGCCTCAAATTTTCCTGAATTCGTGTTGCCGAAATAAACTAAACCGAAATAGCGAGCAACGACTCCCGTGGATAAGTGAGTATTGATCCCGATATCAACTCCGAGGCTGGCTTCGGGATAAGCTCCGTAACCAAGCCCCCTTCCCTTTATATTGGTGATCACAGGTCCAAGTGCTCCTTCTATATAAGGACGAACGACATCGTCAGAAAAAAAATGTTTAATCGCGACGACAACTGAATACGTCTTCATTTGAATATCGGCGAAACGAAAGCGCACCTCATACGGATCAAGCCGATAAAATCCTTCAGCCGAAACGCCCGGCTCAGTTTTATCCGCATGCGCGAATGGAAAATCCATACCCGCTGAACCGCCGATCGCAAGCTTCGCCAAAACCGACGAAGTTGACATAATATATCCAGAAGTTACGATCACTACGATTAAAAAATAATTCTTAAGCAGCCCCACTGGGTTTCCTTTTCTCTTCACGAACAAAATTCAAAACAAAATTTACCGCATCCGGAAGAGCAATCACATCTTTTTTCATTCCGGAGCGAATTTTCCAATCGACTTGATTATTTTTAAGCCCTCGATCCCCCACAATCAATTGAAACGGAATTCCAACGAGATCCGCGTCCTTTAATTTCACGCCAGGAGAAATCGCGCGATCATCCCAGATGACATCGATG
>JAQBPA010000071.1 GCA_028287765.1 Bacteriovoracaceae bacterium
CAAAAACACAATTCCCGGACAAAAAAATACTAAGAACCATTATTTTGTAAAATTCCCTCATACTCGTACCCCCAATTAACGAATGGATATGTATCACGGATCTGGGGAGCTGGCAATGGGGTGCCCCAATTTGGCTTTGCTCTGTTGGGGTATTTATGTCGCATTTGGGGGTTTGGGGCTATTTTATTGAATTAACGATTTCGTCATATTCCTTCCACATTCTTTTTTTATGATGAAGTAAGTGGACAGGATTGGCCTGCCCTAAAACGAATTGAAAGGAGACTCCTATGAGTTCAATCAGTGCAACGAGCTTTCTCTCCAGTTATCAAGTGGGAAGCCAGCGTCCTAGCCCGCAGGACAGATTTAAACAATTAGATACCAGCGGCGACGGGTCTGTCAGCAAAGCTGAATTCGATGCCCGAGCGACAGACAGTGCTTCAAAGACGAAGCTCGATTCTATTTTTGATAAACTTGATACAAATAAAGACGGAAAAGTCGACTCTTCTGAATTCACTGCGGGCATGAAACAAATGCAAGCGTTGAGAGGCAAGGGCGGTCATCATCACAAATCTAGTAGCACTGATGCATCAGGAACCTCAAGTTCGTCTAGTACTCCCGCTTCAAGCGCCGATTCTGACTCTCTTGTATCAAATCTTTTAGCAAGCATAACGTCTGGCGATACTGATGGAAGCCAATCTCAAGCGGCCGCTTCGAGCACAAATGCTAATGCGAATTCAACGACGAGTAATAGTCCTGTCGATCTGAGTTCATTCATTGCAAGGCTCAGTCTCAGCGCCTAAAAAACTTTCCCTACCCTTCACGATCTCACGGACGAGGTCGTACTTTTTTCGCGTCATTCAATTCCTATGTCACGCGTCATTCGAACAAATGAATCATCTGAACCTCTTACGAACGTAAAATTCTTTAAATAAATGATAAAATAAATGAAGTATGCCAAAGATTCTCTTAGTAGAAGATGATCCCATCCTAGGTAGAAGCCTTGCGTTGAATCTTAAACTCGAGGGATATGAAGTTGAATGGGCAGAAACTCTGCAATCGGGGTTTTCAGCCTTCAAGCAAAATAAATTTGATCTCATTCTTTTGGATTTAGGCCTTCCTGACGGGCATGGATTTAATCTTTGCCAAGAAATCCGTTCAAAAGATAAATCTCTTCCCATCGTCATCTTAACCGCGCAAGCAGATGAGTCTTCTGTTGTTGAAGGACTTAATCTCGGCGCGAGTGATTACGTCAGAAAGCCTTTTGGACTTAAAGAATTGGCGGCGCGCGTTCGATGTGCGCTTCGTGAATCAAAAAGTTCTGAGCTGCCACTCCGATTCTCGGATTTAAAAATATTCATCGATCAAAGACGCGCGTTTTTTGGCGAGCATGAATTGGAACTCAAAAGACGTGAATTTGATATCCTTACGTATTTAACGGATCGTGCCGAGCAAGTGGTGACCCGTGAAGCGTTGCTCTCAAAAATAGATCAAGATGGCGAAATTTCAGATCGCACCATTGATTCTCACGTCAGTCATTTACGCTCTCATCTAAAGGGAAGCGGGATAAGTTCCATTCATATCGCATCCATTTATGGCGTCGGCTATCGTCTGGAGAAAACGCGATGAAGTTTTCGCTTTTTGGCAAACAACTCCTCATCTCGCTTCTTTTATTTGTAATTTTTATGGCAGGCGGCATGACGGTCTCTCATATCATTATTAGAGAAAAACAATCGAACTTCTTAAGCTCTCCTCCCGTATTTTATTCAAAACTCATCGAAGGGCTCGCTCCTGAGGAACCAGAGAAAATTATTCGATCCATCGAAGCCTCTAAAGAAAATGTATTTCCAGTTCACCTCTACGTTGTTGACGAAAAGGGTCGAGTGATCGCACAGAGTTCGGATACTCCATTTTCTTATGTCTGGAATGTACAGCCGCTTCCTACCGAGCCCAATCAAGTTAAAATTTTTCCAGAGTCGAGCACGTCCGATTCGATGTGGGCCATTGTACGACTGACGAGTAAAAAGATTCGCTATTTAGCCGTGCTTTCGACACATCCGCATCGAAAAACTTTTTTATGGAGTACGGGACTCCTTCTCCTTTCGATGTTGATCGCGAGCGGACTTTCGCTTCTCATTCTCTTTTCGTATTTACGAAAGAAAGCCAAACTTGCGGACTCCGTGATTTCCGAAATTCAATCCGGAAATCTAAAGGCGAGATTTCCTGTCGGACGAATGGATGAAGTTGGAAATATGATGATTCGCTTTAATAGCATGGCCGATGAAATAGAAAGACTCTTTGAGCGAGTAAAAGTGACTGAAGAGTCGCGTGCAAAACTTTTACAACAACTGAGTCACGATTTGCATACACCCGTTGCCTCTCTTAAAAGTCTTCTCGAAACTCTTCGAGATCGGCGAGACGATATTTCTAAAGAAGTGAATGCAGAATTTCTCACTCTTTCGATTAAAGAGGTGGAGTATTTTGAACGTCTGGTCAAAGATTTACTTTTTTTGGCTCAAGTGCACGAGCCAAAATATAGAAATACAACCAAACCTTTGGAACTTACGGATCTTCTCAGTGGAGAAATTGAAAGCGTTCAAAACTTTTTTTATCTGGAGGGTAAGTCGATTCGGGTCACTAATCACTGGAATACCAGCGATAAACTCACTGTGCTTGCAGACGCGCATCTTTTAAGACGCACTCTCAGAAACGGACTTCAAAATGCGTTTTCATTTGCAAAACAGAGTGTCTCGATATCTGCGAAAGAATTTGAAAAATTTATCGAGATTTCTATCGTGGATGACGGCCCGGGCGTCAATCAGGAAACCATCAGTTCATTCGGACAAAGACACTACAGTCGTCGACTGGATCAGAACAGAGAAGGACGCCTTTCGGTAGGACTCGGATCTGTGATCATGAAGGCAGTAGTCGATCTGCATCAGGGTAAAATCGATATACGCAATCAGTACGACCGTCGTGGGATTAGAACCGGATGTGAACTCATCATCGCACTTCCCGTAGCCAACAACTCAGTATGGCGAAGGCAGCGAACTCAGAACGAACTCACTAGTACGCCGTGACCTAAATTAGAGTCCAAGCTCTTTCTTGATATTCGCGACTTGAATGCTCAATTGATCGGCGGGTGTATCACCGCGACCCACGGCTTTACTGAGCTGAATGAGCCCAGCGATAATTCCCGGATCAATCACTTTTTCGCCTTCTTCTTTAGCGCTCTTAAAATTGAACAGAAAATTACCGTCGTTTTGAATGCTATTTGGTTTTAGATCGGGCAGACCCAAAATTTTAGCAAATTCTTTAGCGTGATTAATATTTAACTGCATTAATAGCCCCTCCTTCGATCGTTGTTTGCTTAATACTAAGTGTAGCGATCCGGAGCCGATCGCGGAATAGGGGTGAAATATCTGAGTCGTTCAGTGAGTTTAGCTGACGTGATTAATCGACAAGAAATTGACTCTCAATTCGCGCGCACGATTTCACCGGGCGAGGAATCAGATGAAATAATGAACAACGAATTGAGAGTCGTCGGAGGTAAATTACAAAACAACTAAACCTTGAACGATTTTTGCACGGGTTGCCCACAGAGAATGATGATCGCTTTTTTCACGTGAAGGCCAGCTTTAGCGGGCAAAAAAACAAAATGAGAATCCAAATTCGCACCGAGTGACCCCGAAAGTGCTAGTGAAAACATTCCTAAACTCGCGCGTAGAATTTTTTTGAAATACAATTTCATCACCATTCTCCCTAGTTTTTTGTGTTTTGCTTTTGTCGATCACTCGGTTTTAATCGAGTGAGGTCTTTGCGACCAGAGGCTAATTACATAGCCTATCTATATTTATTATTTCTTACTTTAAAGAAGTTTGCAAGAAAGAAATATTTTATATCGAGAGCACACGCGCGCGGCTCGGCCGGGCTATTCCTTACTTTAAGAGCTTTTCAATGGAACTCGTGACCTCAGCATCTGAAGGCTTAACAGCAGAACCAAAGCGCGCGACGACATCGCCATCTTTATTGACGAGAAATTTATTAAAGTTCCAGTGAATTTCGCCTTGAAAGTCTGCGCCCGACTCTTCAGTGAGATATTTATAGATAAGCTGTTTTTCAGATCCTTTTACGGGATTCTTTTCAAAAAGAGGAAATGTGACTCCGTATCGGCTTTGACAGAATTGCTTAATCTCTGAATTCGTTCCAGGCTCTTGAGAAAGAAAATCGTTGCTCGGGAAACCGAGAACGACAAAACCCTTCGACTGATATTTTTTGTAAATCTCTTCAAGCGCCTTATATTGCGGGGTATATCCGCACTTCGAGGCCGTATTCACGACAAGACTTACTTTTCCTTTATATTTAGAAAGCAAAACAGGCTTTCCTTCGATGCTCTTTGCATTAAAGGAATAAAAATTTTTGTGCGGGTTCGCAGATCCAGCACTCGTTACACTTAGGAGTAATCCTAAAAAAATAGAGCTCACCATTATTCGTCTTCCTCACATTAATTAAAAACTTTTCGCATCAATGACGAAACGATACTTCACTTTTCCGTGAATCATTCGCTCATAAGCCTCGTTGATCTGACTCGCTTGAATCAGTTCGATATCGCTTGTGATATTGTGCTTTCCGCAATGATCGAGCATCTCTTGTGTCTCGCGAATTCCCCCGATGAGAGAGCCCATTATTTTTCGTCGCTTCATGATGAGTCCAAATACACCAAGATCAAGAGGTTGGTGGGATGCGCCTACCATAATCAAAGTGCCTTCTCGCTTTAGCCAACCGAGCGCTTGGTTTAAATCATGTTTGGCCGCTACGGTGTCCAAAATAAAATCAAAATGATTCGCAAGCTTCGCCGTATCGGCACTATCCGAAGTCAGGGCAAAATGATTCGCGCCCAATTTTTTTGCATCGTCTGCTTTGGATTTTGATCCACTTAAAACAGTGACGTCCGCTCCAAACGAAGCGGCAATCTTTACCGCCATATGGCCAAGACCACCGAGACCAAGAACCCCGACTTTATGGCCCTTCGAAACTCCGACAAATTTAAGTGGAGAATAAGTTGTTATTCCAGCGCAAAGAAGCGGAGCTGCTCCCGCAGGATCTAAATTTTTTGGAATATGAAGCGTAAAAATTTCATCGACAACGATATGCGTAGAATAGCCGCCGTAAGTAATAGCGCCGTCTTTCTCTTTTCCGTTATAAGTTCCGACCATGCCCGTCTCGCAGTATTGCTGCAGACTTTCTTTGCAACTTCCACAAACTCGACATGAATCGACCAGGCAGCCAACGCCAGCGATATCGCCTACCTTAAAATTTTTGACAGAACTTCCTACTTCTTTCACCCTTCCCAGGATTTCATGCCCCGGAACCATTGGAAAAATAGATCCACCCCACTCGTCACGAGCCTGATGAATGTCAGAATGGCAAATACCACTAAAAAGAATTTCAATTAAAACATCGTTTGGCCGAACGTCTCTTCGATCAAAAGAAAACGGAGCCAGTGGACTCTTAGCATTTTGTGCAGCGTAACCTTTTATTTTCATAATAAACTCCTCAGCTCATAACTTGAACCCACGAATCGTGGGTGCCAAGTTAAAAAGAAGAGTTTATTTTTTTTCGGGTGTTATCGGCGCTGCAAGTGCTGGATTGGAATTCGAATATCCTTTTTGTGCGCGCCGCAGATTTATCTCTGCAGCCGCCGCTTTAATCTTAGGTGGAGTACGAAGTGAATCTGCCTTTGCCTCATCGAGAGTAACTTGATAACTAACCGTATTGAGAAGACGGAAATCAATCACTGATGTATTAAGAATGCTGCTTCGCCAGGCCACTTCTTCGGGAGTAAGTTTATTCTCCCATTTCAACTGAACAGGAATGCCATGCCAAGTTTTTACGATGGAAGGATACCAGTTTCGATCATAAGCTCCCACTTTCCAAATCCTACCGCTAAAATCATCGAAGTTTCTAGATAAAGGATCGTTCGGGTCATGCTTTTGAAGATGTTCTAATTTTTCAAACTCTGGCCGAATTTCCGCGGGCATTCTTGAAAAATCCGTAGAACGAACGAAATCTTTTATGAGACGTAAGTTATCGTCATCGAGTCCATTCAAACGCGCCATATCTAAAAATTTCTTTTTTCCATTCACAAATTCCGGATCGCCAAACGGGTCATCAGGATTCAAATTATGTGTCGACAACTGATAAACAGGTGCATCGGTTAAAGGTGGATGACTACCAATCTTGCCGAACCCTAGTTGAAGAGTTGCGATGCTGCCAGCTCCGATACCAATTGCTCCCATAGTTTTAAACCATACGAGAGCTCTGTCGGATTTTCCTTTAATATTTGTCGAGGCGTAAGTTGATTGAATTCTCTCTCCTTCAGGATATGCATGGAAATTGGCTCGGACGTCCGGATTCAACGCAGAAGTGAAAGCAGTTCCTTTATCATCTCGTTTTGCTTGCGTCAGATTTTTCTCTTTTTGCAGTCGGTCCTCAAGGGCGTATTGCACATAGCGCGGATCATTTTTAAACATGGCGAGATGCTCGGGTCTCAAATCAGAGTTCAAGCTTTTAGCAAAGAGCCGCCCTCGCATTGCAGCCTGCGAAAAGGCACGCATCGCGCTTTTTTTATAATCAAGCCATCCTTCTCGCGACTTTTTGGATTCAAGTGATTTCCATGTCTCTTGGTCTTCTCCACTAAGCGCAAAATCTTTTAGATTTTGGTCCGTCCTTTTTTGGGCAGTCTCTAAATTTGTGTTTTTCAAACGATTTCGAATCAAATCAATTTTTACGGCCGCCTTGTCCGGATTAATAAAGGCTCCGTCGATAAACTTATTTTTTCCTTTGAGTTCTGCCTCTCTCCATTCATCAACAGCCGTTTCTAAACCGATTCGAAAGATCGAGTAATTTCTGATACCCAGACTTTGCTTCATTATTTCTTCGCGTTCTGAGCGAGTCGGCTTTTTGTCAGTTCTCTTTTTAATTTCTTGCTTATAACCTAACTGTATAAATTTAATGGACCAATCACCCTTTGGTTTGGATTTATCCCCAGCCCCCTCTTTCAGCTCTTCTTTTTGTTCAGCAACATTCATCCAGTTAACCGCGATTTGTTTGTACTCATCTGAAAGATCGTCCCATTGAACATCAGACGGGATTCCCGACTGCATGAATTGTCGACCTTTTAAGAAAAAGTCCTCTGCTTCCGGAAGCAATTCAGCCGAAATCACATCACCTCGCCCTCCGCTAACCATCGAAATTCTAGATTTAAGCCAAAGAATTTTAGCATACGTAAGCGGATGACGTATTCTTTTAACCAAAGATATTTTCAATAGATCATCAGGAGATTTCTGAGCTTCCAAAAACGGAGGCGGAACGTGAAGATGTGATGAAATTTTATAACTGGCAACTTTTGGATCTCCCTCACCAAGTGGAGTTACATGCTGAAGAAACAAAATTTGCAAAACCCTGAATTTGTTT
>JAQBPA010000104.1 GCA_028287765.1 Bacteriovoracaceae bacterium
TTCATATTCCTGCCGGTAAGTACGGTGAGCTAGATTTTTATTACTTTCCTGACAGCTTGCTCTGGGGATTGCTTCTATTTCTCGCGGGCATTTTTGCCATGTCAGTACATTTCATTATTGATCGAAAAAGGCGCGCATCCATTTAATGAGAAAATTTTCTTTCAAATCTGAGCTGTTCGTTTGGATATTCATTTTGGCTTACATCGCTGTCTTTTCCATTTTTACAGTCCTTCGTCATCATCGGTTTGAAACAGCCGCCTGGGATTTAGGAATTTTTGATCAGTCATTTTGGAATGCACTTCATGGACGTGGTTTCACCAACACGCTTGAACTTGTGCCCAATCATTTGGGAGTTCATTTTAGTGTGTTTCTTTATCTCTTGCTTCCCATTTATGCACTTTTCTCGTCTCCTGATTGTCTGCTTATTGTTCAAACGATTGCCTTGGCGCTTGGGGCTTGGCCCGTTTTTCTTATCGGGCGGAAAATGTTTCCGGTCGGGCCTTGGCCGGTTTTACTTTCTTTAGCCTATTTGCTTTTCCCTTCTTTAGAATGGACAAACACGTTTGATTTTCACGAAATTGCGTTTTTTATCCCGCTCTTTATTTTTGCGATCTATTTTTTATTGGAAGAAAAATGGAGATGGATGACTTTGTTTTTGATTTTAAGCGGAAGTACAAAAGAAGACTCCATTCTCGTGATTTTCTTTCTTGCTCTCTATCTGTTTCGAGAGCCGAAAACGCGAAAAATGGGTTCCATGATCATGCTTATTTCGTTGGCCTCCTTTTTAATGATTACCAGAGTACTGATGCCTCTTTTTGGAGGCGGCCTCCTCTTTTTAGATCGTTACGATTTTTTTCATCCGCTTCAAATTTTCGAATCGGCAAAATTTTCCTATTTATTTTGGCTATTTTTTCCCGTTTTATTTTTGCCGTTGTTGTTTCCTGCGAGTCTCCTTTTGCTTCTGGTTGGACTGGCGGAAAATATTCTTACAAACTATAAATACCAATTTAGTGGTCGATTCCATTACGATTCGATTCTTATTCCAGGAATTATTTTTGGAGCGGCGATGGGTCTACTGCGTCTTCTGAAGTTCTTGCCACGTATCGATAGACCCATGCGATGGGTGTTTGTTTCTGTAGTTCTTATTTCTTTTTTAATAAGATCTCCGCTCATGGATTTTAATTTCTCGACGATATTTCTGCATAAGGAGAGCCAGAATTCTATTATGCGAACACTGACGGAACAGATTCCTGAAGACGTTTCGATTGCTGCAAATACTTATCTCATCCCACATCTAACTCATCGTAAGGAAATTTATTTACTGGGTCGGGAGCCGAAACCCGCTGATCTTGTTTTAGTGGATTCACATGATGACTTTGGTTTCAGTCATTCTCAAGAATTTCAAAAATACGTAGATCAATATGCAAAGAATGATCTTTATGAAAGTCGTGTGATTGCGAAGCGATTTATTTTTCTTTTTAGAAAAGTGCGACGTGGATATTTCGCGACTATTCTCGACGACGCTAAAGCGAGAGACTTGCAATAAAATGTAAATTTCGATCGAAGACGTAGGTGAACGGCCATGGATATAAACTTAGATTTGTATCCATGGATACTACTTTGAGTTCTAAATCTTTAAAGACTTTCTGCCATTCAGATCGATTCCAATAAGTACAATCAAGAGAAACAGAAAATCTTCGATTTCCCACTCTGTCCATGAAGCTCAGCGTGGTGTCTGCTAAAATGCCTTCACGAAGGTGGTCTTTAATTAAAATTCCTTTTCGGCTTACTCGGATGGCTTCCTTAAGAACGCGAACTGGGTCGGAAGCGTGATGAAGCATATCGCAGAGTAAAACCATATCAAACGAATCATCGTTAAACGGGATGGTATTTCCATCAAAAAGGGAAACATCAATAAATGTTTTTTTTCGAGGAAGAATGTCGACGCCAACAATATGAATGTCAGATCGTCTTTTCATTATTTCTGCAGCGATATGTCCGTCACCGGATCCTATATCAAGTATTTTACTGTTTTTTGGAATGAGTTCGCTTAGGCGTTTGCTTAACTGCGAAACTCGACGATTAAGAATATAGTTTTGATGAATGAATTCAGAAATCATCATAGCGGAACAAAGTTAGTTTAACTGGAGAAGACCTGCGAAAGATAGAATCAGATTTATTTAGAAATAAAAAAAGGGGCCAGTGGGCCCCTTTTTTAACTAATTCAATCGTACCAAGAACTATTCAAGTTCGTTGTAAACGAGAACCGGTCCAGCAGCTGGTCCGTTCGCAGCGTTTGTTCCAAGTGATCGAACAAATCGTGAGTAGACGGCATCCGCATTTAAATTTCCGAAAGCGACAGCATTCGTATATGCGGTGCTCGCGGTAGTAACAGCAGTTACATCGGCCGGAGTGGCAGCAATCCCAGCAGCGGCAGCGGTGGGTGCACAAGCAGCAGTCGTCACTCCACTAACGTTTATGGAAGCATTACAAACACCATATGCATAATAGACGGTTGAGCCGGCAGCGAAACCTAAAATTGAAAAGTTTCCTCCGACATCTACCCAAGCTTGTTTGCTGCTAGTAGGTTGACCTGGTGAAAGAGCTGCCAACAGATAAGCCGCATTAAGTTGATTTCCACTGGCGTCGTAACGAGGTCTTTGGAAATAGCCGATTTCAGAATCGGAGATGTTTTTTAGAAGTGCTGGCGCTTCGGCAGTTTTACTTCGGTTGATATAGTTCAAGAATGCAGGCACAGCCACTGCGGCCAAGATTCCGATGATGGCCACCACGATCATAAGTTCGATCAGGGTGAAGCCTTTTTTAAAGTTTGTTTTCATTTTATTTTCCTTTCGCGCACTTTGTGTGCGGCCTCCTAAAATTATTTACTCTTTACGTTTTATTCTCGTCCAATCCCCTCAAAAAGTTTTCACCCTCGTTGTAAAGATGGGACAAATCCACTCACTCCGCTGTGCTTTCACATCGGCGACTCCATCACTATGAGCATAAACCATGCCAAGTCTGGCAAAAATGACGCAGTGCAGCTCTAAGCGTTTGAAATCTTTACAGAGTTTAACTGTAAAGAGAAGAATTTACAAAGCGAAATCAGGCGACAAATTTTGTCACTTTTGCGGAATTTTGTCACACTGCACAAATTTTTGTCCAATGAGCCGCAAATAGAGCCAGCGCTTGATTAATGGGAGTTCGATTGAGATTCTAGAAGTGATGTGAGTTTTTAGTTCAATCCTTTCGCTGAATCCTTCATCATCAGTTGATGTCGGTAAGTGTCATTATTCCTTGCCTCAATGAAGAGGGGAGTATTTCGGAATGCGTAAGACTTGTTCGAGAAGCGTTCTCTTCAGAAAAGGATCTTGAAGTCCTTGTCGCCGATAATGGTTCCACGGATTCTTCTCAAGATTTGGCTCTTAAGGCTGGCGCTCGCGTCATTACGGAGAGACGTCGTGGTTATGGGTCGGCGATTCTATCGGGGCTAAGAGAAGCACGGGGAGATTATATTGTTGTTGGAGATGCCGACAATACTTACGACTTTCGTGACGGAGCTCTTTTAGTTGAAGAGTTAAAAAAAGGCGCCGAGTTTGCCATTGGTGATCGCATTCATGGAAAAGTCGACCCCGGTGCGATGCCATGGCTTCATAAACATCTTGGAACTCCCGTTTTAACTTGGGTTCTGAATCAATTCTTTGGAAGTCGAGTTCACGATATCAATTGTGGTCTTCGAGCGATCAAAAAAAATTGCTTAGATAAATTGCGACTCCGTTCTCCTGGAATGGAGTTTGCGAGTGAGATGGTGATTCATGCCCAAAAGGCGGGTCTAAAATTCGCGGAGGTTCCCATCCGTTATTATCGAAGACATCATGGACAAGCCAAACTTCGAACATTTAGAGATGGCTGGCGTCATCTTCGATTTATTCTTCTCTGTGCTCCTTTTCCTCTTTTTTTTGTTCCTGCCATTGGTGGAGTGATTTTAAGCACAGCTCTTTTCGCTTCTTCTCGTCTTGGATTTCAAGTCTTGGGAACTCTCGTCCTCATCGTGAGCTTTGAGGCACTCATCTTTGGTGTTTTCGCAAAATCTTATCTTTGGGTTTTAGATTCATTCATCGTCGATCGACGCTTTGGTCTTTGGGTCGAAAATTTTAAGCTCGAATATGGAATTCTTTTTTCTCTAATCTTAGCATTTTTTGGCATTTTATTTTTTAGGCAGGTCGATCTTGCCAATTTAATCAGAGGAACAACGTTGATCGCGCTTTCTTTTCAGAGTTTCTTTTCGTCGTTTCTTTTGTCGACCATTCTTTTTAAGAAACAAAACGAATTTGATCGTTCGAAATCATGATAGGGGTCAGTGCCCTGTCCCCTAATTCTTAAAAGCTTCCTCGACGATACTCTGGGTCAGCAATTCGGGAAGTACTACGGTTTTATTTTTATTGATCAGCATCGAAAAAGGAATTCCTACTCGGCCGTATTTTTTTAAGAACTGTCCGATGGCTTCGTTTCTTTGTGTCCAATCGAATATAACCAGATGATAGTGTTTTTCTTTCAGTAATTTCTTAAACCAATCTGTATCAGTGACAAGCTTCTCATTATATTTGCACGTAAGACACCAGTCAGCTGTGACGACGACAAATAAATTTTCTCCTGCTTGGACTCGATCCTCTACTTTTGACTGCGAAAAAGAAGTGATCTCTGATTTTTCTTCGGGAGATTTTACTGAAACTAAAAAGCAAAGGCCCGCTAAAAAAAAGACCAGTAACCATCGGAGCGAAGTTTTTAACTCGCGAAGCGAAATATAAATTCCAAGAAGCGAAAGGAGAACCAAAAATATGGAAAGATTTCCAGTTTGTTGATGAAGAACATACAGCAGCCAAAGAACCGCGATGATCAAAGTATAACCTAAAAAGTTTTTCATTCGATTCATCCACATGCCTGGTTTTGGAAACACGGACAGTAGTTGCGGTGAAATTAAAAGAAGAAGAT
>JAQBPA010000107.1 GCA_028287765.1 Bacteriovoracaceae bacterium
CGGACTTCTTTTCGACCAACAGGATCGAGACCTGTCATCGGCTCATCCAAAATGACGAGTTCAGGGTCATGAACAATGGCTTGTGCTAAACCAATTCTTTGAAGCATTCCTTTAGAGAAGCTTCGCAAATACATGGATTCGGTGCCACGCATCCCGACGATAGATAAAACTTCTGGAATTCTCTTTTTTAAAAAATCAGGCTTTAAGCCGAGAAGTTCACCGTGAAATTTTAAAAACTGCTGAGAGGTTAGATAATCATAAAAATAGGGATTCTCTGGAAGAAACCCAATGCGGCGCTTGGCTTCTTTATCACCCAGTTCTTTTCCAAAAATTCTCGCCGTTCCACTCGTCGGAAATATAATTTCAAAAAGAATTTTGATCGTTGTGCTTTTTCCTGAGCCATTGGGACCCAGAAAACCAAAAATTTCACCTTTTTTAACCTGAAAACTAACTGAGTTCAGAACCCGTCGAAGCGGAGTCCAAAAATGTTGCCGATAGTCTTTACACAGGTTCTCTACTTCTACGATGGTCACGCTCTTATGGTATCTAAAACCAAAGCTGGCTTTCAAGTCAGATCCCACGTTTAATCTTTTTGAGGGTAAGAACGTCGTAATGAGCAAGTTTTCTGATTCGATAACCCAATTAGGAAATTATTTTCTCGTCGGCGCCATTATAGCGGCCACCCCATGGCTTTTAGGAAGTTCCTATCTCTGGAAATTCTCGTCCGATAGCCTCGTCTCTCCGCTTACCGTGGACACTTTTGAGCTCCCGTTCAAAGGACTCCTTAACCATCGAATTATTTTAAACATGAATTTATTACAACCCACTCTCGTTTTATTCTCATTTGCCGGAATTCTTCTTCTCCTTGCCATGATCAGAATTTTTTATTTTTTAATTCCTAAGCCCTACCCCCTCGTGGTCTCACTCCTAGCAGCTGCACTTCTCTATACCTACGCCGCGCCCGGCAGTAATCCTTTAGAGCTTCTGGGCTATCTCATTCCTTTATTATTGATTGTGCCACTTTTTCGAATGCCTTCGTCTCTTCTCCTCTGGGCACTTGGCAGTTTTGGAGTTGTCGCGAGTTTAATTAATCCTGGTTATCAATTTCCGGTGCTTTGGCTCGCGAGCAGTTTAGCGCTCGGACATCTCATCCATTTTGTCGTCGCTGATCAGGGGATTCCTAAAAGAAAAATCCGTGTTCAGCTGTTAAGATATTTACCCAATTTAGCTGCACTCCTTATTTTTGGATTTTGGATTTCTTTTTCGATACTCACGATGCCGCCGGATTGGAGTCTTTTTCACCCGTCTTCATTTTGGCAACTTGGCTGGATCGTATCCATTGAATGTATCGTTTTAGCTTTATTTGAACCCTGGAAGACGAATCGTTGGCTCTCGATTGGAATATTTTCACAAGGACTTCTTTTTTTTCAGGAGCTCGACCGTTTCATTTTTTTTGTCTTTATAGGAGTGAGTATTGAAATTTGTGTTCAAGCGTTTATAAAAGCGAACGGAGTTGCACGCATACCAGCATTTGTTAAATCTGGATTTAGATCTTTTTTAATTCTAACTGCTTTAACGCTTATGTTCTGGAAAGTTTATCACTTTGAATCCAATCGGAATTTTAATGAGGGCTGGATTTCGATGGTAAAAGAAATGAAAGACAAAGACGCGAAAGGATTTTTGATCGTTGGAAAAGGACTTCCTTTTCTGGCCCACTTTATTCGTCAGCCTCTCGTCCAAGACGACAATGCTATTTTAAAAACTTCCGAAAAGGATCTCGAACAGCTGATGAAATCTTACGCCGTCACAGACATCATTGTAGATAAAAATTATCTGAATGAATTCTGGAGAAATTGGATTGCCTCCGGAAAGTCCGTTGGAGTCTCCAATTATTCGGTTATTTCCAGAGCGATTTCCTATAAAGGCCAAGCCGTCGACACCCCCACTCTTAAATTTCCAGAGCTTCACAAAATCATTTCTGTTCCGCTCGACGGAATGTCAGAATTTGTGTGGCTCAAAACTAAATAAATTTATTTTGTAAAAACGTAGACTCTGCTGAGTTTGGATAATGACCAAATGCAGGCTTTCGCGGGTAGAGAGCGTTTGTCAAAAGTCTCTTCAATCTTTTCTTTGGTGTAAGTGTCAAACATTCGATCGCCGATTAAAATTTTATACCAAATAGGCAGCGTCACTCCGCCAATATAGGCGGCAAAAATTCCCGTCGCCTTCCACCAGGCGCTTGAAGTTAAAAAGGTCATCAAACCCATATTCAGCAGAAGAGCAGAACGCGTTTCGAATTGAATGGATTTCAATTGAGAAAGGACCCCCATCACCTTAAGCCTCTCAAGTGCACGTTCAGCGAGCCCAAGCGAGAACACAGAAAGGCCACTCGCCATCGCTGCGGTAGAAAAAAATTCCGACGTAGGGTGTGGATAGCTCAGTTCTCCCGGAGGAAACTGGGCAATGGCTGCTCCAGAAAAAGCAATCAACACCGGAATTAGAACATCTCTGAGTCCTAATTTAATAAAAAAATTCGTAGGCCTATAAAGGCCGAGAGTTTTTCCAAATTTGTAAGGATATAATTTAAAACTCAGCCCCGCCTGGGATAAAAAAGCTACCGTCCCGGCACCAATGAACGGGGACATCCGCTTCAAAAAACTCGCGGAACTTCCGCCCATAAGATTACTCGAGGATACAACCACTCCAGACTTCACTAAAATAATTCCAACCGTAACGGCGGTCGCCAAAGCAACTGCAGGAACCAAAAATCTTCGAATGGCGAGCCACCTTTTAAGTTTAGGAACATCTTTGGCCGGAATTTGAATATACGATTTGCTCGTTCCATCACTCACAAGTTGAATAAAATCTAGTCCCGAATTTTCAAGTCGGAGATTTGCACTTTTAAGTTCATCATCCGAAAATGGAACTTGGACCGGAAGTTTATTTGGATTGGCCCAATTTTTTCGAACATCATTCGGGAGCTCTCGAACTTCTCTTCTAAATTTTTGCAGATCAGCCGCTCGAATGCCGGAAGCAGCAATCATGCCAGCAAGTTGATCAGATCCCCATTTTTTGTAAGCAGCCGAGACAGACTCCTTAAAATCTTCCAAAGATTTTAAATTTAATTCGTCGGCAAGGTCTTCGTTTTGAATTTGAGTAGGATCTTTCTCGTCTGCGGCCCAAAGCAGCCCGCAACAGATGTGAAAACTGAAGAACAAAGTTAAAAGTTTGAAAGTTCTTTTACCCATAGAGAGAAAGTAGCTACTTTCTCTACCCCATGGCGCCTCGTTCTGTCCACCAGACCTAAGACTGCCTATGCTCGTTGTAAAAGGCTTTTGCTAGCGAAGACGAGGCCGTCGACCTAGCATTAACACTACGGTAAATATCGCCCCAAGCCACTTCGGGCCGTGCGCGATCGAAAGGGTGTATAAAGGGAACTTAATCCTGCCACAATTCTGACACAGCCTCCTGATAATTGCTGCGAAAAGGATTTCTTAACCTGAGGCAAAAGTAATTCCTTTGTTCCAGCATCGATATAATCGTTTCCCTTCCATTGACGAATCGCAAGAGGGAGCGTCACTAAGGCACCTACCGTAAGTTGAGCGACCCAAGAAAGAACTTCCGTTTTGTTAAAGGCAATTGCTGCCCAGTCGATGCCCAATGCATTCAAATGTCCTATATAATCTGAAATTATAAACCATGGTTTGCTATACATCCCCGCTGCCAGGGCTCCTAAGGCAATACCGCGAAGGGTTCCTGCATAAAGATTTAAAAAACTCTCAATTGGAAATCGGCGACCTTCGCTAAGCTCTCCGTTTTGATGGAGTTTACCAGCAAGCACTTGGGTCGCACCGAAGGTCGAAAAGAAGGCAAGAGTATTGAACCCAAGCCCTTTGATGAAAAATTCAGCAAGATTCAAGTGAATATAGTGACCTTCAAAAAAAGCGAGCGCTGCCATTCCGCCAATAAGAGTCGATAAGCCTACGAGCGATCTCGTGTATTTCGCAAATTCTAGAGCATAATAGGAACCGATAAAACTTACTGCAGCAAGACCGATTGTCGCAGAAATTTTCAAAGCAGAATCATGAATGTTTGAAGTCGCTACGGCCCCTAAGATGGCAAAGCTTGTAACGAGTGCGGCGAAATTAGCATTGATTGCCAGATTTCCTTTCAGCTGAAACTTCTGCCAAAAACGATTCCATTTATTACTCGTAAAAATAAAATTAGTTTCTTGGCCGACAGGACTTGCCGCTGCCACGAACGATCCGGCTGTAAATTTGCCACCAAATGCTGTTCCAACAGCTGCAAGAGGCATCGCAATCGCTGAGCGGACGACTTTCACAATTTT
>JAQBPA010000112.1 GCA_028287765.1 Bacteriovoracaceae bacterium
TCGTAAACTCTAAAAGCAATCGACGGAGCAAATTCAATTCGCGCTAAGAAATCGCTCTGTTCTCTTCCCGTAATCGTTCCAAAAGTTGCAGGCGTATATTTTGCGCCTTGAAGATTGGTTGGGAATACAGCAAATCCGAACGTTAAACGATCATTGATCGGGTAAACTCCGCCTAAATAAAAGAGAGGCCCAAGGTTCCACTGGCTCTTTCGTTGTTGGTTATCTCCACCGATCGGCGCAGAAATTTGAGTGATCAGATTACTGATATTAACTGCAACCTCTGGCTTCTCGACACCCGACATACCTGCGGGATTATAAAAAGGTGCATAAGCATCTTTAGAAATCGAAACCTGATTTCCGCCTAAATAAATATAACGAGTACCGTAATTGAAATTAAGGTCCAAGCCACCACTGAAGGCAGAGGTTAAAGGAAGTGAAACAAACAATAGTAAAAATCCGAGTTTAGTCTTCATAGCAGAAGTATAAGGGGCTTAAGTCGAACCTGCCTAGACATATTTTTCAAGTTTCGATTTATTTTTAAGAAATTAAGGCGTCATTACAAAATCTCTGAGAACGCTCACGATTAAACTTTGATAACGTTGATTTCGTAACGTTGCGATAAGTTTGATGCTCCGCAAAACATTTTCAGGGATGCGAATGCTGATTGCTTGAGTAGGTTCATCTCGACCACTCGCAAGTTTTTGAAAATCATCCTGGAACTCCAAAATACTTTCTTTGGAGAGACTTTTTCCAATTTTTAACGGTTCACGACTTAACTTTTGAACAGTTTTATTTTTCTTCAGCATAAAGAGCCTCCAAACTTCGAATATCTTCTAAATCCTGCGGCCGAGCGGATTTCTTTTTCATCTGAATAAGACTCAGAATAGGAATTTTCATTCCATGGATACTCACCTGTTTAATTTTTAACTTTCGAAGATCTTGGGTAATGATGATGTCTATTATATATGTGCCGGATTCTTTTGTTCGTAAAACGACCAGGCAATTAAGTTTCGCTTTTGGATGTATTCCTTTCGAAACTGGTAAACTTCCCGAGCGCTCACTGGAATACGTAGCTGATAGCCAAGCTCCGTTAAAGAATCTTCGATTCTCTGAAGGTTCGCTTCCGTAAGCGCGATAACGAAATCCAAATCAATTCTTCCACGAACTGCCCCGTGAAGTGAGACAGCGTAACCGCCAGCCACCGCGAATTGGATTTTGTGCTTAGTGAAGGTCGTGACGATATCGAGAAACCACATGTATATACAAGTATATACGTCATGGCTGGGTCGTCGAATCATGAATTGAGGGGCACTCCGACATAGTTCAATGAAGTTTATTCATATGACTATGAAATTTTTGCATAGGCTTTTGCCGGAACTGCTTTAAAGCCGCGGAGAGGGCAAATTTCTAAGATTTCCGCGGCATGGGAATTGCAGTTTCATTCTGTGGCGGCATCTATATATGAAATCAGAGTGGAAAACTCGGGAACCGGTTAATGAGACGAAGGAGAAGCGGCATTATCTTTTGGCGCTCGCAATCGGTGCTTTCTTTGTCATCGCATGTGTGGGGCTCATTTATAAAAGTGGAATTTTGACGACGAGCGATGAAAGTCTTTTACCTCAGGAGATAAATCTTTCTGGGCACTGGAAAGTAAACCTTACGGACAATCCAAAATTTGCAGACGCAAATTTTAACGATTCGGAGTGGTGTGAAATCGGAGTTCCAAACGGAGATCTTATCAAAAAAGGCGAACAGGCGGGAGCTTGCAAAGACTTTTGGTACGATCGGGATAAGTTTAGAAATAACACATTTTGGTATCGGAAGTCATTTGACCTAACAGATATAAATTCGATTAAAGAGCCGTCACTCTTCTTAGGTGCGGTTAAAGAACGCGCTTCGATTTATTTGAATGGAAACCTGGTCGGGATGACCCGGGTAGAAGACATGCCTTCCATTTTTTCGATTGATCGAAATTTGCTATTAAAGGGAAAAAATATTTTTTCTATCCAGGTTTATTCAGGAAACGCCAGGTACCCCGGCCTCTTTCATGCGTTCAATCGAGGAGTAGTGCTTGGTGAATATTCAAAAAATATTTTGCCGAGAAAACAGCTTTTGAAAGAACAATATCTTGAGCCATTGATTACCATCGTGATTCAGCTGTTTTGTTTATTCGCATCGATATTCTTACTTTATTACGGCTTTGGTGCTTCTGAAAAATACCGATGGCTAAATATTTATTTTGGGTCTTCTGCCTTAAATGCTGTAGCTGCGTTAATTTATACCGCTCCATCTAGCATCGCTGTCCGTCAACTGCTTGAGATCGAGGGATTGTTAGGCGTCTTGGCAGGCACTGCGGGATTTGCATTACATTTATTTAAAGCTATAGGCCGTACATCGTTTAAATTAACAAATTTTTTATTGTTCATCACATTTTTGGCGACGATCTTAAACATATGCGCAATTTTCTTCAGTTTTCCTAAAACGGGAATTCAAATTACATCCAATAAAATAGCGGCGCTTTTAATGTTCGGCATAATTTTTTATTCCGCAGTCACAGGTTTTTTTCGCAAACAATCGGATTCAAGATTTTCCGTTTCGAATTTCCTGATATTTTCTTCGATGGTGGCTTTATGTTTTATGTGGGTTCTAGAAGCCATTATTGCACCCGGAAGTACTGTCAGCCACATAAGCATTACAACTTCTATCGTCAGCGTCGTTATTATTTTCCTTAGTGTAAGAGATTATATTTTTAACGAGAAGGCTCTTTCTTTTTTCGGAAGATTCATTCGTCCGGGCCTAAAGTCTCTTTTGATCGAGATGGGAAATAAATTTTCGGAAAATAAAAAAGTATTTAGAGGCAGAAAAATCCCAATCGTAAAAATAGATATTTCTGATCATACTTTACTCACTTACAAAATGCCCTATGGGATGAAGCGACTCTTTCAAGATTTGTGGTTTTCTGTAATTGATTCAGAATTCAGCGAGCTCACCTTTGTCGATAAGAATGTTGGAGACGGCTCCATTTATTGCGTTAACGAAACGGCCACGGAGCATACATGTACAAGTACATTAGAAGCTGTCGTAAAAATCCGAGATTATTTATTACCAGAGTTTTGGAAAATGTTTCAGATTCAATTTGAGGCACTGGCAATTCGAGAACCACAAGTATTAGAGCCTTCAAAACAGTTTTTTTTAGATTATAAAACGAGAACGGGTTTAGATTTTTGGAAAAATGATCTTAAAATTCATGTCGCGCTTGTTTTTGGATTTGTCGATGAAGGCCTTTGGGGCTCACTCACTCAAAGTCACTACGATGTCCAAGGCGATCTAGTGACGTTAGCCTCACGAATTGAAAGCGTAGCTCAACAAAATGAAATTCTTATCGATCAGCTCTATCTTTTAGAACTGGAAAAAGAAAATTTCGGTTTTTCTAGTGATTCGTTCGATTGGAGAAATGTTGAATTAAAAGGAATCGGCTCATTTAAAGTAGGAAGCCTAAAACTATCACACCAAAAAGAAAGGCCGCAAATTGCGGCCCTCTTTAAAAACAAAATATTTAAATCAGCTTAACAGCCCGGGCCAACACAGGCCATGACGTCGGCGCTTTTTGTGATCGATCCAGCGGTAACAACAATTCCAGCAGCGGCTAAAACTAATGCAATTCCAAGTATAATTTTCTTCATGATATATTTCTCCTAATGTTTTCTTTCTATCCGTTTTTTTTGATCTCTCAAAACCTTTTTGAGTAAATCCTAATAATTTCCTAAAACCACAAAGCTTTTGTCCGCAACAAACAGCGAGGCAACTTGTACAAGTCGACTCTGCCTTTGTAAAGGCGGCCAAAGTCGGAATTTTAGGGATTTCTGCTGAGTGCTTCTGCACGTGTTAAAAGCCGTTTGTGGCAGTTTTTTGCCACGAATTTTCTTTCAGCCCGTCTTGAGCGTTCCAGCAGAGTTTAGTTTTTTTGAAGTTCTCCCTTAAAGAACTCTCGTTATTACTCTTCCTTTTTGTATCCTTCCCGTATCAACGATCCCTTCAGATCGTTTTCCCTAGGTTTGTTCATTGCAATTTTGGTGCCAAGAATTTGGGCGTAATTCTGTATTAAAACAAAGTTTATAAAGAATCTGGGGTTTTCATGTCGCAAGATCTGGGAAATTCTCGCCCACAATCCGATACAGTATTCAAATCGTGAATACGGTGATTTTAGACGCGTTTAGGTCAATTAGCGGGAGGTATTGCGTAAATGGCGATCTTTAAGTAGTTAAGTGCAGAAATGAAAAACCTTTTAACGATCTCAACAGCGCTGATGATTTTAGGAATGTTTGCCTGTGGTAAATCATCCCCGTCATCGCCCGCCGTCTCTGCGCCAACAGTAAATTCACAAGTAAATCAGGGTGATCAGGCGGCCGGCACTCTTCCAACCGGCGCGTTCGTTCTTTCTGAGACTGTCTGCACCGAAGGCAATGTTAAACAAACGGCGAAAGAAAAGTTTAATGGAGAAAATATTCAGTTGGATATTTCGGGAGAAGAATTGGTATCTACGACTACGCACGAAAACTCAAAATGTGCGCGGATTGAAAAGATGAAGATCGAGCCTGTCTCTGCCACTGAAGTGAAGTTAAAAGGTTTTAAACGTGAATGCCAAAACTGCAACTCTGGGGAATGCCAACCAAAAGAGGCTTCCACCAAAATAAGAAATACGGGCTTCAAATTTGACGGGACCGTTTTAAGTATCTTTGAACACAATACTCATTCATGCGAATTGCCGAATGCTTTGTTATCAAAAAATTTCAAACGAAAGTAATCAGAAGAAACATCGGGGCGATAGGATTTGAACCCAGCGATCGCGCTAGTGATTGATGCTGTCCACATCCTGCGGAGCGGGATAAATAAGATAGATCAAACGTGCCTAGGCTCACGGACCCACGCTAAATGTAAGTTAAACTTGTGAAACAGGAAGAAACCTCGGGGCGATAGGATTTGAACCCGGAACGCGACGGAGCGTTACGCTGTCCACATCTTGTGGAACAAGATAAAAATAAGATAGATCAAAATTGAGAGTACGCGGAGGTCACGAAATGTAAGTTAAACTTCTGAAATTCGAGAGAAGCATCGGGGCGATAGGATTTGAACCTACGACTTCTACGTCCCGAACGTAGCGCTCTAGCCAGGCTGAGCTACGCCCCGATCTATATTGCAATTACATTAATCTTAGAATTATAGAACTGTCTTGAACTAAATGTTCGGCCTGGCTAGAGCGCAAGGCGCTCACTTATTTATTTGCCCACCTTAGGTGGGACAGTGCTGAGCACTTCCTTTGTACTTACTTTATCCACGCGCTCTACAGCATCTTAGAATTACCGAACTGTCTTGAACTAAATGTTTGGCCTGGCCAGAGCGCAAGGCGCTCACCTATTTGTTTGCCCACGGGACTGTGGAAAAAGCTTAGGTTTTCAGCCGGCCCATTTGATTTGGGTGGCAAAGAATAACCGGAGAAATTCTGTGATGAGATTTGCAGAAGGAGCCGCAAGCCTCTTCAGATTCTGCACCACCGC
>JAQBPA010000122.1 GCA_028287765.1 Bacteriovoracaceae bacterium
CTAAAGTCTCTATCGACCTCGATACGTTTAAATCCCAATGTGGCTGAAGCTTATTATTTTCTCGGTTTTGTTCAAAAGGAACTCGGAAATCGGCATGAAGCTATTCGAAACTTTACAAAGTTCCTCTCACTCGACCCGTCGGCAACCGAAGCCCCAACAGTCAAAGATGAAATAGAATTTCTAAAAGTTGGTACAATCGCCAACTGATATTGAGCCCTATTTCTCAAGGATCTTAGGCTTTTTCGAGACCTCATCTTAAAATTCGGCTAGCTTTAGGAAGCTATGTTCGATTTAAAACAATTGGCAGAAAATTTTGAAGTGTATGAAGCGGGATGGAAAAAAAGAAACTCCACTTCTTTAAGTTCCCAAATTGACTCGCTTCGATCCGATCTACAAAAAAGAAAAAAATTAATCCAAGCCCACGAAGAGCTTTTAGCTGCTCGAAATAAAGCCACTCAAGAAATTGCTCAGAAAAAAAAGTCTGGTCAGGATGTAACTTCTGATGTTCAGCAGCAAAGACAAATTGGAGACAAAATTAAATCAGCTCAGGAAGAGCTCGAAGTTTTTCAGACACAATTTGAGGCTAATCTAAGTAGTCTGCCAAACATCCCACATTCATCCGTGCCCGTTGGAACTTCTGCGGAAGGAAATGTGGAAGTGGCACGAAAAGGTAAAACGCCTACTTTTGATTTTGAGCCGATCTCACACGAAATTTTGGGTGAGAAAAGGGGCTGGTTTGACTTCAACCAGGCTGCAAAAATAACTGGCGCTCGTTTTTCGGTTTCTAAAGGATTTGCCGCAAAACTCGAGAGAGTGCTGATTCAATTCATGCTCGATATTCATACGACGGAGCATGGATATACCGAAGTGATTCCTCCTTTTATTGTAAATGATCGTGCACTCTACGGGACGGGAAATCTTCCTAAGTTTAAAGAGGATCTTTTTAAATTAGAAAATCATCCTTTTTTTCTGATCCCCACATCGGAGGTCCCGCTCACGAATCTTCATGCAGAGACCGAGGTAAAGTTTGAAGATTTACCAAAATACTATACTGCATATAGCCCGTGTTTTCGTTCAGAGGCGGGAAGTTACGGAAAAGATTTGAAGGGACTCATTCGTCAACATCAATTTAATAAAGTCGAACTTGTAAAAGTGGTTCACCCCGAAACCTCTTACGATGAGCACGAAAAAATGAGAACGAATGCGGAGAGAATACTTGAGCTCCTCGAACTTCCCTATAGAACGATGCTTCTTTGCACGGGCGATATGGGATTTGCTTCTTCAAAAACTTACGATCTCGAAGTTTGGCTTCCCTCGCAAAAAGCTTATCGCGAAATTTCGTCCATTAGTAATTGCGAAGCCTTTCAAGCCAGGAGAATGAGTGCACGGTTTCGAGATAAAGACGGAAAGTTAAAATTTGTTCATACCTTAAACGGAAGCGGACTTGCCGTCGGGCGAACCCTCATTGCGATTCTCGAAAATTATCAGAATAAAGATCTCAAAGTGACGATTCCAAAAGTTTTGAGGCCGTACTTTTCAGGGCAGGAGGCTGTTTGATTTCTCAAAAGTCATATTCTGTTTCGTCGGAAGAACTTTTTCAGTTTCAAGGTCCAAACCATTCGAAGCTGAGCGCAAGACATTGGAGAAATGAAAACGCGCGTGGGACACTGATCGGGGTGCACGGCTATTCGGAGCATAGTGGCTGTTATTCACATTTTGCGGATTTTCTTCTTAGTAAAGGACTCGATATTGTTTGGATCGATCTTCCTGGCCACGGACTGAGTGAAGGAAAACGCTCCGATATCGATGATTTTGAAGATTATATTCGAAGTCTTGAGCTCTGCATCGATGAAGCAAGTAAGCGCGGATGTCGTGGACCTTTTTTTCTTTTCGGCCACAGCCTGGGCGGATTAATTAGCATTCGTTTTTTAGAGACTTCGCGAAAAGCTGCTCTCTTTAATCGGCTCGTTCTGTCGAGTCCGTTTTTAGGGATCTCCGGATATTCGAGAACTAGACTTTATCTTCTAAAATTACTCACGGCGGCACTTCCAAATTTTACACTTCCCGCCGAAGGGAATCTGACCGGAAGTTCGCTGACTCACGATGAGAAAATCATTGCTAGGAGAGCGGCGGACCCGCTTATTAAGAGTTGTGTGACTATTCATTTTCTTCGCGAGTTCCTTAAAGCAAGAAATTTTGCGTTTGAACAAAGTAAAAATATTAAAATTCCAATCGCCATTTTTCAGGCGGGCGACGACAAAATTACTCAGCGCTCCGAAGCGGAGATTTTCTATTCTCAATTAGAAGGTTCGAAGGAATTAAAAATCTATGAAGGCTTTTATCATGAGATCTTAAACGAAATAAACCGCGCGCTAGTGATGGATGATATGTGGAAGTGGATTGAGCCTGGATTAAAATAAGAATGAATCTTGCCGTTTTTGATATTGATGGAACACTCACAAATACGAATAAAGTGGATGGAGAGTGTTTTCAAAAAACATTTGAAACGCTTCATGGTCTTTCTGACGTTTCTTCGGATTGGTCCGCTTATCGGCATTCGACCGATTCTGGAATTGTAAATGAAGTTTTTAAAACAAGGTTAAAGCGAGAGCCGTCTTCTCAAGACCTTCTGGGTTTTATTGATCAATTCATCCGTGAGTTCAAAAAAATTCATGCCATAAATCCGTTAGAATTTTCTGAAATTCAGGGAGCTACTGAATGTATTCGGAATCTTCCGGCGATGGGCTGGAGGATTTCGATTTCAACAGGAGCTTGGAGGCGTTCGGCCGAATTCAAACTCTCTAAAGCTTCCTTCCATTACGAAAAAATTCCATCAGCCTTTGCGGAAGATGCGTTTGACAGAACAAAAATTATCGAGCGCTCTATCGAACGAGCTAAACAAGAATACCAAACAGAAAAATTTAAACGCATCGTTTACATCGGCGACGGAAATTGGGATCACAAAGCGGCCTCTCAACTCAAATTACCTTTTGTTAGAATCGGAAAGATAAGCTCTGAAAGCCTTTGGCTTAAAGATTACTCGCATTCTAAACAAGTATTGGAGGCGCTTGAGAACGCCTATGTTCCTAGTACACCGTGACCTAAATTATTGCCTTATCTGAATTCCAAATTTGCTTTTTAACGACGGTGAGTTTGAACCCACTCCATTAATTCTTTTCGAAGATCTTTCGATATCTCATAGCCTTGATCATAGTCTGTGGGATCGATTTGTAGTTGATTGTCTTCTAAAAAATCAACAAAGCCTAATTCAGAATCAGACGAGATGTCTGGATTTCGATAGGTTAAATGATTGTCTGAGTGATTTTGTTTTTTGATTTGATTGCCCATTTATCAGATTTCCCTTCTGGTTAATTTTTTTCAGCGTAAGGAAAAAAATTGAAAGAAACATCAGACTAAGAGCTTAGTTATTTTTTTATGTCGGAATAATTGTGCTGTAGAGTTCTGTTCTGCTTTCAACTCCACATTTTCCAAAAATGGTGGTGAGATGAAACTTCACCGTCTTATCACTAATTTTTAGAGTCGATGCGATTTCAGCATTGGAGAGACCTTTTAAAAGAAGTCGTGTAATTTCTTTTTCTTTGGCCGTAAGTTCATTTAATTCGAAAAATCTCTCGATGATGCCGATATGATTCTTAGGCTCCATCCAAAGTTTATTGAGCACTTCGGCGAGCGTCTTTACCTCGAAAGGTTTTTCAAGCAGATAGGAAGCACCGTCGTTCATGGCCTGTTTTGCGACGTTTAGATTTGCGTTTGAAGTAATCACGATGATCGGTAGCCCGAGTGAACCGGCTTTTGAAATGAGATCGAGTCCGGTTTCAGCTTGTCCTTTTAAACAAATATCCGTCACGATGCCGTGAATTTTCATATTGCCGAGTGCCTCTTTTGCTTTTTCAAAAGAAGAAACCCATAAGCATTCTATTCCATAACCAAGAAGTTGCTTAGAAATTCCGGCCCCCAATAGTTCATCATCTTCAAGAAGAAGAATTCGACCTTTGAATTTTGATTTTGGATTTTGCATACGCTCCCTTGATTCCCCTGAAACTGTTGAAGAGTTTAGATTTTGATCTTGATTCATTAGACTAGAATTTCCCACAGGTTAATTTCCTTATTTTAATAAATTTATAATAAAAGTTAAAATCCGACACTATTATCCTTTGTTAGTTGAGAGCCCCATTTATCGCGCCTGGATGGGCACATCAAAATGGTTTTCATTTTTTTCCATATTCAGCCAGTAAGTTAACGACTGGAGAAGGCTGTTTCTAAAATCCTGCAGAGTAGGACCCTTGAGAATATAACCGTCGGCATTGAGTTCAAAAGCTCGCTTTACATCGGACTCCGCTTCGGAGGATGTAAAGATAAGGACAGGAATATCTTTTATTTTAGGGTCGTTCTTAATGATCTGTAAAACTTCAAAGCCGTCTTTTCGAGGAAGATTGAGGTCGAGGATGATCATTTCGATTTTTTCTGGCTTTTTGGAATCACGCCATTTTAGGAGGTAATCTAGGGCTTCTTCCCCATTACTTTTGTGGCATAATTTGATTTCGAGATTTGATTTTTGGATGGCGAGCTCAATGAGGCGCACATCTCCGGGGTTGTCTTCTACCAAGAGAACTTGTTTTGCCGATCCGTTTTTATTCACAGTTATATCCCTTCATCCGTAAACCGAGTCATTTTTTTAAATCGGTACCCATATTTATTAAGCCTACTCACTTAGGCCTTGAAAGCATCCAGACAAAGGTCGGGACACAATTTAGCGTTGACTGTATGTAGCGCAAATGGCAAACGATTGCCTTATGAAAAATTCTGAAGCGAAAGATTTTAATAAAAGCGCTGAAAAAGCCCATTCGCCAACGCCGAACCTTGAAGAAGTTTCCAATTCTAAGTCTTTGAATTCAAATGGAAAAATGGAAGAGCCTTTAGATAACGCTCTGTGGTGGCTTAGGACTTCTCGCTAGTCCTTATTTAACAAAAACTTTATCGGGTAGAAAAAACGAAACGCAGCTTCCCCTTCCCTCTTCAGAGGTGACCCAAATTCGACCCCCCAATTTTTCGACAATTTTCTTTGCAATGGCCAAGCCAATGCCTGTTCCGGGATAGGTTTCTCGAGAGTGTAAGCGCTTGAAAATTTTGAAAATGCTTTCTAAATAGTTGGGCGCAATTCCAATTCCATTATCCGTTATCGAAATCACAATCCCCTCTTTGTCTGCTTTGGAAGCAACGACGATTTCGGGTGTATTTGCGCTTCTAAATTTAATTGCGTTGTTTATTAAGGTCTGAAAAAGGAGCACGAGCTGTACACCCGAAGCGCGAATGACCGGAAGGTCTTTCACAAGAATTTTTGCCTGTTGTTGGTCAATCGACTGCTTCAAATTAAGAAGCACAATCGCAACAACTTCAGCGCAATTAACTTCCTGCATGACTGGTTTAATGGACGATACTTTCGAATATTCGAGTAAGTCTCTGATCAGAGTTCTCATTCGGTCTGCGCTCTCTTGTGCAATTTGGATATATTGTTGAGAGGAGGCATCTAATTTGCCAGCGTTTTCAGCTGACAACAAAGCCACAAAGCTCGAAATCATGCGAAGGGGTTCTTGAAGATCGTGAGTTGCTACGTAAGCAAATTGCTCGAGCTCTGAATTAGATCTCTCAAGTTCTTCGGCGTATCGCTTTAACTCTTCTTGAGATTTTTTTCGTTCACTGATGTCTCTAAAATAAACGACCAAACCGTCTTCGGAAGGATAGAGGTTAGTTTCAAACCATGCATTAAATTCTGGCAAGAAATCTTCAAAGCGAGAAGCTTTGCCGGACGACATCGCAAGAGAATATTCAGAATAAATTCGAGTGCCGATGAGTTCAGGATATAATTTCCATAAATGCTGCCCAATAATTTCTGTACTTTTTTTTCTCGCGATTCTTTCTGCTTCGCGATTGACGTAAAGAAGTCGCCACTCTTTATCTAAAAGAAAAATGCCATCGGGAATATCGGCAAGCATACGAAATGCTTTTTTTTGGGAGTCAGTTTTAACGCGCTCAAGCTGAAGTCTACCGAGCCGTTCGTTTTCTTTTTGCTCGGTGATATCCCATCCAACGATGAGAACTTCGCTCTTGCCGTTAGGCACAAGAGTGATAGCGAGATCAATAGCTCGCAATGGATTCGCTGTAATTTTGATTTCCAATTTTTGAGCTTGTTCACTCGACGATCGCTTGGCCTTTTCAAAGGCAGAAAAAAATTTAGAAGCATGAGAAGGATTGATTAAATCATAGAAGGATTTACCCAGAAGATTTTCCTTTGAAAATGTTATCGCTCTCTCAAAATTTTCATTGGAATGAGTGATTTGCCCAGCAGCGGTCGTGCAGACGAGATAACCTCCTAGCACGTCAACGAAATCTCGGTATTCTTGTTTATATTCCCGACGACTTATTGCCGCCAATTCTGAATCCGAAAGTTTTTGATAGATGATTTCTGTTTTTTGATCGTTCAGCATAATACCCCGAAATAAAAAAGTTCTTTACCGGGTATTTATAGCAAGCTCCAAGCTACTCTTCTCTGGACTTAGGTCGGAGACAGTCCTCGCGTATTTTAGAGATACGTTTCTACTTGAAATGTCGTATGGCCGATCCCATATTTTTCTTTAATGAGAGCATTCATACCGTCGATAAGTAGTCGAGTTTCTTCAAGACTCTGTACGTTGGCTTCGACGTGTGCCGTCATTGCAAAGAGGTGAGCCGTGATTTCCCAAATATGAAAGTCATGGATGTTCACAATCTGTGGAAAGGCAGAACGCAGAACATCTTCGATCAAGTCGGGATCCATATGTTTTGGAGTTCCTTCAAGAAGTACGTGGATGGAATCCCAGGTAAGTCGACCTGACATAAACATAATGATCAGCGCTACGAACATTCCCGCGGCGGCGTCTATCCAATTTAATCCCAAAATAAAAATCAACGCTGCACTCACCATAACGGTGACCGACGAAACGGTATCTCCAAGAATGTGAAGATAGGCCGCTCTTAAATTCAGATTGTGGCTGTGCGAAGGCCTTAGCACAAAAAGCATTCCCAAATTGATCATGAGACCAAAAATCGAAACCCAAAACATAAGGCCCGACTCAATTTCATGCGGAGAGAGGAGCCTTCGATAAGCCGAGTTCATAATAAAAAGAGCGAGAGCGAAAAGAAGGACTCCATTAAATAGAGCAGCCAATACTTCAAGTCGATAGTACCCATAGGATCGCCTTGAGGTTTGCGGACGCTCAGCAAGGTAAGTGGCAAGAAGTGTGATTCCAACGGCACCCAGATCAGCTAAGACATGAAATGAATCGGCAAGGAGAGCGAGACTATGAGAGAACCAGCTTCCAATAGCCTCGATAAAGAACAGTCCGAATCCAATCAGAAACGTAATCTGCAGCCTTTTAACGGCTTTTGGCCTTAATTCTGGATCCGGGTGTTCGTGGTGGCCGTGCGGCTCAGGTTTGTGTTCGATGAATCTTGTTTTTGCCATTTATTTGTATCCAGTACACTCGTTTCTTTATACATCTTTTTAAGGGATCTTAAACCAATTATCCCCAGGAGTTTTTATGAGCGTGATAGCAAGACAGGATCAGATAAAAAATAATGGCAATCGATTTAGAACTCGAGTGATCCATATTGGTGATTTAAAAATAGGGGGCGATCATCCCCTTGTGATTCAGTCGATGACGACAAGCGATACGATGGAAATTGATCAGACCGTCGCTCAAACAAAACAGCTCGCCGATATTGGCTGTGAGATGGTTCGCATAACAGCTCCCACCGTTCAAGACGCTGAAGCTCTCAAAACAATTCGAGATCGGCTGCGCGCGGATGGATATAAAATTCCTTTAGTTGCAGATATTCATTTTTTGCCAGCAGCCGCGATGATTGCAGCCGATTATGTCGAG
Source organism: Bacteriovoracaceae bacterium (assembly GCA_028287765.1). GTDB lineage: Bacteria > Bdellovibrionota > UBA2394 > UBA2394 > UBA2394 > JAQBPA01. The sequence continues at coordinate 7,941 of JAQBPA010000122.1, forward strand.
AAGGTGAGAATTAATCCTGGAAATTACGCCGATCGAAAATTATTTAAGACCCGAGAATATTCGGATAGCGAGTATCACGAAGAGCTTGAACGCATTCACGAAAAATTTAAACCGCTCGTATTAAAATTAAAATCCTTAGATCGAGCACTGAGAATTGGAACCAATCATGGATCGCTTTCAGACCGCATCATGAATCGATTCGGAGATACCCCTGAAGGAATGGTGGAGAGCTCGTTTGAGTTTGCAGAAATTTGTCGACGTTATGATTTTCATAATTTTTGTTTTTCGATGAAGGCCAGCAATGTGGGTGTGATGACAAAGGCTTACCGGCTGCTTGTCGAAAAACAACGGGAGCGAAATTGGGATTACCCCATTCATTTGGGAGTGACGGAAGCTGGCGACGGCGAAGACGCTCGAATTAAATCGGCCATCGGCATTGGCACTTTATTAGCAGAAGGAATCGGAGATACGATTCGCGTTTCGCTGACTGAAGCGTCTGTGAAAGAAATTCCCGTCGCCAAAGCCATTGCAGCAAAATTTCCACGAGACCAAGAATTGAGATCAATTGGATATTCTACAGTAGAAGATTCAAAACCAGTTCCATCTTCTGTGCCAGAGGTTTGGATGCGCTGGAATGGTCTTGAGAACCTCAAACAAAATTTGAAACAGACCGATTTACGACCTGACACTATCTATATGGAGAGTCTCGGTGAAGATCTCGACGAAATTCATTTTTTAAAAACTCAATTAAAAGTGCTCTGGGGCAAAGTCATACCAAAACTTGCAGTGAAAGAAGATTCCTCTTGGACAAGTGATGAAAAGACGCGAAGAAGAGTTGTTTCTGCCGCCGATTATATTATCAAGAGCGCAAATAGTGATTTGAAGGGTGATCCCATTTTCTTTGTTGAATCCATCGAAACATTAAAATCTTTAGAAAATATTCAACCGTCACAAATTGTTTTCAATTGGAAAGCGAGTGGAGAAAGCTTAGATCGAGTGATTAACGCCAGCTTAGAAGCCGGCTCGGCGTTCGTAGATCTCCCGTTAAAGGCCATTATGATTGACGGGTTAGATTCTGAAGAAGCGCTCAGACTTAGTTTTGGAATTTTACAAGCGACTCGAAGACGAATGAGTAAAACGGAATATATTTCCTGTCCCTCGTGCGGAAGAACACTTTTTGATTTAGAAGAGACGACTGCCAAAATAAAATCCGTCACTCAACATTTAAAGGGAGTAAAAATTGCGATCATGGGTTGCATTGTGAACGGCCCCGGTGAAATGGCGGATGCTGATTTCGGATACGTGGGTGGTGCTCCCGGACGCGTCAATCTTTATGTCGGGAAAGACTGCGTAGATCGAAATATTATTTCGGCTGAAGCGCCGTCAAAATTAATTGAACTTATTAAAACAAATGGAAAATGGATGGAGCCCGCTTCACTTTAGCAATCGATCGCGGCTTCCCTGGTTAATCCATCCAAGCTCGTAAGCCGTTTGTGCTCCGATGATCACTTCGTTAAATCCAGCCGCTGATTTTTTTTGAACAGCGCTGAGTGGAATATCTTTAGCCATGAGCTCTGCCTTCGGCTGCGGATAGAGCGGATTTTCTGACGGATTTGCATATCCAGTCGGAAAGAGAGGCATATGAGTTATGGGATCTTGTTTATCGGTTGCGCCGTATATTTTTGCAATTTCACGGGCGAGCGACAAAAGTATACGAAGTCTTTGAGAAGGATGCGAGGGTGCGAAAATAACTCCCTGGCGTGAGTGATGTTTTCCAAGAAATTCCTCCGGAAACGAATTCACTTCAGTAGCGTTCGGGTTAAATGGGAAGAAATAAATATAAATGGTCGCATCACTTTTGGCTTTTGCGTTTACGCCCCTTTCTTGAAAAAAAGAAAACAGGAGATCTGAACTTAATAATTCCGAAATATTGGGCTGCTTCGTCAAACCATCAAAAAGAGCCGCAGGATAATTATTGATTTCAAAGTGTAAAATCTTTTGTGGAGAGTTCGTGTACCGTTTAAATTCTCTTTGAAAGAATTCCTCCAGCTCATGCAGATTGGGCGTTAACTCAGGATCTTTCATTGCGGCTGCTAGGAGACCTTGCTGTTCTTGAGAAACCTCTCCCAAGAATTGCAAAAAAATGTTCTGGTTCTTTCTCCAATTGCCTTTCCACTCGTCGGATCTAAAAATCTCCTCTCTAAAAACGTAGCCGAATGTTACAAATATTAATGATAGAGTAAGTACTAAGGACGGAACACGAATTTTGACTATCCAGGGTTTGATTAAATCAATTTTATCAAAACAATCCTGTCTGGCCTGTCGAGCCCATTCTACAAAATTCCACTTCGGAACGGAACTTTTCAATATAGCTGCTGGTTTCGTTTTTTCGGCTTGAACGAAGGGAGGCGCAATTTTAGTTGCTTTGTCCGACACCTCATTTAAAACAATTGTTTTTTTACCCGAAAAGGTTTCGGTTTCAAATGCCACAAGATCGGAATTGGAAACGATTTCGAGTTCAGGTCGCTGCTCTTTGAGCGTTTCTTTTTGATCCCGATCGAGCTTAGAAATTTTTAATTTTTGCTCAATAGAAATTCGCTTGCTGTCATCGGGGATTTCGGGAGAAATGGCGGCCTGAGTTTGTTCCTTACAAAATTTTTCAAATTCATTTGCCGTAGATTTTGGTTCATTCGAATTTGAAGCCAGTTTCGCCAAAAGCTCCTTACGATCGCTTTCTGATTGCGGATAATTGCGCGTGGCCTCGTCTGTAAGATCTGCTTCGAAAACGGTAGCGTCTTCTCCTTGCTCTGATTTAATGGGTACGACTGGGTTTGCGATCTTTGATGCCGGGCTATATTTTAGGGCTCGTTTGATAATCTCGAGCTCTTCCGTAATTTCTTTTTTAAAAGACGCCATCAAATGTTCAGAGAGTTTTTTCTTGAAATAAAGTTTTGACGCTCGGTTGGTAAAATCGATTTTAAATTCATTTTGAAAAATTTCTTGAATCGCTGAAAACATTTCTGGTGCTGTTTGTGGGCGTCCTCGGGGCAGGCGATCCAAGCAACGCTGAAGGAGAGCGCGAAGATTTTTGGGGAGTTCACTTGAGGCAGCTTTGAAGTCCGTTAAATCGCCATCGACTACCTTTTTAAAAATATCGTTCGAGGAATTTCCTTTGAAAGGAAGTTGGCCGGTTAAAAGTTGAAAATAGACAACGCCGAGGCTGTAAATATCACTCGCTTTAACGGTGGGATCATTGACGGCTTGTTCGGGTGAGATATAGGAAACTTTACCGAGAGCAGCTCGTGTAAATCCTGGCTGGAGTCGATTCTCAGCGGTTGCGATTCCAAAGTCGGCAAGTTTTACGTCGCCGATATAACTCAAAAGAATATTTCCAGGCGTCACGTCACGATGAATAATATTGAGCTCACGATCTTTTTTATCTTTAAGTTGGTGAGCAAAAGCGAGCGCTCGCAAAATTTCGATGACGACATAGGTGGAGAGTTCCGGTCCAAGTGGAGGGGCCTCTCCCTTAGCGATGAGTTCAATGACGTGATCGAGGCTTTTTCCATGAATATATTCCATCGCGAGAAAAAATTCAGATTGATAACTTCCGAGGTCAAAAACGGTCGCGACAGAGGGATGATTCAGAAGCACACCAATTTTCGCCTCATGGACGAGAAGATTGACGAAGGGTTTGTTAGAATTTAAATGAGGCAAAAGTTTTTTGATGGCCAGAAATTGCCCCTGCAGTTCTGTCTGGCTACTGGTAGCCAAAAGAACGTCCGCCATACCCCCCTGGGCGATCTTAGCATGCACAAAATAAGGCCCAAAAGGCAGGGGATTGTCGAAAGATTCCACAATCTCATTATGCGATTGAAAAACAATATAACGAATAAAAATCGTCATGACAAAAAACAGAGACTAGAGCAGAGTCTGATGCTGTGCTTTTAGGGCAGAGCGTTAGAATATAAGCATTTAAACGTATTTACCCAGATAGCCCTGTTCACAGAATGTGAACCAAATAAACAGGCGGTCTACCGACACGGCGGTGGAGCGTAAGAAGGGCGAGTTAAATAGACTCCGTGGTTTGAAATATCGGATACCCAGATAGCCCTGTTCACTAAAAGTGAACCAAACAAACAGGCGGTCTACCGACACGGCGGTCGAGCGTAAGAAGGGCGAATGAAATATACTCCGTGGTTTGAAATATAAGATGCCCAGATAGCTCAGTCGGTAGAGCAGAGGACTGAAAATCCTCGTGTCGGCGGTTCAATTCCGTCTCTGGGCACATTTCACACTTACGATTGGCACCGAACTTTCAGTTTTCATTTTAGATTTAGTAGCTTGATCTATCTTATTTATCCCGCTCCGCAGGATGTGGACAGCGTAACGCTCCGTCGCGTTCCGGGTTCAATTCCGTCTCTGAGCACATCCTTTTTCGAAATAGGTTCAAGAAGTTAAGCGTTGAGGTAAAATTTTTGGATTTTTTTATCCAAGCTTATGATTTTTGGACTCAGATTTTGAAATCAAATGCTGGCGGAAATTTAGTGATCGGCAGGTTCAAATAAAAAAGAAGGTGCCATGAGGAAGTTTTTCACTTTTTCCGTCGATTTTTTTGGATAAATGGGGCGTTTTTTCGACATTCTCATAAAAACCACATATTTTTTCTTCTGGTCCTTTTCATCAAAAAATGTGAACTCATCAAGTCTTAGCCAACCGGCTTGCTTCTTAATGGTTTCAAGCTGGTCCCCGACAACAGCCCCCGCCACTTTAGGCGGCAGTATTTTATTTGTCCCCTCGATCGTTTTCATCGGACGAATGGCGGTTTCATATTGAGTAGTTAAATCATCTGATGTGTATTCGCCTTTTTCGAAAATCTTTTTTCCTATATCGATATCCAGAATTATATCGTCCGAATAATAAGAGAATTCACCCGACGCAGTTTGCGACATTCTTTCGATAACCTTATTTGTCTTGGACAGATTCCCAATATTCATCCTGTCTCGAATCTCGCTTTCAATTGCCCAAACGTAACTATAAACGATAGGCAAAAACATGATCGAAGGAATCCACAGTTCCAACGAGGGATGTGTCACTATGAGCTTGAATAAAGGCCCAAATAAAATGGGAGCCGCAATGAGCGCTAACGGCATCAGCTTTCTTAGAACTTTGATATTCGTTTCGCCATTCATGACTTCAAGGAGTTGAACGTTTGCTTTCTCAAATTCTTTTTTAAAATCTTCGATCTCTGACTCTTCGAAGACGCTAGAGATGGTACGAGTTTCATTTTCGATATCGTCCCCTTCTTTAGAGAGTTCCTTTCTGAGCGCAGATGCTCTTGAAATCATCGCCTGAAGCTTGGCACTTCGTGAATTTTCATCTGCACTTGCATGAATCGCAGAAGGCTCCTTCGTATATCCTTCGGGCATTTGAGCCAAAAATCTTAAAAGTGCTTCATAGGCCTTTGCATTTTCAGTTCTTGTCGTTTCTCGATCTTCAAAAACCGAAAGTTGGTGGCGAATAGAGAGCGCAGCCAATCTGGTCACACAAAATTCAAAGCGGTGGGGTTTGAAAGGAAATTTGATCTTTTCACCCGCGAAAAGTTCGCAAGTTAAAAAGAGAAAAATACAAGCGCTCAGAGCTTTCTTGGCCACGGGAAAATAATATGCAATTTCTGTGCCAGGCACGGTGCCTGGCACCACACCTGGCACCGCGGCGGCGTCCGATTTTTAGTTGAAATGAGGGTGACCTAAGCCGCACCGCTAGGACATTGAAGTCCCTGTTTCTTGTTATTTGCAATAGGCTTTGTACAAATTACTACTTCTACGATGTTTATTCGAAATGTTAATCGCTAGATACATAGGAAAAATAGTTTTTATGGATCGATAAGGGGTCCTAAAGTACCCGACCCCTTATTTTCGACCCTTAGTTAGATTTTTCTTTAAACTTAACGGCGAGCATGAGCCATTCGCCGCCATTCATCCGGTAATCTTTTCCGCCATGAATGAGCTGAGTAAGGGTGACGCCGGAGGCGTTCGTATCATCTAGACCTACTTGGATTTCATCTACAGGAGTCAATAATTTCGCGAAATCAGGATCACCAGTTGTTGGACTTACGGAAATATTTGCTCCAAGAGTTTTGCCCCCTTTATCTTGAAGAAACGCGTTAGCCGAAATTTCAAAATAAGCTGGCTCTCGTTTTTCATTCCAAGATTTTCTTATGTGAGTTAGACAATTAGCAAACGCCCAAAACATTGATCTATCGGACGGACTTTGAACGCTCCAATCATAAACAGGAACATTCATTTCACCTTCACATACGGAGTCATTTTGGATTTCTTTTGGTTGGTCGCCTTCATTGGCTGGCTTTTGCCATCCAAGACGCATTACATAAAAGTGTGCGTCCATATAGCGTGCAGGTTTTATCTCCGAAGCATCGTCTGCAACAACGTAGTTCGTAGTTAGCACAAGACCGAAAATCAAAAGCAAACTTTTATTCATAAAAATTCTCCTTAAAGAGCAGTTTACTTGAAAGGAGTTTTGGAGCAGTACGGCATAATGAAGATTCCGAATCGCTCTTTCAAAGATAATTCGCTTTCGTCCCACCAAAATCCCACCACTCACAGAGTAATTGAGGCAAATTGAGGGTCAGTCAGAGCATTCTCGAAGCGTAAGCTAATCGCTTCATTATTCGTTTATGCGCTTGGTTAAATAACTTATTTTTCTGTCGAATTCCTGAATACGAAATGGCTTCACAAGATACTGACTTACTTTCAGGTCAATGGCCTCTTTGACGGACGCCACTTCATCGAAAGCGGTGATCATAAGAAAAAAAGTGTCTTTTAAGATCGTATGATTTCTGACCTTTTCGAGAAGCTCAATTCCTGTAAGCTTCGGCATCTTCCAATCGGAAATGATTGCATCATAAAAAGGTTTCTTATTCGTTTTTTCGATACACATATTATAAGCCTGCTGCCCATTTTTTGCGCAGTCCACATTCTCGAACCCTAGTTTATGCAAACGGCCTGCAATTAATTCTAAAAGTTCTGGTTCATCGTCGGCCACAAGGAAATGAATATTTTTTTTCTGGTCCAGGGTCAACTTTAGAAGTTCTTCGGGAACTTCTTTAATAAAACTGCGCAACTCTTCAAGAAAAGCCGTAAAATCTTTTGCAGCCGATTCAGTTGAATTGAGAAGTTCTGTAGCCAAAGCCCTATTTAATTCGGGTGCAAAAAGGACTCCTTTAAGTTCTTTAATTTTTTCTCGAATAATGGTGACGGTAGTGGCCAGACCGCCATCGACATGCTGCGATATCTCCTCACGAGACATGACCTTCTGTGTTTGTTCGAGCTGTTGCCCTAGTTTCATTCGCTCAATTGAACAATAAATCATTTGGACCAAGATCCGTTTACCCAATTGATTTTTTGCGAGATAATCCTGTGCTAGTTCCTGAATGCTTTGAACCGCCATGCTATCATCGTCCGGGGCGTTAATCACAATAATCGGGATTTCCAAATTTTGATGACGAAGCGTTGTTAGGGTATAAAGCCCGCCACTGTCTTGCAGCGCAAGATCTAATAAAACTATGTCAAATTTTTCTGCGCTGAGAGACTTAAGAGCATCTTTCAATTCCCGAACGTGGACGACCTGAAAAGGAGTGCCACCATCTTCCTGCAAGAGATTCATAACTCGCTTCGAATCATTTGCATCGGTTTCGACTAATAATATTTTAATATTTTCTTTCATTTTATTCTTAAATATTTAAAACGCTACACTTAGACCGGCATACACCGAGCGACCACTTCGGCCAGGTATCGAATTGATAATGCGTCCGTAAAACTCTGGATAATAAATACTCTCATTCAAAATATTCGTCATATAGAGCTCTGCTGTAAATCGGGGGAAGGTTTGCAGTTTGAGTAGCCTTTTCATATCGAGTAATAAATTAGCTGAAAGAAAATGGTAAGAATGCACCGCCGGATTTACGTCGTGAGTACTAGCGCCGCCAATACTATCAACAGGAGTAATCGACCCGAAGAAGGAATCAAAAAGCGAAAAGGTTAAACCATAAGAAGAGTGATACGAAGCTCCACCTTTAATCATAAGATTCGGCAAATGATTAATGTCTTCTTGGCCGATATCATTTTCATTTTTTTGATAAGCGAGTGAGCCATTTAATTGCAAATCTTGAATCGGCTTCACATGAGACTCTAGTTCAATCCCTTTCGACGAGACCCCGCCCGAATTCGTATAGGTGCCCTGAACCTGATCAATGATTTCGCCTTGAGTGCTATAGTAAAGAGTGGCCGCCGCATAAAAAGATGCCGATTCATAAAAAATTTGAAAGTCTGTCGTTCCGATCGTTTCTGGCTGTAAATCCGGATTACCAATTTTTAGTAGCGTATTTGGAGGGACGAGGGCTTTGAGTTTTCTTTCATTTTCAGAACTAGCACGAAAAGCTTTCGAATAAAGTAATTTCATTCCTAAGGAGGGAGTGATCTGCAAAACGCTTCCAAGGCGAGGGACAAAATTTTTGTTAGCACCCGGAGCCTGATTCAATTGTCCCCCGGCAATAAGTTTTAGTTTATTAAATAATTTATAATCGGTTTGAGCATAAAGATTCCAGGACTGAACCGAGTAAGGGGCAACACTTTGAAATAACGTAGAGTCGATGACCGATCCATGTCCATTTTGATAGGAGCCTCCAAGAGTAATATTCCAGTTCTCAAGTGGCGTCAGAAACTGCGTTGATTCAAAAAGATAATCGTTACTTGCAACGTCGTATGGACTATTTACCACTCCTTCGGTTACGGCCATATGATTATAAGTAAAGTTTGTGGCATTACGGAAATATTTTGAGAAAGTATAGTCAGACCCGAGGTCTACAAGGGCACGGTTATGTTCTCCAGGTCCTCCGGCACTCCAGGTGGGGACGATGGGAAAAAACGCCATATGGGGGCTCTTTCCTGTATCGAGAAAAGAAGTCAAAGTTAGAAACTTGTATTTAGCCCCAAAGTTCGCGCCGATATTATTATTGTAAGCGTTCATTGATCCTGGAATTGTTTGATTTAGAGTTGGATCGTATCCATTTGCAGAATAGTTCCATCCATCCGTGTGAGTCGAAGTGACTCCAACAGAAAGTTTTAAATCTCCCCATTTTTTTTCTCCCACACCGTGAAATTGATGTGTTTGATAAGATCCGTAGCTATAACCAACTTTTGCTCCGTCTTGGCTGCCGTCCTTAGTAATAATATTAATAACTCCTGTAAAAGCATTCGTACCGTAGAGAACAGATCCTGGGCCGCGGATAACTTCTAATTGTTGAATGCTATCGATAGGAAACGCAGAAAAGACGTCAGCGGTTGCTCCACCTTGAAGGCTATCTCGGATAGGACGTCCGTTTAACAACAGTAAGATATGATGATTGGCCGATGGAACAGCTCGAGTGATGTCTCCTCGCATGGCGATAATACCGCTGAACTCATCCGTCGTGCCCATAGCATATACTCCTACAACCCGATCTAAGATTTCATTTAAATTACGAGCACCGTAAGTTTCAATTTCGTTTTGGGTGACGACTGTGACAATGCCAGGGGAATCAGAAATTTTTTCTGACTGTTTCGAAGTAGTTGTAATACGAATTTCAAGCAATTCTTCTAAAGGTTTTTCTAAAAGATTTGTTTTATTTTCTTCACCCAAAGCAATGCTTGCGATTAAAAAAATAAAACCACACAAAAAAGATCCTCTTTGGATTAAATAAATATTTTTCAAAAATCCTCCCTTAATCGACGGCAAACTACTCACTCATTTCATTTATAAATCCACTTCAGCTTCGTTTGGCTTCACGATATTAAGCTGCGTGGTACGCATTCGGAACCCAGCACCCATAATGAGGATATTCATCCACTTTTTGGGGGGACTATTTAAATATCAACGAACCGCCAATCATTAACAATGACTCTCTTAATATAAATATATATTGTTTAACTTACTCGGTCTGATGGGCTTGAATCATAATATTGAAATTCGGGCTTCTTATGCACGAAAATTGACGTTCACAAAGTCCTGCAATGTTTTTTGCGTTGTGCGGGTAAGATTTTGAAGGGAAGGCGACGTCGTCCCAAGTAAATGGAATGATAGATGTGAAGATCGATCCAGAAAGAGGACAATAAAATATTGTTTGGTCATCTAAAAATTTCAAAAAGATTTAATTCCCTCCGGTGGTTTTATGGCGTTCTCATTTTGAAGCTCTTCATTACGAGTCCACTCGAAGCCGAAGAAACTTCTAAAGATAAGCTGGAAGTCGCGTTCATCTATCAATTCACCTCTTATATCGAGTGGCCCACGCCAGGAAAAAATAAATTTCAAATTTCTACGCTTGGCACGGCCGCCAATACCTCTCTTTCCGCTGATTCGTGGAATGAACTATCGACTAAATTAATTAAAGGTCAGCCCATCGAAATTCATTTAGACGCAAAAACAGATATTGCTCGCAAAAGCCAAATTGTTCTTTTTGAAACCAAAGATACATCCGAATTAAAGCAAATGATTAAGCATTTCGCCGGAAGCGGTGCTTTAACCATTAGTGAGGGCGAAGGTTTCGGCGAGCTTGGCGTTATGATTAATTTCTTTTATGAGGATAACCGTCTTAGATTTGAAATTAATCGCGGAGCCTGCGAAAAAGAAAAAATTAAAGTCGGTCCCCAGCTTCTTAAGTTAGCTAAAATAGTCGAATAGATGGACTTTGAATGATCAGATTGGAAAAAAATTCACAAATTCCAAGTCTACGCACGCGACTTATCTCGATGCAGGTCTTAGTAGCCGTCGGAGTTCTCATTCTTTGCACAACGACCTTTGTGGTCAACGACATTCGACTATTTAAAGAGACGACATCGAAAAGTCTTGGTGCTGAGGCTCGGCTGCTAGCTCTTAACATTAAGTCTGCTCTTCAGTTCGTTGATAAGACAGAGATTAGAAATATTTTAGATCATCTAAAGACGGATACTAATATGAAAAGTGCTGCAGCTTTCGATTCTCAGGGAGTTCTCTTTGGAGAATTCGGTGAACGAATAGATAATCTAAAACCTCCAACTTTCATACGTGACGAGTACATTCTGAAAATTAATAAAGAGGACATCACGATTTTCTTTCCGATTTGGAATGAAAAGGATTTTATCGGGACACTCTATATGAAAGAAAGCCTCGATCCTCTCTGGGAGCTTTATCGGCGAGATGCTTATATCGCGATCGGAGTTCTTACTCTCGGACTTCTCATTGCCTATCTTCTTGCCATATTCATGCAGCGGATACTTTCATTTCCTATTACTAATTTAGCGAGAGCTGCAAAACGTGTTTCGATAGACGGGGATTACTCCATGAGAATTCCTGAGGAGTCAAAAAATCCGACCGAAGAGATTGTTATTCTCTCGCGTGAATTTAATCATATGCTCGAACAAATTCAGCTTCGTGAGAAAGAAATTCAGGCCACCAATGAAATGCTTGAGAAGCGAGTAGAAGAACGTACAAACGAACTCCAAGAAACTCAAAAATTGGCTTTGGATAATGCCCACTCCGCCGGAATGGCGGAAATTGCGACGGGGATATTGCATAACATTGGAAATATTGTGAACAGCGTTAATACTTCGGCTGAAGAAATTTATGATGTCACTCATAAGTCGAACACCACGGGCTTAATGAAAGCAAACGATCTTCTGCGTACCAACCTTGGCCAGATCGCTACTTTCATTGCGTCCGAAAAAGGTAAAGAGCTCACTCAATATTATTTTGAACTCGGGGAAGTTTTAAAGGCTGAACAAGAGAAAATTCAAAGCGAAGTAGCCGCCATGGCAAAAAATATTTCGCTCATCAAAGAAGTGATTCAGTCTCAGCAAGATTATGCAAAGAAGAGACTTTTTGTTGAGGAAGTTCGATTAAACGAGCTGATGGATGATATCATCGAAATGCAAGGAGCGACATTTCGGAGGCACAACATTCAAATTCTTCGAAAATATTCTGAGACCCCCTTAGTCCATGTTCAACGAGGTAAACTCGCCAATGTACTTCTCAATCTCTTGAAAAATGCGAAAGAAGCCATGAATGCGACAGATGCCGCCCGCCGGCTGCTCACTATTGAAATCGGGCGAAACAACAAAGAGGATTTTTTTCTCAAGCTTACGGATGCAGGAGCTGGCGTTTCAAAAAATGATTTAGAAAAAATCTTCACTCACGGCTTCACCACAAAACAAAAGGGCCATGGCTTTGGCTTACATTTTTGTGCAAACGCGATGACCGAAATGGGTGGAAAATTAATTTTGGAAAGTGAAGGAACCGGAAGAGGGGCAACTTTTATTCTGACGTTCCCTCATTCTATTGAAATAGGAGTGAGCCATGTCTGAGAACTCGCGGATTCTAATTGTTGATGATAATCGTGAAATCCATAATGACTTTAAAAAAATTCTTGAGAGTAAGGCCAATGAGAACGGCGAAAATCTTGGAAAGCTTGAAGAAAAACTTTTTGGCGCTTCTGCAAAGAGTGCACCCGTCTATTCACCTTCTTTTCACTTAGACTCTGCCTTTCAGGGTCAGGAAGCTCTTGAGATGGTGGAAAAAGCTGCGCAAGAAGGAAAGCCTTACGCCCTTTTGTTTGTCGATGTTCGAATGCCCCCAGGATGGGATGGGGTTGAAACAGTCAAACAGATTTGGAAAAAATATCCCGATATCGAAGTTGTCATTTGTACTGCCTACTCGGATTATTCGAGTGAAGATATTTTAAAAGAACTATCGCTAACCCATCGCTTGCTCATCCTGAAAAAACCATTTGATTCGATCGCGGTCAAACAGATGGCATTAACCCTCACGCGAAAATGGGGTCTCGAGGAAGAGTCGAGGAATCAATTAAAATTGCTGGAAGCGGCCGTCAATGAACGAACTCAAGAACTCAGAGAGTCCCATGCAGAATTAGAAAAAAGTCTCAAGAAGTTGAGCGAAACACAATCACTTCTTATGACAACTGGTAAAATGTCTGCACTGGGAGAAATGGCTGGCGGGATAGCTCATGAAATCAATAATCCGTTAGCCATTATTCAATTAAGAGCTAGTCAACTTTCTGAGCTTATTCAAGAACCCACCGTCGATAAGACTCTTGCGCTCGAGCTTATCGAGAAAATTGAAACAACATCGACAAGAATTGCAAAAATAATTCGAGGATTGCGACTTTTTTCGAGAGACAAATCCAGCGATCCATTTGAAGTCGCTGCGTTGAGAACAATCATGGACGACACGCTCGATTTTTGTCGTGAAAAATTTTCAAGTCATGGCATTGAATTGAAAATTGATGACGTAAGCCATCAAATTAAATTTGAGTGTCGCGCCACGCAAATTTCTCAAGTTATTCTTAACCTTCTTAATAATGCCTTCGATGTCATGAATGACCTTCCAGAGAAGTGGGTAAAAATAGGAGTGATAGACAGTGACGACAAAGTCGAAATATCCGTAGAAGATAGTGGAAAAGGTATTCCCGAAGACTTGCGACAAAGAATCTTTGAACCCTTTTTTACGACCAAAGATGTGAATAAGGGAACCGGGCTCGGGCTAAGTGTTTCTAAGGGGCTTATAGAGAGCCATAATGGAGTCCTTTGTATAGATGCGAATTGTTCTCATACAAGATTTCTCATTAGTTTACCGAAGATTCAAAAAGATCGCAAAAGTATCTAGCTCGACAGGTCAGAGAGAATCAGGAATTCTCTTGTACTAAATAAAATTTATTGAGTACTTGTTGCTCTTACCATGAAAAAAAAGCCGAGCACTATACTAATTGTTGATGACGAAGCGGAACTTCGGGAAGCGCTGGGATTTGAATTCAAACGAAAAGGATTCTCAGTCTTACTAGCTGAAGGCGGGCATCAAGCTTTCAATCTCGTCTCCACAGAATCCATTGACGTTGTTCTATCGGATGTTCGAATGCCGAGAGGAAATGGCATTGAATTGCTTGAACGCATAAAAGCGAAAAATGTGGATCTTCCCGTTTTTATGTTTGCAGCTCTTGATACAGAACTCAGCATAGAAGACGCCTACGACAAGGGTTCGGAGGCAATTTTCTTCAAACCCTTTGATCGTAAAAGATTAGTAGAAGCTGTTCATTTTATTCTCACGGAAAAAGATCAACGTTGGAAGGGACGCACGGCTTCCCGAGAGCCTATAAATTTTGAAGTGGAACTCATTCAAACAAATTCCTCGGGTGTTCAAAATGCTAAAGTTTTCAATATTGGTCGAGGTGGTATTTTTTGTACTCTAAAAAAAGATTTTCCTCGAACTGAGGATCGCCTGCAATTTCGAATTAAGATTCCGCAAGGGGTAGAGGGACTGCCGGGTGCAGAAATTATTCTTGAAGGCACAGGCATCGTACGCTGGGTCCGAAATCAACAGGGTGAAGCAAGTCCGGCGGGCTGCGGAATAGAATTTCAAGAGCTAAGCGAAGACTCTCTGAAAATCGTTCTGCGAATAATTAACGGTTTGCGAACACGCTCCTATATTCCTAAAAGCGGTGATCCAATAGATGATCAGATTAAATTAGAAGAGATGGATAAATAATCGAGCACTCTTTTTCCGATTGCTAGCGCCAATCGCTAGCGCGATCGCCAGGTTCAATTCCGTCACTGGGTACATTTTTCGATTCGGCACCTACACGCCCAAATCTACTCAATATAATTTCGTGCAAAATATTTAAAACTTTTCGACGGAATCACGAGTGCCCAGTAATCGAGATCTCCGTGAGAAACCACTCGGAAACCTATGCGAACTAAAACCTCATTGACTTGCCCCATGAGAAGTGAATTATTTACGCGATCAAAGAAATGAGCGTTAACTGCGACATGGTAAAAGGAGATGTCCTAAGTTTAGTTGAAATTGAAAGGTGACCTCTCCTTCCGTTTGCTTTTGTTTTCATTGCTGAAACCAAGTCTATACGGCGGTGAGGTCACCTTTCAATTTCAACTAAACTTAGGACATCTCCGAGCCGGCTTGAAATTATCGAAATTGAAAATTTTTAGACCATTGAAATCATTGAGAAAACTTGGCTTGCATGGCAACTCTCTTGTCATTCGAGAAATTGATAAAATTTTGAACGGTCTTTGAGACTAAATTATAATCGATTTTACCGGCTATCAGGATTTTGATTTTTGGAAGTCTGTGCTGCGTTGTTAGTTGAAGTACTGTGAAGAAGGTTCATGGTCTTCCCACTGTTCATTAATTTAAAAACAGAAAATTCTTTGCAGGAATATCTTTCATCAGATGTTAGGGGGCGATTCAAAAGAGTTTCCATTTCGGCGAATGAAAAATTTGCGTTAACTAAATCACCAAACCTGAGATAGGAGCGGGCGGCAGAACTTTTTTTTGTAGTCATTTGCTCGTTCGTTCCAAGTTTTCTCTTAAGTGCTTTTTCAACAATTCCTTCGGAGAAGCCAAGAATTACAAATTTGTTCAGAATAGATTCATCCAGATTTTCCGCATCTTTATATCGCTCCAATGTTTTGAGAAGATAATCTTCTTTTTGACTATCCGAAACTTCTAGCGGCTTAGCGATCGTCATTACCGAAAGCGATTTCCCCTCACTTTGAGAGACAAAGTGTTTCTGCTGGAATTTTTCTATAGTTCCAGGAGAAATATTTAAAGCGGAGTCATTTGTATCTTTGCCAGAGTGTAGGACTTGGTTGGTCTGTCCAACAGTCTGAATATTTTGACAAAAACTGACAGCAATAAATGCCGTCGTAATAATAATATGTCGATATGCTTTCATTCGTTTCTCCAATGTTTTATTTTTCACCGACGTGGATAAGAGCAGACGGTTTCTGCGCCACGTTTTGGTTACTTCCATCTATGACTAAATCCAAATCGAAGCAACTCATTCCGCAGGGATCAGTCTTTTGTCCAGTTTTGGCCTGTTGCGAAGCGGGCCAAAACTTCTTTTAAATTTGGCTTTCTGAGTTAGAGGCCATGAACTAAACTTCAAAGTGGGAAGGGCCTTCAGTAAGCAAAATGCGCATTATCGTTCTCTTTAAGCGGGTTAAGTCTGCAAAGCCGATCATTGAGGCATTTTTAAGATCCGGTCACGAGATCTTTCCGATCGATGTAGATGAAAAGACTACGAAGGAAATATTCCAAGCATTTAATGAAATCGATCCTGACTTTTGTTTTGCACAAAATTTTCACGTTTGCTGCGAGAGGTCCGTGCGATTTGCAGAAGAGTTAGAGTCCTTTTTTCTGGAGAAAAGATTTCCTTTTGCGATTTGGTATACGGATAATCCTGAATATTATGGGGACGCTCAACTGAGAGATCGTTGGAGCAAAAAACCTTATCCTGAAAACTGTCTCTTTTTTATTAATGATAAATCCTTTGGTTCTTTTTTCAAAAATAGAGAGCTGCCCTTTTTTCATTTGCCGATCGGCGCCGATCGTGAGATATCGCCAAGTGCAGCTTCTGCAAAAAGATCGCTTGGGTTTGTGGGTAAACCCATTTTTGGCTCCGGACTTCGAGAAGTTTCGTTGGATTCCATTCGTGTAGGTCATAAACGAATTTATTTAAACAAAATTTCAGAGGATTTGAGTAAACTCTCTTCTCATGAAGAGGAGCAAAGACTTTCTTCGTCTCTTCCCATTGTTTCGACAGCACTCGATCGTTTTTTTGATTTATATTATACGGAGAAGAATGCCTACTTTTCAGCTGAGAAATCTTTTTACGATTTTATTTCAAAAAAAATTCCAACCTCGCTGCGCGAAGTCGTAGAGCGAGCCTCTAAAGATCTTAACGAACTTTATTCTTGCAACCAGCTCGTTTGTTATCTCTTTGGGCTCACGGGGCGAGGTCTTATTGTACAGGGCTCACCTCATTGGAAGGGGTACTTTCCAAATCAATCCGAGGAACTGCGTCGTCTCGAAGAAAATGAGATTTATTCCACTTATGCTTCTACGAAAATCAATTTTACAGCTACAGAATGGGCTCTTCCCACCGCGATTCACGAACGAGTTTTTGATATTTTTTCAGCTGGAGGATTTCCTCTCACCGATTTTAGAGAAATGATTCCGGAATCCTTTGAAAAAGATGAAATTATTTCTTATCGCTCGATTGAAGAAG
>JAQBPA010000129.1 GCA_028287765.1 Bacteriovoracaceae bacterium
GAGGGCATCGGACGCGGAGATGAAGTTCTCGTCCCTGCTCAAACTTTTATTGCGACATGGCTCGCCGTCACTCGAGTGGGAGCAACACCGATTCCAGTCGACGTGGAACTTGCCACCGGACTCCTCGATCTCAATCTTTTGGACGAAGCAATTACGCCACGAACACGTGCCTGTTTAGTCGTACATCTTTTTGGCCGCATGCCTGCCATGGACAAACTCTCCGCTTGGGCAAAAAAAAATAAAATTCTTTTAATTGAGGACGCCGCCCAAGCTCACGGCGCAAAATCACTGAATCGTCACGCAGGAGAGTGGGGAGACGCCGCAGGATTTAGTTTTTATCCCACCAAAAATTTAGGAGCGCTCGGCGACGGCGGCGCTATCGCCACCAACGACATCCACCTCGCCCGCCGAGTTCGATTACTAAGAAATTACGGCTCAGAAAATAAATATGAACATTTACTTCCGGGTGCAAATTCCCGCCTCGATGAACTTCAAGCCGCCTTTCTAAATATAAAACTCTCCCGCTTCGACCATCACCTCGAAGAAAGAAAGCGTCTGTCGAATAAATATATCAAAGCTTTCTCAGAAATTTCCGAACTCGAACTCCTTCCAAAAGATACAAAAAAAGAAGAATCAGCCTGGCATCTTTTCCCACTCCGAACTCAAGATCGAAATTCTCTCAAAAGCTTTCTAGAAAAACGAAACATCGGCTGCGGCATCCACTACCCTCAAGCTCCCTTCCAATCCAAAGTCTACGAAAACGAAATCACCGGATCTTTTCCAAACGCCGAACAATGGTCCAAAACTGAGTTAAGTCTCCCGCTATTTATTGGGATGACGTCAGAGCAACAATATTACGTCATCGAAGCCGTAAAAGAATTCTTCGAATCAGCTCCCCTATTTAAAGACCAAAGCCAAATCAAAACCACAATCCGAAAATCACCAAGTCGAGCGGGCTAAGAAGTACCGAGTCGAATCGCCGGGGTGGGCGGAGGGTTCATCGGAATCTTCGTAGGTCTTCGAGTCCTAAGGACGCAATTGGGAATGAAGAATTCGAAAAGCACACCGCCCGATTTGCCGCGAATTCAGAATGCAGATGGAGAAGGCTCCACCGATAAAAGGTCGAGCTTTGCCCGAACTCGAGATTAGTTTTTATTTCTTCACGACTCTCCTCGCCGAGCGCAGAGGTGTTTTCGAATCCTCCATTCTCAATTGCTTCGGCCTCTAAACCTACAAAGATTCTGATGCACCCTCCGCCGGATCCCTCAAGTCCTACGCGTATAAAAAAAATTCGTAAATTGATGCAAAGACCATTTGTTTAAGCAGGGTCCCTATATGAATTTTGATGTGCGGCTATTTAACAATATCAGTGATATCTCAAAATCGGATAACCGGATTGAAAAAAACCTCGGTCAACACTAGTAAAGTGATTTGAGGTGTCGTAGGGGACATCAAAACTAAAGCGATCACTCGAATAAGTTCCAGGCCCGACAAGCTTGATGTTGGGATTCCCAGACAAATAAGAACCGTCGTCGGCAGTATTAAAAAGAACCACGGAAATCTGATAAAGTTTTTTGTATTCACCTGTTGAATCGCATCCGATCAAAATTCCATCTGAAGAGAGATGAAGATGTTCGCATTTTTTAAAATCAACATTCTTCAAATTTACAATATTAATCTTATCAACGCCTGGCTGGAATCCAGGTTGTTCAATGATATGGCCACTCTCATCGAGAGCTACTCCTAACAATCTGAGGTCACCGTTTGAGGTAGAAAGATTCTTGTCGCTGTCGATTGAAAAAGGAGCTGCTTTTACAAAATAAACTCCGCCCGTTTTGCTCAATACCGGTATATATCCTTCATAGCGAACCTCGATCTCGAAGTCCGACGCTTGGATTTTAGACGAGCAAATGCAGATCGCACTGATCAATATTAATAAACTCAAATTGAAATTAAATATTTTCATATCACCTCCAGTATTTACATCATGAGGAATCCACTATTAGAAATCACGAGAAATACAGAATGCAATAAACTCCGGGCTCCGCCGTCCGATGATGCAAAGCATTATTACCTGAGCCTCTCTAAAATTATATTTTCGGATTGGTATTAATTTAATTCTGATGCGCGGGAGGGAGCTTGAGATGAAGGAAATGGCGTGAGCTTGGTGGTTTGGGAAACCCAGAGCGAGCCTCGACAGACTTTCGAAGCGCGGATCTTCTGCGAGCGGTTGGAGGCTCTAAATTCTATCAACTGAAAACAAAAACCCAGGCCGTATTTCCCCAAACCACCAAGCTCACGCCATTTACGTCGGCTCACGCTCCTTCCCGCGCCCGGCTGTTCGGCAGTTCAAAATAATCCCAACTCGTCGTCGACCCGACCTGCCCAGAAGTTCCCTTGATCATATTCCCCTCTTTTGTATCTCGAGTCACCAGTGCCCCCGCACCGACAAGAGTATCATCGGAAATTTTTAAATTATTAATGATGGTTGAATTCACTCCAAAAAAGCATGACTCTCCGATGTCTACGTTTCCCGAGATCACCACGTGGGACGAAATGAATGTGTGTTTTCCGATTTTGGAGTGATGACCGATATGGTTTCCGCTCCAGAGTACGACGTTGTCTTTAATTTCTACGAACGGCTGTATTGTATTGTCTTCAAAAATAAATAAATGCTCGCCTAGTTTTGTGTTTCGCCAAACGAAAGCGCGCGAGCTGATATAGGATGCAGGTTTGTAGCCCTTCTCTTTTGCCGAAAGGTAAAGGCGCGTTCGCAGGCGGTTCAGTTGATTGTATGGGATAGCGCAATAAAAATAATGTTCTTGTGCCGAAAATTCTTTTTCAAGATCTTCGAAGGCTGTTATGGGAACTTCAAAGAGACTTTTTTGTTTTATATATTGTCTTTCAACTGCAAACGCTACGACCTCATATTCACTGTCGTGCGTAAAATACTCGTAGGCTATTTGTGCAAACAGACTGTCACCGATCAAAATGAGTTTTTTATTTTTCATAATTTTTTTATCAAAAGGTCTTCTCTTCGATTCGAAAATGGAAGTTCTTTGGGTTGAGGTAAAAGGAAAACGTTACAATGGCGATCTTTAAACCAGCGAATCAATGCTTGAAGTGAGTCATCATCTAAATGGCCGGGTTCAGGTTTTAGCTTTGAAAGATCGAGAGATGTTTTACCAAAATTTTCCTCGTGATATTTTTTGCCTTCTTCGGATTTTAAAAATCGAAGCTTCATCGAAAAGTTAGGAATATCTCCGAGCAGAAGTTCTCCGCCGGGTTTTAATAGTTTTAGACATGCTTCTAAAAAAATCTGTTCTATCCCTTCTGCTCGTATGTAGTGGAAGAGACTATAGGCGATAATGGCATCAAATGTTTTCTGATTTTTTTCGATCCATGTTTCAAAATCTTTTGGAAAATAACCCGGGAGAGATTCAATTTCTTTTGAAGTTGATCCTAGTGCTTGAAGCATCTCTCTTGAATCAATGAGCGTCAGCTTATGCGCATTGTTTTCACTCGCGCTTACGATGAGTCTTGGTAGTTCGCTGCAACCGCAGCCTAGATCTAGAATTTTTTTTTGAGTTGAGTGGACTAAATTGAGTTTCGAGAAAATATCTTCAAATATCCCCTTCTCTTTGCCTTCTCGATAGGAAGACGGGAATCCAATTTTTTCCGATTCATTTAAATCAGTCGCCTTCGCACGCTCTCTAAATTTTTCAAAACTTAGATTTTTAAACGAATCAAGCGATCCATCGTGACTTCCGGTCATTCCCTCACACCCCTTCCTTGAAGATTTTATCAGTTTCATGAAGAATATAAACTAATCATGTTTGATATGGATCATATTTTGGGGCGACCTCTTTTTTGAAAATCATCCCCTATGATGAATCGATGGCCGGAAGATGGGATCAATTCATTTCCGACTCGTCTTTTGCCACTTTTCTCCACACTCGGCGCTTTCTCAGTTATCACGGTAGCCGCTTTAAAGATGCCTCCGTCATTATTCAAAGTGATGATTCCGAATGGCTCGGTGTCTTACCTGCTGCCATTAGTTTAGAGAGAAGCGATCAAGTTGTTTCTCATCCGGGTTCCACGTTTGGTGGCATTATTCATCAGGGAAAACTTAAGGGCGAAAAAATGCTCCTCGCTTTGAGCGAAATTTCTTCGTTTTATCAAAAACTTCAGGTGAAAGAACTTTGGTATAAAGTGGTTCCTTCTATTTATCATCCACAACCCAACGAGGATGATCTTTGGGCGCTGTTTCGCCTGGGTGCAAAACTTTTTAGACGCGATCTGGCAAGTGCGGTGCATCTGAGATGCGATGTTCAAATCAGCGAGCGAAGACGGCGTTCAATAAAAAAAGCAGAAAAAGCTTCGATTAAAATCATCGAAGGCACTGAACATCTTGCTGCTTTCTGGAATCTTTTAGATCGTCATCTTGTTGCCCGGCACGGTAGAAAACCAGCTCACAACTTGGAAGAAATTTCAGAACTCATCTGTCGTTTTCCAAAAAACGTTCTTTGTATGACTGCCGAAGACTCGAGCCAAATCTTAGCTGGGATTGTCATCTTCACATCTCCTAAAGTCTGGCATTTGCAATATTCGATGGCTTCGGATGCTGGTTATCTCGTGTCTGCTCTGGATGCGCTTCTCGTCCATGCCGACAAGCGAGCGCGTGAGGCAGAAGTGATGTATTTGGATTTTGGCGTTTCTACGACAGATCAGGGGCTTAAGCTAAACGACGGCCTTTATACCTATAAATCTGAGTTCGGTGGCGGTGGTTTCACCTATGACCATTATCGAATCGACTGTTCTTCTCCTCTTCCTACAATTTCGTAGAGTTTTGCGGCCGAAATCGAGATAATTGGGAGATGGGGAGACCTCTTCGTATCGTTCTTTTTACCTATGAACCTTACACCTGGTGTCGATGGTGGGTGCCGAGCCTTTCTAGAGCGTTTGAATCTCTGGGGCATCGATGCGAACAAATTGAATTTACAAACGATACTCCCTTTCAAGAAATAACGGCTCGTCTTCTTCAGCAAAAACCTGACCTCATCGTCACTCAGAATTTTTTTCTGTTCGACCCCGTCACTGCCAATGGTCCCGCTCTGGAAGAATTTGTAAGTAAGTATAAAATTCCCACAGTTTGTTGGTATACGGATCATCCCGACAGCGGATCATTTCCGACACGCCTTCGTTGGAGAACGCCGCCCTATCCTTCGAATTTTATTTTTATTGTTCCTGATCGCGATCATATTACTTTTTTTAAAGAGCGAGGCTTACAAACTTTTTATGTGCACGGCGCAGTTGATGAGAAACTCGAAAATTTTCGAGCTGATCCAGATGCTCAGATAAAATTCAAATCAGATATTAGTTTCGTTGCGGGGTCGCACCCCATCAAACATCCCGAAATGAAAATGAGTAATCCAAAAGATATCCCGTATCTTTATGCCTACTCAACCTCCAATCAGATTCAAGAATTCGTAGAACATCCCGACTTTTTAGCGATGGCGGAACACATTCTGAGTCCTCTTGAGTTTCAAAAATTTCTTCCCACTTATCCCTATATTAAACAGAATCTTTCGTTTCTTTATGATTCTCTTGTTACCTTTAATTTAGAGCGCTTGGAGCGCGCAAAGGAATTTAAAGTCGCGCTTCAACAGCTTTATAGAACGATTTCAAATAAATTTTCTCCGGCTTTCGCCAAACTTTTAGAACTTTTAGATCATCGAATCAAAATGGATTATTCCTTCGTTCAGATGATCGACTACGCCAATGAAATGACGCCGCTCGGTATGCGAGTTTACGGAAACGAATACTGGAAAGAAATTCTATCTGAAGGTGCAGACGAGTGCCGAATTCTAACTCCAGACGAAACGCTTCAAGTCTATGCTGCTTCCAAAATTGTTTTCACGCATCAGAAATGGCAATACACGACTTGCTTACACGAGCGGGAATTTCTTGCACTTTCTGTGCACAGTTTCCCGTTAATCAATTACCGAAAAGCAGCCGATGAGCTCTTTAACCCAGGTGATTTAGAAACATGGGTCAGCATTGAAGAAGCAAAAAATAAAGCCAAATATTTTCTCGCCCATGATTCACTTCGAATTGAAAAAGTAAAACGCGCTCGCGAAACTCTCTTTAAGCGCCATACTTTGAGACACCGTGCTATTCAGGTTATCGAAATTGTCGAAAAACATTTCGGCCTAAAAAAATATCGACCACTGATTTCTCAAACTGAGGCCCTTGAAAAGGACGTGAACGGATGAATCTATCTGAGATCCCCGTAGCCATTCTTTGCGGAGGAAAAGGAACTCGCCTCCGAGAGGAAACCGAATTTCGCCCTAAACCGATGATTCGCATCGGTTCAAAGCCGATTCTTTGGCATATCATGAAGCACTTTGCGCATTATGGCGTCCGCAATTTTATGCTCTGCCTTGGATATAAAGGTGAACTCATTCGAGAGTATTTTTTAAATTACGATACGTACAACTCCGACATCCTTGTTGAACTGGGTACGAAATCCATTCAAAAACTTCGAGAGACGCACGACGAAAAAGATTGGCGCGTTTCACTCATTGATACGGGACAAAATACGGCAACCGGCGGACGACTTAAAATACTTACGCCGTATATTCAAAATAAATATCCCTTTTTTTTCGCAACCTACGGAGACGGTGTCGGCAATATTAATATCGACGCTCTCGCAGAGTTTCATCTGAAGCAAGGAAAGCTCGCGACCGTCACTGCCGTAAGGCCACCTTCTCGCTTCGGAGAACTCTCGATCGAAAATGATCTCGCCAAACATTTCCACGAAAAATCACAAACGTACGAGGGTTGGATCAATGGTGGTTTTTTGGTTCTCGATCGAAAAGTTTTAGATTTGATTGACGACGAAGACACAGCGCTTGAATTAAGTCCCATGCGAGCACTCGCGGCGCAGGGGCAACTTGCCGTCTATCGACATGAAGGATTTTGGCAATGTATGGATACGCATCGAGAAATGGAACTCTTAAACGATCTCGATGAGATCGGAGAGGCGCCGTGGAAAGTTTGGATAAACGACCGGTAAATTTTTAAATCGTGATGAAGGAATTGAATCCAAAAAAACTTCGAAAGACTATTCTCGATTTCGCCTATTACGGACAGTCGGTGCATATCCCAAGCGCATTTTCTATCGTAGAAATTCTGTCGACGCTTTACTCAAAAATTCTCACCTACTCTCATCAAGATCCCGCATCGGAAAAGCGAGATTTTTTTATTCTTTCGAAAGGTCACGGCGTCATGGCGCTTTACGCCTGCTTCATCGAACTCGGATGGCTGAATGAAACCGACATCAAAAATTATTTTCACGATGGTTCTCGCCTTCGCGGACTTGCCGAAGCGGACATCCCCGGACTTGAAGTGAGTGGAGGAAGTTTGGGCCATGGACTTCCGGTAGCGACGGGCATGGCCCTCGGTCTTAAAAAACGCGAGGACGCTAGAAAAATTATTTGTCTCGTGGGAGACGGCGAAATGAATGAGGGCGGCATCTGGGAAGCTCTTCTGTTTGCGGCTCATCACAAGCTCGATAATTTATTAGTAATCGTCGATGCCAATCAATTTCAAGCAATGGGCCGTGTGGAAGAAATACTGAGCCTCGAATCTCTCCCCGATAAATTCCGCTCATTTGGTTTTGATGTTCTCGAATGCGATGGGCATGAAAGTTCTGCGATTGAAAATTCGATTCAAAAACTTTTCTCAAAAAATAAAAAACCTAAAGCGCTCATCGCACGAACCTTAAAAGGTAAGGGTGTTTCTTTCATCGAGGGCCAAAATGCGTGGCACTACACAAGACTCACAAAAGAAACATACGAAGCAGCAGGAAAGGAGCTCTCACTTGCGTGAAGTGCTCGCCAATTTAATTGCTGAAAAAGCTGAAGAAGACTCTAATTTCATCGTTCTCTCCGGCGACCATGGATACGCGCTCTTTGATCCGATCCGAAAACGCCGCCCTTCGCAGTTTGTGAACGTAGGTGTTTGCGAACAGCTTGCCGTTAGTCTTTCGGCGGGATTAGCAAAAATGAAATTTCGGCCACTTGTTTACGGACTCTCTTCTTTTATTCCTTTACGTGTGGTCGAGCACATTAAACTCGATGTTTGCTTTCAATCTCTTCCCGTGGTTTTTTTAGGCGACGGCGCAGGTCTCGTTTATTCAACACTCGGAGCCTCCCATCAATCCGGAGAAGATCTTGCTGCTCTCGGCGCTCTTCCGAATCTTCGTATTTACTCTCCGTCAGACAGGTACGAACTCGCCATTTCGTTTAAAGAAGCTTTTACTGAATCAACTCCTGCCTATATTCGAATCGGGAAATCAGATCGCGCTGCTTGCCATACGTCTGAACTCTCGAGCACAAATCCACACACGATTGTTCACTCCGATAATCGTCGAAAACTTTTGATCGCGACCGGATCTCTTCTCTCGCCTGTAAGTCAGATGGCAAAAAAACGAAATCTCCATTGTATTTCAGTGCCCAGACTTCGCCCAATTTCAAAAAGCTTTGTGCAGGAGATTTTAAAATTTGAAGAAATTTTTATATTCGAAGAACATTCCAGTCACGGAGGACTTTGCACTTTTATAACGAACGCGATCATCTCCGCCGGCGAACGCCTTCCGCTTATTCATCACTTCTCGCTCAAATCCATTTTTACGAAACTGGCAGGTTCCTATCAGTTTGCTCTGTCGGAACATGATCTCTCCGATGCGCAACTGGATAACCGCTTGTCAGAGATTTTAGATGCTCCAAGGTCGACTCAAGCTGCTTCACACCTGCCTCACGATTCATTAAAGAATGATTCGGCAGAGTTTTTGAAATAAAATCAACTATCTGATTTCGAAGTTCTTCGGAACCAATAAGTTTCGAAGCTATTTCGACATATTCCGCTTCCGAATGCGCCACCTGCGAACTCAAACCTAAATCCGAAAAAATTCCTCCCACATATTTACTTCGAATATGTCGCCCTGATTTAGTTACGGGTGGGAGTGCAAAGAGCAATGCTTCCATGGTTGAAGTGGGACCTCCATAAGGAAACGAGTCCAAATAAATATCAGAAGCACTCATAACTTCCCAAACAGCCTTCCCGCGAATTTTTCGAAAGTGAACGCGATTTGCCGAGACGCCATATTTTGAGAGCGCGTGCTCAAGATTTTGCTTCATCACCAAGTCGTCAAATTCTGTCTCGTCAAAAACATAGGGCATTGAAACCAAATCGGCGCCTGGATTGTCTGCAAGAATTTTAATCCAGGTGTCGAGCGTCTGTGGGGTAAGTTTGAAATGATGGGCATTTGAAACAAGAAGGCAGGCATCGAGCGGAAGTTCAAGCTTCTCCCTTAGCTTCATTTTTTCTGCTTTTGTTTTTGGCCCTATAAACGGATGCGGAGTTCGGATGCCAGTGCCCTCTATATAATGAGGCGTCTCAACAAGTTCGGCTTCAAGCGCTTCCGATCGATAACGATCGCCAACAATAAAGTAGTCGATCGCTTTTAAACCCGTCGTATGAATTTCTGAAAGCGTTAAGACTTGAAGCGGTGCCACTCTCGCCTGAAGAATTTGTCCCTGAAGTCCAGTGATCGGAGACGAAACATAAGAGAGATTAAAAAGAATATCCAAATTCTCGTCGCGTAAAAATTGAACCGCCGAAGCCAAGCTGCCAGCAGGAATGGTTTTTAAATCCACCGGAAAATCTACAATTTTAAAGGTCGAGGTCTCCCTCATTTCTTGTTGAGCCAATTGATAAAGGGTGAGTTCAAATTTTTCGGGATTTAAGTGGAGAAGCGTTTGAAGCACATAATTTGCATCGCCGGAACCTCCCGAATGTCTCAGTCCTCCAATTCGTATTTTTGAATTTGCTCTCAGAATATTTTTTGAAACCCACGCAGGTATGGATTTTGGTTCAGTCAGAAAATCTCCGAGTTCTCGAAGAAGAATCATATTTTCACGAAGATTTTCATCGTTTCCCATCGCGCAGGGACCCTGAACATATAGATTTGAAAGCCGGATTAAATGGGCTCTTCTTTCTAAATTCAAACTTGGACTTCTCAGTTCCGAAAGCAAAAGCCTGAGATTCGACCTCTGAAATTGGCAAAACGAATCGGATTCACTTCGCTCAGAAAAGGAATGTGGAAATGAAAAAAGATATTTAAAAATCGCTTCGTGTGTTCCCCAACGTTGAAAGATTTTAGTCGCGGTCTCTTTCAGCTCGAATGGATGCAAATGAAGCGAAAGAATATAAAGACTTTGAAGAAGCTCTTGATCGAGCTGTGAATCGAAGCCCAAAACAAAACTCTGAAATTCCTCACGCATTTTTTGAGTAAGATCAGAATCGATTTGATATTTTCTAAGGACCGGTAGCGAGAGTGTTTGATAAATTTTTAAACTTGTTACATCTTCAATAGGATCAACTGAGCTTTCGCACAAAAGATCGATCAGGCCGTCCCGAAGAAGTTGGATCGTCTCGGGTGAGATTCCCATTTGCCCCGCTTCAAAAGCTCTAACGGCTCCCGTCATGATGGTCTCCTCAAAAACTGTGCGAAGGAATCTATAACATAGTCGATCATGGGGGCTGTAAGTCCCGGATAAACTCCGATCCAAAAACTGCGCTCCATCACGATGTCAGAATATTTTAAGTCTCCAACAACTCTAAATTTTTCTTCAGCATAGGCGGGCTGTCTCGTTAAATTTCCCCCAAATAAAAGACGAGTATCAATTTTCGCCGACGTTAAAAAACGAATGAGATCGTTTCGAGAAAAAGGAGCCGACTCGCGAAGTGTCAGCGGAAAGCCAAACCAGCTTGCTTCTGCTCCCGCTGTCTCTTCAGGTAAAATAAAAAAATCTTCGAAGGCTTTGAATCCAGATTTCAGTCGATTAAAATTTTTTCGCCTTGCTTCGATAAACCCCGGAAGCTTTTTCAGTTGTGATAAACCTAAAGAGGCCTGCAGGTCGGTTGATTTTAAATTATAGCCGATATGAGAGTAAGTATATTTGTGATCATAGCCTTCTGGAAGATCTCCGAGTTTCCAATCAAACCGCTTACCGCAAGTATTCGATTTTCCGGTATCACACCAACAATCTCTTCCCCAATCGCGAAAGGATTCAAGAATTTTTTTTAATCGAAGTTCATTCACAAGAACGCTTCCGCCTTCGCCCATTGTCATATGATGTGCGGGATAAAAACTGACGGTCGCAAGATGTCCAAATGTGCCCGTAAGTTTTCCTTCAAAACGACTTCCGACAGAATCGCAGTTATCTTCGATCACCCAGAGATCATGTTTTTTTGCGAAGGCTAGCAGACTCGAGACCTGAAAAGGATTTCCAAGCGTATGCGCAACCATGATTGCCCGTGTTCTCGAAGAAAGAGCTGCCTCGAGTTGAGTTGTATCGATCTGATAGGTGGGCAAAGAAACATCGACAAACACCGGAACCAGACCATTTTGGAAAATCGGATTGATCGTGGTCGGAAATCCGGTTGCACAAGTAATGACTTCATCCCCTTCGCATAAACGATTCGTTAAACTTTTTGAAGTCAGGGCTGAAAGCGCCAAAAGATTCGCGGAAGATCCGGAGTTCACGAGTAAACTTGCAGGACTTCCAAAAAAAGCCGCGAATGATTTTTCAAATTCAGAAGTGAATCGGCCCGATGTCAGCCAAAGGTCAAGCGAAGCATCGAGAAGAGAAACTAAATCGGTCTCGTCGAGAACTTTTCCAGATACGGGGATAAAAGTTTTTCCAGGAACAAAAGAAGGTGTCCTAAACTCCTGAGCAAAATATTTTTTGGCTGCATCAAAAACACGCGCCCTTAGCTCCGATGTTTTCTCTTCAGCTGTTAAATTGATCATGATCTCGATACCATTCGATGGTTTTTTTAAGACCTTCCATAAGGGATGTGCCGGCTTCCCATCCAGTGAGCGTTTTCAACTTCTCTGACGATAAAATTTGCTTATGTATTTCACCCATTGCATCACCGCGAACAATCGGCTTCAAATGCGTTGCGTCCATAATGTCTAGGATTTGTTTCACGAGATCCGTCACGCGAACGGGACAGTCAGCGCTGATATTAAAAGCTTCTCCAGTCCAGTGCTCTTTAGGAAGAAAAGCCATCAAATGCAAAATGGCGTCGACCGCGTCTTCGACATAGACATAATCTCGGACAGCGTCGCCCGTACTTCGAAGTTCAATCGCCTTTTTTTTCAAAGTCGCATGGATCGTTTCGGGAATAATACGATTTCGATTTAAATCGCCGCCGCCGTAAAGATTTCCGCATCTGGTAATAATAATCGGAAGGCCGTAAGTTTTTGCGTAAGACTGTCCGAGCATATCCGCGCAGGCTTTTGAAACGTCGTACGGATTGGTAGCGCGAAGTTCAAAATCTTCTCGATAAGGCAGAGACAAATGATCGCCGTAAGCTTTATCACTCGAAGCTATCAGAATTCTTTCTACGGTTTTCAATTCTTTTGCGGCTTCTAGAAGGATCCACGTGCCTTTAATATTGGATTCAAACGTTGACAGACTTTGACGATGGGCTGTTCCGACGAGAGCTTGAGCAGCGAGATGAATGACGTCGGTCACTTCATATTCATTTAAAACTCTCAGCATCAATTCTAGATCAGTGACATCGCCGCACACGACTCGAACTTTAGAAAAAACTTCGGAGCGAAGAAGAGGCGAATCAGGAATTCGGTCGCGACATAAGACCACCACCTGAGCCCCCTGCTTCACAAGTGCAGGTGCGAGCCAACTCCCTAAAAAACCCATGGCTCCCGTGACAAAGACATTTCGATCTTTCCAAAAAGATTTCATGCCGACATCATCCAAGGCGTTTTGCACGCTGACGGATTCATTTTAGTTCTCGAAAGGTCCGAACTGCGGTCTGAAATTGGAACTCGGTTGATAACCGAGATGGAGCCAATATCGAAGTGGCTCATAATGATTTTCAGATGTAAACGGCGTTAAAAAATGATCTTTCACAAGATCTTTTCGCACGAAGAACGCATTTACGCCTGTAATATTACAACCCACTAAGGCATAGCCTTTTTCATCCAGAAGACGTTCGAAAGCTTTCAGAGAAGCTCCGTAATAAGTGGAAGCCACCCATTCGTAACTCGGATTATATTTCATGATCCAAGAATAATGAGCAGGAAAATGTCCATTGTACTCAGCGATAATCACGCGAGGTTGTACCTGATCGAGAGCTTCCAAGACGTGGTAATCATTTCCATCGATATCAATCGAAAAAAGATCGATTTCTCCAGAAACCTGACTACCCTTGATGAGTTGATTAATATTTGTAGCGTCTACCATTTCACAGATGGCGACCAATTGATTCGTCTCGTTGAGAAACTGATTAAATGTGGTGGTCAGCTGACTGAATTTTTTTACATTTCCTTCCATCCAAATTCCCGACCAACCTTGGAGTAAAAGAAACAGGCAATTGCTTTCAAGGCCGTTCTCAACACCGAATTCGATAAAGCACTTATTGGTTGTTCCAATTCGTTTAAAAATTTCGTCAATGATTCCGTCTTCGTCATTTTGTGAAAATACTTTAAAGCCATATTTCAAGAGTCGCTTAGGATCTTGATAGCGCGGATCTTTTTTGAAACTTTCGGTAGCATTAAAGAGTGCAGTTTGCAGTGTACTTTCGTGCATTCTCGCAAGAAGTTCTTCTACACGGCGCGTATTACTTTCGACTCGACCGATGGCTTGAATAAAATCTGCCCAGCGACCTTCAATATTTAAATTTGCGCCAAAAAATTCAGACAACCCGGTCTGAGTACTTTTTTCTTGTGACACGATGACCCTCCCGAGATGACGATGCCTGGCTTCAGGATACTCGAAGCAAAGAGTGAGCAAAATAATTTTCGTTACTGCAATGCGTTAACCTCAGCGCGCGTGTAATAAAAAAATGACGCTTCGCGGTATATATGTAGACAAGAACCTTGCCCCGACATTTTTGCAAAGTTAAACTGAACAAAGATCATCTTTGGCTAGGGAGGGCTGATGAATCAATCCGTTGAACCTGTATTAGCGCATGCTGTCTTAGAACGCGAAATTGTTCGTGACGATTTTGATCGGGCGATCGAAGAAATTACCAGAAATGGTTTCACGGTGGTTAAAGATGTTCTGAAGACAGAACTTGCGAAGAGCATGCAAACAAAACTTCTTCAGGTTTATGAAAGACAAGTGAAAGAGATGGGTGGAGAAGAAGTTCTCCAAGAAATCAAAGACTCCCATATTGTTCGAACTCCTCTCGCCTACGATCCCACTTTTTTAGAAGTCGTTAACCATCCGATTATTCTGAAATATTTACAAAAACTTCTCGGATCGAATTTCGTCTTAACGTCGCAAGTCGGGATTTTAAATTCACCGGAAGAAAATCTGTATCAATACGCCTGGCATCGCGATCTTCAGTACCAACACTTCGTCGCGTCGCGGCCGCTTGCGATTCAGGTTCTCTACTGTCTCGATGAGTTTACTCTAGAAAATGGAGGTACTCTCGTTCTTCCCGCTTCTCATATGTTTGAAAAGTTTCCGTCAGATGATTATATTCGAAAACATCAAATTCAAATCGAAGCGCCAAAAGGCTCTGCGATTATTTTTAATTCCATGCTTTATCATCGCGCGGGAATCAATCGAAGCGCTCATCTGAGAGCAGCCATCAATCATATTTACGCTATGCCTATTTTTCAGCAGCAGTTTGATATTCCTTCTATGCTTGGAAAGTCGACGCATAACGAAGAACTTTCAAGCATTCTTGGATATCGATGGCGTGCTGCTCCGAGCGTAAAGCAGTGGCGCGAAGAACACTTCGCCCGACTGCCCGGAAAGACGCAGTAAGCAATTAAATGGCTTACCGAGTTTCATTTTTTAAACTGGCACATGAGTTTTGGAATTCGTGGTGGATAGATACGTTAGCCTACGCGTTCAAATCCGCTGGCCATGAAGTCGACGTCGTTCCTATTTATGCAAACGACGAAGCCTTTTCACTCTTTTCAAGAGTAAAAAAATTTAAGGCAGATATCATTGTCTCCCAAAACGCTTTCATCTTTGATCCGGCAACAAAAATGGGCCCCGAGCTTGAGCATATTATTTCTGATTCAAATATTCCCGTTCTGTATTGGTATACAGATTATCCCGACAGTGGCTCAATCGAATCACAACTCAGATGGCGCAGTCCTTCGCTTCCAAAAAATTCTGTTTTTATTGTGGCCGATCCCACTCATGAATTCTTTTTTAAAGATCGATCGCTTCCCGTCCACTATATTCATGGTGGAATTGATGAGCGGCTGAAAGACTTTCGAGCAGATCCCATTTTAATTCAGGAACTTAAATGCGATATCAGCTTTGTGGGCGGCATTTACTGGCTCGAAGAGGCCGGCTTTTCTTTAAAAAATCCAGATCAAGTTCCTGCACTCTTTGCATTTAATGGTGCAAAATCGTTTTACAAAATACTCTCAAAAGATATTTTTTTAGACGCCTGCAAAAAAATGTTATCCGATGATTTGTTTTTAGAAATCGAGAAAAACAAATCCTCCATCAAAGAAAATATCCGGAAACTTCAGTTTCTTCTGGAGTGTTTTTATCGTTCAAATCTCACGACGGCCGAAGACTACTGCCTAGCTGTCAAAAACCTCTACGGCGTGATTTCAGAAAATTTTGGTTCTTCTTTAAGTAAAATTCTTGAACTTTACGCTCAAAGATTTGCGACTGATTACTCTATTGTTCAAATGATTAAATATCTGCGCGAAATGGAACCGCTGGGATTAAAAGTTTTTGGACCGCAAGGTTGGACTCAAATTCTTCCTAACGGGGGCGCTAGCAAATGTCGAATGCTTCACGGCTCGGAAACGATCAATCTCTACGCGGCATCCAAAATTGTATTCAGCCATCAAAAATGGCAGTTCACGTATTGTCTCCACGAAAGAGAATTTTTGGCGGGAGCTGTGGGAACGATGCCGCTGGTGAATTATCGCGAAGCCGCCGAAGAATTATTTGAGCCCGGCGATCTTGTCACGTGGAAGACCATTGAAGAGGCTAAAGATCTCGCGGTCTATTACCTCAAAAATGAAATATTGAGAAAACAAAAAGCCGAGCGGATGAGATCTCGATTGTTTGAACGGCATACATGGACGCATCGAGTGAAAAAAGCGGTCAGTTATATAGAATCCGATTTGGGGATGAAACAATGAGCGGACGCCAATATAAAGTAGCGCTCTTTCGATTGATGGACGAATTTTACAATACTCATTGGACAGACATGATTGCGCATGCTTTTAAATCCGCCGGTCATGAAGTGCGATTCATCGATATTTTTCCGCCCGACGACGCCATTTCTTTAATGGCACGGATCCGAAATTATAAACCGGATTTTTGTGTCTCTCAAAATGCCTCTGTATTTGAGCCATCGCATCCTCGCGGAATCGATCTCGAAATTTTAATTTCTAGCGAAAAGATTCCCGTTCTCTATTGGTTCACTGATTATCCCGACGGAGGAACATTCGATAGCCGCCTTCGATGGCGAATACATCCCTACCCGCAAAATGGTTTGTTCATTGTTCCCGAACCCAATAACGAAAGTTTTTTTAAAGAACGCGGACTTCCCGTGCACTATGTTCCTCCGGGCGTTGATCTTCGCCTAAAAGATTTTAAACCGGACGCAGATCTTGCAAAAGAACTCGCCTGTGAAATGAGTTTCGTCGCTGAAGTTCGTCGGCCAGATCTTTTTGCAAACGAAGCAATTAAGGAAATAAGCGGACAAGTAAATTCTGGTGATTTTCCTGGTACGTGTGAAATTACGCTCCGCCAGGATCAAATGCAGGAAATTGGCGATCGATGGTTAGAATTTCGAACTCATTTGTCGGATCTAGAATCGCTCATTATTTCTTTTTATCAGCTTCCCTGTTTGTCGCCTGAGCAATTTAAGACTTCCATTTGTTCGTTTTACAAAAGCGTTGGCGATCGTTTTGGATTTGCATTTTCCGGTTTTCTACAACTTTGGTTCCAACGCTTTTCAAATGATTATTCAATGATTCACATGATCAACCACTGTCGTGAGCTTGAACCGATGGGACTGAAAGTTTTTGGACCAAGAGGATGGAGCGAAATACTGACAGACGGCGGCGCGAGTCTCTGCCGCAAACTTTATCCGGCAGAAGCACTAACGCTTTATTCGGCGTCTAAAATGGTTTTCAGTTATCAGCCACTGCATTTTCAATATTCCATGCATGAGAATGAGTTACTCTCAGGCGCTATGGGAACACTGCCGCTCATTCACTATCGAGAGCAAGCTGCAGAGCTTTTTAAACCTGATGAAATCATCACCTGGAAGGTGATCGAAGAGGCCAAAGATTACTTCAAGTATTATTTAAAACACGAGACTGAACGAAAGACGATCGCGAACAAAATGCGCACGAGAATATTCGAAGAACATACGCTCATTCACCGAGTGAAACAAAATGTGAAACACCTCGAAGAAGATTTCGGCATTTCAAAGCGATGGTTTGTTCCTGCTCTAGAAGTTCAATCGACTTCTTCAGCAACCCCAAACCCAGTTCCACCAAATTGATTACCGTTATAAAAAAGAATACGATGAGAATTCACTTCCAGAACTGCCGGAGCAGCCACCATCTCGGAGTCCCATCCGGAAGAAGATTTTTCGAGACCCTGTGGAATATTCGGACCGTCCCAGTTAAGACCGTCCTCGGAATTAAAATAAACGAGTCGATATGTATTCTGCTTTGATCTCTCGCCCACCCAAAGTTCCCAATGATTATTTTTTTTATAGACCCAAGGACGAGCGAAGCCCTGAATAGTCGAGTGATCGATTTTTAAAATATCTTCTCCTCGATTCTTCCAATCCAATAAATTTGAAGATTTCATAAATCGAATATTTGTTTTAGGGACTGGCTTTCCATTTATTTCTTCCCATCCTTCGCCGCCCACATACCAGGCGTAGAAATGATCATGGATATGTTGAACAAAGGCAGCCGAGCGAAGATCCGGGTCTTCAGGAGTGAGAGGCATCACAGGCTTATCTTTAATGACCTCAAACGTTTCACCTCGATCGACACTCACAGCAAGTCCCGTCGAGATCTGATAAGGCGGATATTTTCCGCGCTTCCATCCCATAAAAAATAGAAATAATTTTCCGTCCACTTCAACAATTGAAGAGGGACTTACTCCATCCGCATAAAAAGAATCCGTACTTCCGAGATCGATCACTGGATTTTTTGAATATTCCAGCACGACTTCAGGTCGATCGGCATCCACGTCGACAAACCCCACTCGGCCGCGTCCATCGCGATCAAGAAACGAAACGTAAACGCGTATTGTTTGAGAATCTTTTCTCCACGGCGTCGGAACATACGCGTGGCTTTCCATCCAAGGTTTTTGAGCTGACGCAACAAATACTAATCCCTTCTTCTGCCACATAACGCTCTCCAATTTTAATGCTTCAAAGGGCAGAGAGCCACGACTTTGATTTGTTCGCGAACCATTTTGGACCGCACTTCGATTGACGAGCGCCTGAGTGCGGCTATCATAAGTTCGTGCGCGCCTTCCTTCCCTTTTTATCTTTTTTCTCGATCATCATTACGATTGTTCTTTTATCGCATTTTTATATGGGAGCACGGCTAACGGAATCGCTTCAAAGAGGAAGCATTTTTGTGTGGATTGCCCTTGCGATTATGGCGTTCCTAGTGATTGCGGCTCCGTTTCTGGTTCGATATCTCAATGTTTCGGAAACGAATAGTCACGAGGGACGTTTACTTCCTCACGGATTTCTCTCAATCATCGCCTGGTGCGGCTTTGTTCTCCTCGGCTTCATGGCGACCGCGGTGACAACGCTAGCTCTCGTAGATATTTGCCGCTTATTTTTTGCACTCGTTCATTTTGTTTTAAACGGAACAAATATAGACGCCCAAGCATTCAGTCCCGAAAGACGAAAATTTATTTTCACTTACCTTCCATGGGGAGCATTTGGGGCAGCAGCACTCTTCACCGCTAAAGGATTTCAAACCGCGATGAAGGGTCCGATTGTGAAGAGAGTATCTATTCCAAAAATAAAAATTCATCCAAGTTTGGAAGGACTAAAAATTGTTCAGATTTCAGATCTTCACATCGGAAATTTAATCAGACGACCCTTCGTCGAAAAAGTAGTGAAAACCACTCTCGCACTCGAACCCGACATTATTATGTTAACTGGAGATATGGTTGACGGATCGCCCGCAGGATTGGCGGACGACATCGAGCCGCTAAAAGAGCTGAAAGCAAAATACGGAATTTATTTCATCACGGGAAATCACGAATACTATTCCGGCGCAAAAACTTGGAGCGATTATTTCAGAAGCCAGGGCATCGAGGTCCTTTCAAATTCTCATAAAGTTTTGGAAATCAAAAAAGCAGACGTAAAAGAAAGTGCAAGACTAGTAATCGCCGGCGTTCCCGATTTCACAGCCGAAAGATTTGGATTCGAAGGCCCGGACGCCGTGAAGGCAATGAAAGGCAGTCCAAAATCCGACTACACCATTATGCTAGCACACCAACCCAATTCATATAGAGAAACAGAAAAAATTGAATGCGATCTTCAACTCTCGGGACACACCCATTCCGGCCAATTTTATCCTGTAAGATTTTTCATTGGGTTATTCCAAAAATATTATCAAGGCCTCTATCGACATCAGGATAAATTTTGGATTTACGTTAACCAAGGCACCGGTTTTTGGGGTCCACCCAATCGACTCGGACTGCCATCTGAGATTACTTTGCTAACATTGAGATCGCCCGAGTAACCCGAAGAACCCACTCAGCACCCCTTTTTCTTCATCCATCTAACCAAATGAAAGTCCCCAGCTTTTAAAAGAATTACTCTGACCCCCGATTGGAAAAGTTACTCTGACCCTTTATTACCTGGTTACTCTGACACCGATCTCCAAAAACTGGTGCCAGGCACCGTGCCAGGCGTGGTGCCTGGCACCTTTTGTTGGAATTTAAGTTGTTTTTGTATTTGCTTCCTGTCCGGCCAGTAGTCGAATTGAGGACGGAAGCGAAGCGCTGCCGGGTGAAAAACTCCAGAGGCGGGCAAGTAAGCCATGCGAGAAGATGAACGTCCCACGCCGAAGAAGCAACACGCGGACAAAGTTCTAACGTTATTTAATAAGCAATGAGCGAGTTTTCTCACCCGGCAGCGCTTCGCTTCCGCCCGGAGATTCGACTACTGACTGGATCGGACCCAATCCAAAGTTTTTAGTTAAGTTTTTTTCAAAAAACTTATCCCGCCCGGAAGGGCCCTCACTCTCCACTTCCAAACTATCCGGCCTTTCAAATCGAGAAAGCAAACTATAAGCGCAAGGCACAACAAACAAAGTCAAAATCGTAGACGCCGTCACCCCGCCAATAATCGCAACAGCCATCGGAATCGTCGTCTCCGAACCCGGCCCGATCGAAAAAGCTTCGGGGAGCGCCGCTGCGACAGTTGCAGCGGACGTCATCACAATCGGCCGCAATCTAATTGGACAAGCCTTCAAAAGTGCGGCCTGAATATTTAATCCTTCAGCTCGACAATGGTTTGTAAAATCGACCAAAAGAATAGAATTCTTTTTTACAATTCCCATAAGAAGAATAAATCCGATCGCGCTGTAAATATTTAACGTTTGATGAAAAAGAAATAAACCCATGAGCGCTCCCGAAATACTAAATGGAAGCGCCATCAGAACGCTGATCGGCTGAATGAAACTATTAAATTGCGAAGCGAGCACCATATACGAAACCAAAATACCGAGAAGAAGTGCAAAAATGAGACTCTGTCCAGACTCTCGAAAACTCTCGGAACTTCCCGTGAGTTTCAAAACGTAGCCAGGAGGCAAATTCGTTTTCCCGAGATTTTCTGCAGCTTTTAAAGCTTCCTGCTGCGAATGACCTGGCGATGTATTCGCGTGAACCGTAATCGCTCGTGCGCGATTGAGTCTTGAGATCAACATGAGGCTCGGCTTTTCCGTGAGATCTACCAAATTTGAAAGCGGAATGAGCTCTCCATGATTATTTCTTACTTTAATTTGTTTCAGCTGCTCGCTTCTCTCTCTTTGTTTTGGGATGAGCCGAAGTTCGATTTGATATCGATGTCCCGCTTTTTGATACTCCGTCGCTTTATTTAACAAAGCACCACCAATGAGTGCGTTGGCAGCCGCCGTCACAGAATTAAGCGAAACACCGTAGCGGGCGAGCTTCAAACGATTGGGCACAATTTGAACTTCTGGCATTCCGTCTTGCACATCTGTGTTTACATCGGCAACGAGTCCCGTCTGTGTAAGCGCCTCCATGATTTTATTTGTCTGATCCGTAAGCGTATCCCAATCTGGACCCTGTATTACGAATTCAACGGGGAAACCGCGACCGCTTGCAAATCCACGAAGAGAAAGATCTTGAGCGATCACTTGCATTTTTATTTTGGGTTTAAGTTCCGCTCTAATTTTTTTTATCAGCTCTGCCTGCGAAAGTTTTCGCTTGCTTGGATCGTACAGACTTACAAACATCATCCCCTGATTCACAGCGTCTCCACCAAAACCGCCCACCATACTAAAAACTCCCTCGATT
>JAQBPA010000174.1 GCA_028287765.1 Bacteriovoracaceae bacterium
TCTGATCGCGTGCACTGCTCAGGTCGTCTCCTTGACGGCCGCCGGATACGCGCGCCCGAAAACTTTCTTTAAGTAATTCTTCTGGAGATTTTTCGGGAGCGATTTCACGGAGACCAAGAGCACGAGCAATTCCGATCGTGTGTGCAAATCTTTCTAGCTGCTGATGAGATTGTCTAAATTCTGGATCTTTTGAAAGGACGCTTAAACCTTCGCGAAGAGCTTCCATGAAGTCGGGATCTTCGAGAAATCCTTTAACTTCTTTGCGATCTTCTTCACTCATGAGAAGCCAAGAGTCAGAAAGTTTTTGAATAGAAGACCATGCTCCAGATTCAATCACATCCTTGAGGGCCTTTGTTCCGGTAGAATTAGGAGTTTTCGGATCAATTTTTAATTGATCGAGCGTGTCTTTCATTATGATCAAGAGTTCTAGCATTTCATCTTGTGTGGGCGGGATAGGTTTTGGCTCCTCTATAGTTGATGGAGCCTTAACGATATCGGCCTGTCGTGGCGGATAATCTGGTGGTTTCGTAAAATGTATGGCCCTTCAGGACTTCTTCGGACCGCCCGCTGTCTCCACTGCGGGCCTAAATCGAGACTACTAATAAAGTCAGGCTCCGCCAATTTTAAGGTCGGTGAGATTGAGCTTGGAATATTACGATCAGAGGGAGGCATTTCGGGTTTTGTCGGTTGAGTTGGAGGCGCGGATTGAGTGGCAGATTGAGATAAGAGTGAATCTAAAGACTTCCGCGCGGGATTGGAACGTACGATTTCAAAAGGAGATTCTGATTTTAAGGGGGCTGAGTAAACGGGAATAAAAATCAAAGATCCGTCATATTGAGGAGAAGAGTTCAAAACCGCAGCTCTCTTTTCGAGAGAAACTTTGTCGAGCGATGCAATTCCCGGCTGAGCAACTAATTCACCTCGTTCAACAACGTCTTGCCCAATACGTAGTCGAGCAACGTAATCATCTCCCTTCAAGGTCGAAAAAATTTGAAGAGTTTCTTTCGGAATCTGTTCGAATGGAACTCCTGTAATTTTTGAATGTAGGGCTGCCAGAATTTCTTCTGGATTTCGAGTATCTTTGGCAAGGCGGTGAAGGGTTTCAAGTGAGTACGCAACGACCGGGTTCTGCGTGTTTCCATTTCTAGTCATATCAATCAAAACTGCTGGGTGAAGAACATCAAGCGTATAAACGATATCTGGATTTTCTCGTTTATTAAAATTGTGAGGCAGTGGTCGAAACTGACGGTTAAGTTGCAAAACGAAAGACCAAAGTTTAACTTTATAAAACCCAGAGGTTTTTGCATTTTTAAAAGGAACAATTTCTATAAGATCACGAGCCGTTTTTGCTATTTCTTTTCCACTTCTGTTAGGACCGCGACGGTGTTTTTCAGTGGATTGAGAAATCGATCCCAGCTTCTCCAAAGGATTGAAACAATCTTTGGGAGGAGTCGGTGAAGTGGAAGAAACATTCCCATTTTCTTCTGCCTGTGCAACGGCTTGCCCGAGCAATAAAAATGCGAAAATGAAATTTATTGTAATATTAAGTTTTCTTGTCATTTTTATTATGCCCTTTGTACCTATGCAGAATAGAGTGCAAAAATCGTACCAGAGTTATTTAAACCTAAACGGTCGAAATTCCACTCTATTTTTTAGAATCTATGAATTAATTGCGTAGCCAGTCGCAAATGGAGTTTTTGCAAAGAATTTTTCCAATAGGATAGAAAAACCATCCCGGCTTATTTTAACTCTCGCGGAAGGCCGAGGAGTGCGAATCCGTTTTCCAAGTGTAAAACATGGGAGTTGGGGTCGGGTATTTTAGGTTCCCTTCTTTAAGACACGTTTATGAATCGTCTGATTGTTTTGTGATTATGACTTCTTAAGTGTTCGGCTGGTTGTGTGAATCCAAACGGGCAAAGTGGAGCCGGAGAAGGGGATTGGTGTTATCGAAATGGAAATGATCTTCGCTTTAAAAAAACATGGAACTCGATGTTCCAAGACCCGGACATCATTGTCCAAAAATACAAAGATTATTTGAGGAAAATAAACTAATCGACTGTAAGTGTCTTAAACTGCGTTTAAATGGACCCCGCCCTTTAATTGGAGTCAATTCGACCTTCCAATACTGGCATAAGAATTGCATATTTTGAAGATATCGGTGGAAGGCCTATGTTTTTGAAAACAGAGAATATTTTCAAATTTATTCGATCATTTGTTTTTCTGATTTTTTTCAGTTCTGCGCTTTTCGCTGAATCGTTTCAGCCCGAGAATATTCCCAAATCCCGTCTTCAGGAGTCTGAAGTTCCTCTTCCGCCAGAAGTTCGCCAAGAATTAGTAAACGTATTGAACGCCCTTTACTTAAGAACTCGCGTTCCTGGAGATCCTGACTCACCCCCGGATTTTGTTTTCCTAGCCATGGAAGACGCGGCAGCTTTTGTTCGCGAATCGGAGCGGCACCGAATTTACTGGAGCCTTCAGTTTTTATTGAGAGCTAAATCTGAGGATTTCATTGGCGCTGTTGAAGCGCATGAGCTTCGACACTTTCATCCGGATCAAATTCGTCGAAGAAAAGAGATGGGCTACCGCAAAGCCACTCTTTTGAACGAATGGGATTCGGATTTGGCGGGCATTGCCGAAAGAGTTTTAAGAATCGGGCTTGTTGACTCGTCTGGAGAGCCTGAGCCAGCTAGTTTAAATATCGAAGCTATCATTGAAGAGTTTGCAGGGTTGAGGGGATATTCTGCGACACACCCCAATCCTAAGCATGTCGCAAGCCTCTTTCGATCTGCTTTTGCAAAAGAAAGAAAGCGAAGACGGTTTCCGGCGATAACCGACAACTCTGCCATTCAAAAGCATTCAAAAGTTATCCTTGAGGCCCTTAATAAAATTCCCAAGATTTTGGTGGTTCGCAGGACTGTTGAATTTAAAAGATCTTGGGAGATCAATCTCAACCCCTTTCACTCTCTCATCACTACTGTTGAAAATTTAGACCGACTGACAGCGTTACCCGAGACACCAATCACTCTTTCTGAAATTGAGTCCAACCTGCGGACCTTACATGAAGAATTCTTATTTTTGACTCATACTGCTTCAGGAACAAAAGAAAGTGAAATTGCCGATCGATATCTCGATACGCTTCCTGAGAATATCTTCGAAAAATTGGATCAAGCCCTAGCCCGCATTGATGGTTTTAAGAATCCAACTGGACAATACTTATGCCTCGCGTGGAGAAAGCAAATTGGAGCGTTGGCTGCAAGTGAAAAATATTTCCGCTCATTTGAGGAATCTACAAATGAGTTGAAGGATATATTTACTTCGATTCTCGATTTTACTGAATTTGGTTTATTAAACACTTTTAGTCGCTTTAATATTCGTAGACGTGCCGTTGAAATTGAAAAGCGATCCCGCAAACATCCCTTTGAATGTCTTTCGGTGGCTGGCTATCTCCAAACGGATAAGAACGCAGGAAAAGAATTTTCTCATCTTAAAAATGCGGTGACTGGAG
Organism: Bacteriovoracaceae bacterium; assembly: GCA_028287765.1. Taxonomy (GTDB): domain Bacteria; phylum Bdellovibrionota; class UBA2394; order UBA2394; family UBA2394; genus JAQBPA01. The sequence goes on from JAQBPA010000174.1 coordinate 3,506, forward strand.
CGATTCTAACAAATCTTAGAAGTATTAATCCTGTCGAAGCAATTCGCCAAAAACAAATTTCGCAACAAGCTATCATTTTTTTGGACGCTACGATGGGTAGCGATCATTTAATTTCTAAAGACGAGCGCCTTAAACTTTTGGCAGCGTTTTCTGATCCGGAATTCATATCCCTTCAAATTCAGCTCACTAAAAGCGATCGAAAACTGATTTTGGAGCAAATTAAAAAATATCAAATGCTTGAGGACGAGAATGCTCCTCGGTACGTATCTCAATTTGCGAGAAGCGCCATTCACATTATTCCAATGGGAACATTTGATGAAGTCTTCTCCCAGATGTTTGAACAACAAATGAAAAGAAGAAAAGCAAAGTCAGGTGCAAACCTAAAAGCAGAAGTTCTGAGTATCGAGAATCAGAGAAAGTCGAGTAGTCAGACTTCTCCGTATGGATCCTATTTGTTATTTCAAGCGGCCGTGCCGATTTTTGCGCTCCCAAGAATTGAAGATGACCAAATAGATAATTTGGGACTCTGGCTTCAATATAGAGAGGTCGCGTCTCGTGAGGTGGCGCAGGACTTCGATCTGAACCGAATTGAGGAGATGGCTAAAAAATTTTCTGCCCTCGATGCGGCTTCAAAGGTACTTCAAGATGATGCCCTAATGATTTCAAGAATCTCCGCTGTCGTGAATGGCGATCTGTCAAGACTTCCAAAAATAAGCCACCAAATGAAAACGATGATTCTCCAAAATCCCATTGGAATGATTTTTGCTTTAACGAGGATGGTACTGCCTCCAGGACAAGAAAATCCGCTTCAGCAGTTGCCACTCAGCTTCTGGAACGAAGTCACCGAAGGACTTACGAGAGGTCAATTCCTTCAGTTTTGTATGTCTGAATTTTCAACGAGTCCCGAGCTATTCGCTGGGATTTTGAACGGCATTTATCTTCGAGCGTATACGCTTTTGGAGCAAAATCAGCTTTCACTTGAGGAGGCTAATTTTGTAGTTCGTCGCTTAGCTGCTCTTTGTCCGTTTAATGTTCCTTCTCAAAATGCATTTGTTGAACTCACTGTTAGGCGAGCACTTGCTGCGAGCGCTACCGAAAGGGACGAAATTCTCAAGGGTCTCTCACCCGAAACATTTGAATCTCAAGCAGCATATCTGAAAATGGTCGATCAGCTACTTAATCCAGATATCGAAAGTATTCAGCAAAATTTATTTAGCAGAGACACTAGATCTCAAACTCTTTCAGATTTTTTAGGCAGAGTAAAAAATTCTCTTGCGGGAAGGGATGAACTTCTACTTTATCAGATCTTTGAGCGGATCGCCGAAAGAGTGGCAGCCGTACCCGACGAACGACCGCTTTTTACTATCGATTTGAAAGGACACGAGCGTTTTGCAGCAGAGGGTGTTGAGTTTGCAAATACTCTCTTATCTTCTTATGATGATCTTTCAAGGGACGATCGATGGCATTTACTTCAATGGTTTCGAGGAAAGGAGGCGTCACTCAGATTTATAATCAGGCGCAATATTGAAAGAGCGCTCCGTGAGCGAAAAATATTTGTATCCGCAGGGGCTGTTGAGAGTTATTTGCGCACTCGATTTGAATCCTTATCCCCGCTCATTCGCGCGACAGTGTTTCAACTTGCGCTCGACGGTAAAGACGGTCTACTTCATGACGAGACTGATAGAGAAAAGATTATAGAGGAAATTTTTAAGGATGTTCCACGAGACATTCGATCGACAGTTGAAGATTTGTTTGAAGCGGCTGAGTACGCACTTCCACCTACTCTTAAGAATCTTCTAATTGCTGTCGCTTATGCAGAATCAGGTCGACACGGTTCACCCGAAGAAGCCCTTACTAGTATTTTTATCCAAATGGGGATGCTCATTAAAAAGTTTGGCCAAAATTTGGCGCTCGATTCAAATATTCCCGAAAGCTATCGAAAGTCGCTCGAGCGACTATGGGATGAAGTTCCTCATGACGGTTGGTGGAAGATTTATTCTCGATTCGAGCGAATCGCAGGACCGGTGTCGCAAACTGGAATTCGAATTACTCGAATTAGAAATTCAGGAACAACTGAAGTCGCTGTAGAAATTGAAACCCCCGAACGTGAACATTATCTCATCCAAATTCCTCATGAAGCCCTTCAGGTCTCGAAAGAAAACGACTTCACTGATCTACAGAGATTTGTTGCACGACTTGTTGAGAAAAAAAATAAAGATAAATATTCGTTTCTCAAGCTTCTCGTAGTGGATTCGGAGCGAACTGCGCGAGCTGAATTAGACCCGCTTCATAAGCCGGTCATGAGTAAAAAAATGAAAGATATTTATTTTCGAGAAGTCGTAAGACGTGGTGGAAAAATGGAAAGCGATTCGGCTGTACTTCCAAATGGATGGAGAATTCAAGGCCAAACTTATAGTGAGCTCAAGACCTCCGCAGGCAAAACTATCACGATTCAGAAAATTGCTCCGGGAATTCCGCTTAAGGATCTTCGTAAGCAGGACCTTGAACTCTTTGAAGAAGTGACAGCAGAAATTTTAGGAATTGAAAATGCCGTCCAGAATGATCTGCAGGCTAACGTGATCGACAAAGACAGAATGCCTGGTAAATTTCTTGTGGACGTTAATACTAAAACGATCACTTTCTTAGATCACGGACAGGCGAAAGAGATTTCTTCAGAAATTAGAAATCTACGAGACCCGTTTATTGGCGGCGCGCTGGCAGCTTCGCCTTCTGAAATGGCCCATTCATTCGAAACGTTTGGATTTCGTCCCGGCATGCGGCAAAAATTTTCTCTTTGGACACACCTTATAAAAACCTCTGCCGGGAGCAGACCACTTCAGGCCCTTCATTGGATTGAGAGCAATCATATCCCGGCTCCAGAACAAGAAGAAAAATTCTTCGATCTGGTTCATGTGGTACGCGCAAAAACGAGATTGGCACAGTGGGCCGATTCTAGAAAAAATCCTCTGATTGCCAATGAATGGAGCGAACTTGCGTCAGCTGCACTTCGCAATCAAAGGGGTCCTTTGAACTGTTGCATTCTTTCCATGCAAAAACTTGGAAAACTACTTCACTGATCTAAGAATGCGTCTAAGAAGCGTGACACAACACGTCTCTCAGAAGGGAGCAGTATACTTTAGAACAATTTCTTCCCATGACTGTTTGCATATGACGCAAAGGTCGAAATGGAATTTCGATCAATTTGAATAATGAAATGCCATAAATGGGCCTACTTATCATTCCATTTTTGCTTTAGGAAGGTCCCGATCGAATCCAATGAGATCGTGTCCAATCCAAATGAAATTTCTTCTCATGGTAATATCTCCACTTAAATAAGGAGTAAAACTATAATCGATAAATGGGAGAAGAGTCATAAACTCCTCTTTCGATGAAAATCTGGTCATATAACCGATCAATACATTGCTTGGTTTCTCGTATGGATTCTCGTTCCAGCGTTTTGCGAAAGACTCTGGAACTTGAAATTCCATAATGTGTGAGCCCGGTGTTGGGCCTGGATGCAAGTGCAGAGATTGGTCGGGTTCTATTTGAGCTAGTTTGAATGCATTTAAATCAGAAAATGAAATTTGAAAATCCTTGGGTGCCCGAATACCGTACTCTTCCTCTGCTTCTTTCATTTGCTGATTAAATTTCTCCATTGTTTCATCGAATTTTTGAGGATCGTTACGATTGAGAAAGAGTTCGATAAAAGTTGCTAATGGACCGTGATTTAAAATGGATTTATTCACGAGCTCGTTTGCTTCTGGGTGCGATAAATGATCCGCGATTTCTATTCGCGCATAATTTAGGAATATCTCCTTCGTTTCTGGAAGAGGATTAAATTGACCTTCCAGCACGATCCGTAATGCCTTTACGGGTTCTCTTTTAAAAATAGTTTTTAAATACGAATTGACCTGTTGAGGATCGTTCAATGTGCTAATATGCAAAAGATCATCTTGGCAATTTGCGAATGTCAGGATTGGCAAAAGAAAAACTACGACGAGGTACATTCGAAACATTTTCACTTCTTTTAAGCCTTCAATCGAATAATGCAATGAGTTTCTCGACTCGGTCTTGCTTGTGTCCTAATCCATAGATCCCATTTGGATAACGCGACTCTCGACTGTATTCACTTATCGTCCCCAGCATTTGCCGAACTTGCGGGACAAAATTGCAAGCCGTAAAAAAACAAGAACTCTCGAAACAAGCCAAAAACAAGCTTGGAGTGTAGTGGGAAATCAGGAAAACGGTTGCCCAAAAAGGACTTCAAATAATTTCTTTGTTTGAGCGGTTAAATTTTCGGAGCTGGGAAGTTCAAGTGCAGAATCCGGAACTAGATGCTTGATATAAAAAGCCTCATAAACTCGCTTTCGTTCCCCTTGCCGATTGAGGCCTATATCGTAGCCTGGAATAATTCCGACCAGTTTAAAATTCCATTTTTCCGCAAGAAGTTGAGCCTGAATGGATTGTAAAGTACCAATTCCAATCATCGTCTCAGCATGCATCAATTTTGAAACCTCATGCCAAAATTCAAAAATGAGGTTTCCTAAATTGTGACCGCGATGTTTTGAACTCACTGCCGAAAGGCCTGATTCAACTGTTAAGGATCTGGAGCATTTTTTGAACGTACAGAACCCCACTAGTTCACCATTAAATTTTATCAGAATACCGTAGTGATCCCGATCCCTCGAAGAGTCTAATAAACAAACCGAATCACGATAAAAATTAGCTTCTAAGTGTTCGCTTTCTGACCCAACGGTAAGATAAGGAACCCAATTTTTGAGATTTTCTATGAGGTTAGATATATCGAATTCAGCAATCTCCGAAATTGAATAACCGGTAGGAATAGCTAATTTTTTGGAGACCTCATGAAGAGATGGCCATTGCATTAAGAAATAGTAACACAGGCGAACATAAATAGCTTTCGAAGTCGAAAGCCCTTTGCCGCTGTGGAGATCCGTTATTTGCCGAAATTGAGTCGACCTTCAGGTCGAGGATTCGCACGGACTGCGAATCTAAGGAAAATTTTAAATGAAATGGTGAAAGTAATTGGAGCGGGAGAATTGGACTCAGTAATTTCCAGCGCTTAAGTGTCGAACAAGCCAAAAACAAGCCACGAGTGAAATACTGTGAAAGGTCAGGAAATTCTTGGTCAGAATGCGCTTTTTAACGATTTGCTTGCTCATGCTATTATTGAGATGCGTGAATAGATTAAGGAATATTTTCAATAGTGTCGGTATCGGAAATGTCACGACCGTGATCACATGTGTGACGATATTCGCTTCCTATAGGTGTTTTGCAGGGGACAAAAACTCTAATAAACATGAGGTTCTCAAAGATATCTTATGTTCATCATTTATCTCATTTTTATCTCATCCTCTGGCAATGGAGTTCTCCGGCGCACAAGAAGTCATTGATTTGCGTCATCACGGAAAAATTACATATGAGCTAAAGCGAGAAAAATACGGGTTGGATCCCAAATATACTGCGGTTTTAGTAAAACCCTCCGGAGGCCATGAGCCATTTGAAGCAAAATCTCAATTAGTAATATTAGACCCGATAACTTATGAACGCACTTTTCTACGTTTGATAGGTTCTAAGGATAACGGTCTGCCAGAAGTGGAAGTCAATTTTGAGAAAGGGCGGGGAATTGTCGGTGGCCACGTTAAATTTGGATTGAAGCGGAGCTCCACGACACCAATCCACATATATGAGATCAATGGTCGTGGCAGATGGGATAGTCCGGATGTATTTTCGTCTGATGATTTCCTAATCAAAATGGATACCAAAGGGAATGGTATACTCATAATTCATTTCTTCGCAGGACGAGCGGAATATCAGCCCTACCTACCTTCGAGAGAGGCGCCACCTGAAATTCCGTTAGATTATCTTCGACCAAAACAAGTTGTATTCAAATTGGAACAAGGAAATATCAAAGAGCGTATTGACTCTCAATTTGAGCATTTCCCGAATCACTGACCGTTTTCTATCCAACACATACTAGTAATTACTAACGACAAGCGAGTACGAGTAGCTTTCAAGGCGAGGTCCACCTTGCCGAGCTGAAGGACGTTTCAATACAAAATCTCCCAAACCTAAAAACCCAATATGGAAACGGAGTAGCAAATGCCGGCAAGGTGCCCATCGACTGAATTCATTCGCTGTTTCCGACAGTTGCACAACTAGTTGGACAAAAAATCCAATTGTGAAAAAGCAAAAACAAGCGTTCTGAAAACAAGCCAAGAACAAGCCAGTGAAAGAAAGGCGGAGAAAGATCGGGAAATGCTTCCCGTCTTTAAGACACGTTTATGAATCCTCTGATTGTTTTGTGATTTCGATTTCTTGAGTTTCGGATCCATTTACCCGGTGGGCAAATTGGAGCGGGAGAAGGGGATTGAACCCTCGACCTTTTGCTTGGCAAGCAAACGCACTACCACTGTGCTACTCCCGCGCTACACGACATCCAAATTTTCAAACGGAAGGCTCTCACGTTGCTCTCCAGCCTCGAACTCTCCACCGGAGACTTCAAGTGCCGTCGAGTGTGCTACTCCCGCATATGATTCTTACATTCGTATAGATTGCCGAAAGTCTTGTCAAAATGAGAGTCGTGAGAATCGTCTGAGAAAGACCGAAGCTATGCCGTCTGACGGAAGGTAACTTCTAGGCCCTTAATAACAGAGGCAAGCCGAGCTAGATCGTAGATTTGATCTTCGGTCACGTTATGGCTGAGCAAGCTTTGTTCGTGGCTCTTCACGCAAAGTTCGCAACCGTTAATAATAGAAACGGCGAGAGCCATCATTTCAAAACTGGCTTTTCCAGTTACTGGGCGTCCGAGAACATTCATTCGAAGTCCCGCGGGTTTTTGATAGGCTTCTTTTTGCGTGAAATGTCGAAATCGATAAAACATATTATTGAGGCCCATTATTGCGGCAGCATCCTTCGCTTCTGAAATTTCTTCGTCGGTTGCATTATTCTCTTTCAGATGAGCCGCTGCTAATTCTTTGAGAGGCGTGCAGTTAACAGATTCCGCGCAAGCAAGTGTGATGAGACCAGCATCTTTGGGTGAGAGCGAGCTTTCAAGAAAGAATTTTTTAAAATTCAACTTTAAATCTCTTTGCGTGATCGTCTCGTGTTTTTCAAAAACTTTTTCAATATCCATGATTGCAGCCCTTTCTAAAAAAAGAAGGGGTCAAGCCGGTTAGGAGCCAGATCATTTTTTAACCTGGCGCTTGACCGGTTTGATCCCACTTAAAAACTTAAGCGACTTTTAGAGTTGGATCGCCTTTTTCCCAACCGCAAGGACAGAGTTCGCCGGTTTGGAGGGCGTCCAAAACTCGGATGACTTCTTTTACACTTCGGCCCACAGAGAGATCACAAACGTCGACCCATCGGATGGTGTCTTCTGGATCTACGATGAATGTTGCACGAAGAGGAGCTCCTGCACCTTTATGAAGAATGCCAAGTTCAGTTGAAAGTGTTTTATTATAATCGGCAAGCATAGGAAATTTAAGTCCCTTAAGATCTGCATGATCTTTTCGCCACGCAAGATGGGTGAATTTAGAATCACAGCTCGCGCCTAAAAGAATCGTTCCACGATCCGCGAAAGCAGAGTGATTTTTATTGAATTCAGCGATTTCAGTAGGACATACGAATGTAAAATCAAGCGGCCAGAAGAAAACGGTTTTCCATTTTCCTTTATAATCCGAAAGCGAAAGTGTTTTAAAATTATCGTCTTTCTTATCAATCGCAATCGTTGCGTCGAGTTTGAAGTTTGGAAATTTATCACCGATCGTGAGCATTCCTGTTCGGGTAGGGGTCGTTGGATTATTCATGCCTAGATTCTCCTTTTTGTAGTTTTATTTTTGTTTAACTTTATCTTGAGGGGTTCCCATTTTTCGTCCTCTCAGCGTCACTTCGATTTCGCGAATTTTAAATTCAGCGCCGAGCTTACTTAAATCTGGAGATATTCGCAAAACCTCAGGATCCAAATCCATCATTTGCCCCGTGGCTTCATCGATGAAGTGAAAATGGGGGGTGGTATTGCAGTCGTATCGAACACTTCGTTGATTAGAGTCTTGAACTTCTTTAAGAAGGCCCTTCTCTACAAAGAGATTAAGCGTGTTATAAACCGTAGCGAGTGAAACAGTCGGAAATGCCTTTTCGACCTCAATTTTTACTTCTTCGGCTGTCGGATGACTGTCGGTGTTCCAAACAAATGAGGCGATCGCCATTCGAGAGGCAGACGGCTGGATTCCAGCATTCTTCAGGGAGTCACGAATTGCTTTAGTATTACGATTGATGATGATTCCTTGTTCCACAACTTCTATAATAGCTATATTTTTAGAATTAGCAACTATACTAGAATAATTCTAATTAATCTTATAACCCATTGAAATACTTGAAACTATTAAAATTAAGCTT
>JAQBPA010000177.1 GCA_028287765.1 Bacteriovoracaceae bacterium
AAAATGGGTTCTGATCACCGATGTTGATTTAAGTTGCCCTTAACGGAGCTTTTTAAACTTACAAAAGCGAATTTTGATTTTGTTTTAGGTAGCCGGGCTCTTCCCGAAAGTAAGATTTTAAAAGCGCAAACGAGAGGACGACCTCGACTGGGGAGATTCTTTAATTCTTTCATGCGAGCGATTACGGGTATTCCTTTTTTAGATACTCAGTGCGGGTTTAAACTGATTCGCGGCGATTTGGCTCGAAAAATAGGAGATCTACAGACAGAAAATCGTTTTGCATTCGATGTTGAATTAGTTCTTCTGGCGCATAAACTTGGCGCAACCGTTTCAGAAGTACCAGTGGAGTGGGCACATCAAGAGTCTTCTCGAGTGGTTGTCTGGAGAGACGGAATTCAGATGGCGTCGAGAGTTGTGGTTCTTGCGGGTAAATGGGGCCGCTGGAAATAAGGCGTTCGCGCCAATTAACGGCCGAAAATTTTTCCAATCAATTTTTTCGTTTTTGAAATCAGATCTGACCGAGGCTTTGCGTCTTTTGTTTTTGTGTGAACGGGAGCCTTTGCTCGGGGTTCATTTCGGATGTCCGCACCGCGATGTCGAGGTGATGGACGTCGAGAGTTGTTTCGATCCGCATTTCTCGGCGGTCGCGAGTCAGCTCGAGCGGGTCTTCGTGAGTTTCCCGCAGGTCTTTCTTCTGAGGAACTCGCAGGAGATTCGAGAAATTCAAATTGAACCTTCTTTTTGAGTTCCTTTAACTTTTCCATATGATCGCGATTGTCCTTTTCAAAAAAGGCAATCGTATTTCCTTTTCGGCCCGCTCGACCCGAGCGCCCGGATCGGTGAATATAATCTTCAAGCGAGTCAGGAAGGTCAAAATGAATTACGTGAGTAATTCGATCGATATCAATTCCGCGAGAGACGACATCGGTCGCAATCAGAATTCGAATTTCGCCTTCGCGAAATGCACGAATGGTTCGTTCACGATCGCCCATAGAAAAACCAGCATGAAGAATGCCGATATTTCGGGCTTGCCGATCCAGTGTGCGATGAAGCGCATCGGCACCGTGACGTGTGCGCGTAAAAACTAGGCCTGTGACTTCGGGCGGTTTAATCAGTTCAATCAGTTTTTCAAGTTTATTATTTCTCGTCGCAAACACAGCTTGATGTTGAATGGTTTCACTCGACTCATCGGATGCGTCGACTTGAATGCGAATGGGATCGGGGCAGAATTTATTCATCATCTCGCTCAACTCTTTCGGAAGAGTCGCAGAGAAAAGAAGAGTTTGTTTGCAGTTCACCAGAAGCTCTAAAATTTCGGTGACCTGAGGTGCGAATCCCATATCACACATTCGATCGGCTTCATCGAGGACAGAAATTTCAATATCTCCAAGCGAGAGCATTTCTTCCTGAATGAGATCCAAGCACCTTCCGGGAGTGGCGATAAATATTCTTGGGCGATGGTGTCGAATAGCTAAAATTTGAGGATCGATCGGCACTCCGCCGTAAACCGGTACGGAGACGACGTCTGTTTGTCCTTCCAAAAGCTTTGCGGCTTCTTCGTCCATTTGAAGGACGAGTTCCCTCGTGGGTCCGAGAATGAGAGCTTTTTTTGCTTCTCCGTTTAGAAGTCTTTCAACAATCGGAGCTAAAAAGGCCATCGTCTTTCCGCTGCCCGTTTTTGCGCCTGCAAAAAGATTTCGTCCAGCGAGAACGGTCGGAATCACGGCAGCTTGAATAGGGGTCGCAGCCGTAAAACCCATATTTTTTGTAAGGCTGTTTAACAAAAAGGGATGATGGAGAAATTGATCGAAAGTTGCGGTGTCAGTTTTCACAGGAGATTTAATTTAATTTCTAACCCTATTTTTTATGATTTTTAGTGGGTGTAACAAGTTTGGAAGCCTCAGGTTTCGATACGTTTACCTTCCGCTCCTTCTGAAGACAAGCCTCGACTTCAGCTATTTGACTGAAAGCAACCTGGCGAGCTTGTTTGCGAAACTTTTCTTTAGCGATTTGACGTCTCATCCATGTGTTGAGGATATCAATTCGGTTTCGGATTTGAAATTTTAACACGTCATGATCGCCCTCCCGCTTAAGACTCCAAACACTCACTAAATCAACATCGTAGTGATCCGAAAAAATGAGAGCCTCGGCGGAACAAAAAGTGTTTTGATTTTTCCACGAAATGCCCTGAAGAAGACGAGTAGTGGTCTGCATTTTGTCTGTATATTTAACCACACTCATTCTGAACGGATGGTTTTTAAGCGGTCTTTCATTCAGTAATTTTTGAAATTCTGAACCTTCACAATCTTCAAAACCGTGATTTTTTGAACGAACAAAAAGAGCGCTTCTTTTTGGATCAATGCCTTTTAATCCCTGTGTTCGTTGTTCGTAGAATTTAAAAAAAAGCTTTTGGCGTTCAGCTAAATCGGAAGCTTGTTCGATATCTCGGACTTCTGCAGGAAGAAAATTAAATTTACAGTCCTTGGTGTCGCATTTCTTTAGAGCCGAGAGTTGATCTTTGGGAAATATTTTAGAAACCAATTCTTCCGAGAAAGTTTTTGGAAGGGGAAAGCTTTCTCTCGGAACGCAGGCCAAAAATTGTTTTTCGGAAGGATGAAAATCTAAAGCAATTTCACCAAAAGCGCCGACTTCTTGATCCTGAAGTTCGCTAAGTTGTTCTATTTTTATTTTGGAGGCAGTCATTTCTTCGTCGGTTGGAAATGCGTAAGTCAGTCCGTAAAAAGCTAGAGCGATGATCAAATTTTTTTCTCCTTCAATTGTTTCTCAAGATCAAGCATCAGGACGACTGCTTCTGCAGCTTCTTCCCCTTTGTGTCCATGCTTTCCCCCAATTCTCTCGAGGGCCTGATCCAAATGATACACGGCCAAAATTGCATTACCAATTGGGATTTTTAAATTGACCGAAAGATCGGTAAGAGCGCGAGCCGATTCATTGGCCACAATTTCAAAATGATGCGTTTCTCCTTTGATGACGGCGCCGCACGCAATGGCACCTTTCAGCGGGAGTTCCTTATGGGCCCAAGTGAGAGCGAGAGGAAATTCTAAAGCTCCAGGGACCTGAATGACTCGGTGGGCGAGCTCCTTTTGATTGAGAACGCGAATAGCTCCCTCAACTAATTTTTCGGTAATGGAAGAATTCCAGAGACTCTGAAGAATAAGAATCATGGATGATTCTTATCGGCCGAGACACTGAGCGCCTGCGGTTCGTTTCCGATGCGATCCAGAAGATGGCCGAGTCGGTCGCGTTTCGTTTTGAGATATTTAACATTTTGTTTATTGCTCGGCAGTTCAATCGAAACTCGTTCGCATAATTCGAGACCATAGCCTTCAAGCCCGACAATCTTTTTCGGATTATTGGTAAGAAGTTTCATTTTTTTAACGCCCAACGATCTTAGAATTTGAGCCCCAATTCCGTAATCTCTTAAGTCAGGTTTGAACCCAAGCTTTCGGTTCGCTTCAACCGTATCGAGTCCGCTTTCTTGGAGCTCGTAAGCTTTAATTTTATTTAAGAGTCCAATTCCGCGGCCTTCTTGCCTCATATAGACAAGCACTCCGCTCTCCGCCTTATCGATTTGATAGAGTGCTGCTTCCAGTTGCTCCCCACAATCACAACGAAGTGATCCAAAAACATCTCCCGTTAAACATTCTGAGTGAACACGAACGAGCGTCGGAACTTCCGGATTAATTTTGCCTTTCACAAAAGCAATATGTTGAGCACTGTCGACTCGATTTGAATAGACATGCATGACAAAATTTTCACCAAACTTGGAAGGAATCTTGGCTTGTCCTTCATTTTGAATCAGCGATTCGTGATACATGCGGTGACGAATAATTTCTGCAACTGTTCCGATTTTGAGCTGAAATTTTTGTGCAAAAATTTCAAGATCATCTCGTCTTGCCATTGAGCCGTCGTCATTCATGATTTCACAAATGACGCCAGCGGGTTCAAGACCGGCGAGTTTTGCGAGATCGACACTGCCTTCTGTTTGACCGGCACGCTTCAAGACGCCGCCCGGCTCCGCTCGAAGCGGAAAAATATGTCCCGGCATTGAAAGATCAGAAGGCCGTGAATTCTTATCGACCGCCACACGAATCGTGCGAGCGCGATCCGCAGCAGAAATTCCCGTACTCACCCCGTCTCTTGCTTCGATGC
>JAQBPA010000183.1 GCA_028287765.1 Bacteriovoracaceae bacterium
TAGGCTTCGCTTCGCCTCCGGCTTGTTGGCCGCCCGAAGGTCCGCCTGCACCGGGTGCTCCAGCCGAGGCTTTGTACATGGCTTCTGCCAGTTGATGATTGAGGGTTGTGATTTCATCCGAAGCGGATTTGATCGCATTCTTGTCTTCCGCTTTCAAAGCTGCTCTTCCTTTTTCAAGAGCGGCTTCGAGTTTTCCTTTCAGAGTAGCGTCGATCTTATCGGCGTTTTCTTTGAGCGTCTTTTCAGTTTGAAAAATCATATTGTCGAGTTGGTTTCTCGCGACAATCACTTCGTGTTTTTCTTTGTCTTCTTCACGATGGGTTTCTGCGTCCTTCACCATTTGATTAATTTCGTCTTTGTTGAGTCCGCTGGAGCTTTCGATTCGAATTTTTTGTTCTTTGGATGTCGCTTTATCTTTCGCGCCGACGTGTAAAATGCCGTTCGCATCGATGTCAAAAGTAACTTCCACTTGCGGAACTCCGCGAGGAGCTGCCGGCATGCCTTCGAGGAAGAATCTTCCTAAAGTTCGATTATCTCGAGCAATCTCGCGCTCTCCTTGAAGAACATGAATTTCGACGCTGGTTTGATTATCTGCAGCTGTCGAAAACACTTCGCTCTTTCGAGTAGGAATCGTTGTATTTCGTTCGATGAGTTTCGTCATGACGCCACCCAAAGTTTCAATTCCAAGAGAGAGTGGGGTGACATCGAGTAACAGAACGTCCTTAACATCGCCTGTTAAAACGCCCGATTGAACCGCCGCGCCAATCGCGACTACTTCGTCAGGGTTCACAGATTTATTGGGTTCTTTTCCAAAATATTCTCGAACAATTTGTTGAACTCTAGGAATACGTGTACTTCCACCAACGAGAATCACCTCATCAATTTTTTCTTTTGAAAGACCCGCGTCCGACATTGCCTGTTTGCACGGTCCAAGGGTTCTTTGGAGAAGATCTTCCACAAGAGATTCGAATTTACTTCGAGTCAATTTGATCGAGAGATGTTTTGGGCCAGAAGCATCAGCGGTAATAAAAGGTAAATTGATATCCGTTTCAAGAACGGTTGAAAGTTCCACTTTCGCCTTTTCAGCAGCTTCTCGGAGTCTCTGAACAGCCATGACGTCTTTCGAAAGATCGATTCCTTGATCCTTCTTAAACTCAGCAATCAGCCAATCCATGACAACCATATCGAAGTCATCGCCGCCTAAGTGAGTATCACCATTCGTGGCTTTTACTTCGACGACATTGTCTCCGACTTCGAGAACAGAAATATCAAACGTTCCGCCTCCTAAGTCAAAAACGACAATGGTTTCGTCTTTTTTCTTATCGAGACCGTAAGCGAGAGCAGCAGCTGTCGGTTCATTAATAATTCTTTTTACATCCAGACCGGCGATCGTTCCCGCATCTTTGGTGGCCTGTCTTTGCGAATCGTTGAAATACGCAGGCACCGTGATGACCGCTTCGGTTACTGATTGTCCTAAATAATCTTCAGCTGCTTTTTTAAGCTTTCCTAAAACTTGGGCAGAGATTTCTTGAGGTGTATAAGCTTTTCCTTGGATTTCAAAACGTGGATCGCCTTTGTCTCCTTTGACCACTTTATAAGGAATTCGTTTAACTTCTTCTTGAACTTCCGAATAGTTGCGACCAATAAATCGTTTGGCTGAAAAAATCGTGTTGGTTGGGTTCGTGACCCCTTGTCGTTTGGCGACTTGGCCCACTAATTTACTGCCATCTTTTGCAAAGCCGACGACCGAGGGGGTGGTTCGCCCGCCTTCTTCATTTGTAATGACCTTCGGCTGACCGCCTTCCATTATGGCCACAACCGAGTTAGTCGTTCCTAAGTCAATTCCTACAGATCTTCCCATAACTTAAATCTCCTTCAATTAGGCTAAACTGCCAAGTATTTGCCCTTACCCACCCAAACATTCGAGTAAAAAGATAAAGGCCTTTTTGAATGTAAGGCCGAAGGCGAGAGAGTCAATAGAATCAGGGCTTATTTAAGACCTTCAAATATCTTCCGCGGCGCCGATGAATTTAAACTGCCCTAAAAGGCATCCAAAAGGTAGGTTTCGACCTATACACGAAAGGAATTGTTTGTGCTAAAAGGCACCTATCATGAATTCTAAATCTACATTTTATCTTATTATTATTTTGATGGTTCTTGTCTCGGGGTATGCAGGTTATCGACTCCTTTTTCAGTCAAATGATTCCACTTCTAAAACACAGACGTCCAAAGAAACTGAGAAGCAGGTCAAAGCCAATTCCGGAATGCGTTTTTCAAATTCCGTTCAGAAGACCGAATCTGTTTGGAGTGATCCACGTCTCAAAAAAGGTTTGAGCCAAGATATATCCGGCCTCAAAATTTCCGCGGATATCGAAAATAATTTAAAATCGCTCACCACTCTTTATGATCAAGGCGCCGACGATGAATTTCTTCGAAAGCTAAAAGATCTCATCACTCAAAATCCTAATGTAAAAGAATACGCCGCACTCTTGGGTGATTTTTATTACAACGACGGAAATTGGAAAGAAGCCGAAACGGCCGTGAAGCGACTCATCGAATTGGATCCACAAAATGCATTTGCAAAGACTTCCTTAGGAGAGATTTTAGCGATTCAAGGTCGGTATGACGATGGACTTGAAGTGAACCAACAAGTTTTGAAAACGGATCCTAAAAATGTGGACGCTATGTATGGAATGATGTCGATCGCCGATATGAAGGGAAATGCCGATTCAGGTATTAAAGCGGTTGAAGAAATTTATAAAAACGATCCGACAAACGGAAATGCTGCGGCGGTTTTAGCGGACAGTATGTTTTCAAGAAACAATCTTTCAGAAGCCAGCAAAATTCTCCACGAAGGCATTAAACAAGATCCCAATAATTCGCTTCTTTTAAAAACGGGTGCTCGAATAGCCGCACGCCAAGGTAATTTTTCTGAAGCAGCGGAATGGAGTGAAAACGCCGCGACGCAGGCGAAGGATTCCACGCAGCGCATTGAAGCTTTAAATATCGGCTGGCAGGCGAGAGTAGAACTTAAAGACTTTGACGGGGCCGAAAAAGCCATTCGAAGGATTCTCGAAGAACAACCCGGAAATGAAAGCGCCATTCAAGCACTTCAGACTGTAAATATTCTGAGAAACAACAAAGGTAGCTAATCGCGAGTTCGCTCTTTTAATTCTTTCTTTCACTCAGTAGACTGTCGTCAATGTTATCGACAGTTATTCCCGTGGCGGGACTTGGGACAAGATCTCTTCCCGCATCCAAAGTGATCCCTAAAGAGATGCTTCCGGTTTTTGATCGCCCCATCATCCAATATATTGTTGAAGAATCCATTCAATCCGGGGCCTCGAATATTATTTTTGTGACGTCCAAAGGCAAGACCGCCATCGAAGATCATTTTGATATTTCTTTTGAACTTGAACACCTTCTCGAGCGAACCAAAAAAACAGATCTTTATAAAGGTATCCATGCACTTTCTCGCGAGATCAGCATCCAGAGTGTTCGACAAAAGGAACAACTCGGTCTCGGACATGCCGTTTTGATGGCCAAGAATTTAATTCACACGGGACCGTTTGGAGTTCTGCTGGGTGACGATATGATTGATTCAAATCCTGCGGGGCTTAAACAGCTGACGAATACTTATGACCTTGTAAAAAAAAATCAAGCTGCCGATATTGGCGTAGTTATGCTCTCCGAAGTACCCGATTCAGAAGTATCGAAATACGGGATTTGTGAGATTAAATCGGGAACTGATTTTCAAATCACTCGCTGCGTCGAGAAGCCGCAACCACATGAGACAAAATCAAGATTTGCTATTTTAGGCCGCTATCTTTTACCTCTCGATACTTTTGAAATTTTGGAATCACAATCTCGAGGGGCTCTCGGCGAAATTCAACTTACCGACGCGCTGAACGCACTTGCTAAGCAAGGTCGACTTTTTGGATGTGTACTCAAAGGTCAGCGATTTGATGCTGGAGATCGACTTGGATTTTTGAAAGCTAATATCCATTATTATTTAAAGAGCCCAATGGCTCAGGACGTGAAAAATTTTTTAAAGGAGATCCTCAAATGAAATTCAGAATCTTTTCATTATCTATCATTATTTTATCTCGATTAAGCGTTTCTTTCGCGGCAGATCTGGGTGAACTGGATGCTGCTCTTATAAAAGAGCGACTGAAAAGAATTTACGGAGAGTTTTCGATGAAGGCCGGAAAAGAATGGGAAGTAAGTTATCAAGGAAAAACATCCACCTGGAAGTGGTCCGATAAATCAGGCTGGGCTTGTCCTGCAGATTCTTCTCTCAAATGTTCTGAATGGGTTCCAAATAGTTTTAGGTGGTGGGTTTCGAGTAAGGGCTGGCTTGATAATTGGACCCCAGTCACTCGACTCGGTTTCGATTTTGGAAAAGCAAAAAGTGAAGTGGCCAGCGCGCCGGCTATCGCCATGCCGGAAGCCGTAGCCGATAATGCGGTAGTCGCTGCCGAAGAACTCGAACATCCGGTTGAAAAAATAGAAGCAGATCCTCTCGGCGGAAAAAAGTGGGCTCACGAAGTATGGCAGTGGAAGAACAAAAAGGACGCTTCTGCAAAAATTTATGTCTCGTTGAGAGATCAAAAAATTGAACGAATCGATGCAAATGATCTTGTTGAATATCTCGAATGGCTTGATAAGCCCGGTCGAGCGCCAGAGCTTTTACGTGTGGTTCTTGAAAGAAATGGCACGCGTGTCGCTTTTGCCAAGATGAAATAGCAAAATAGCCCTCATTCGAAAGTTTTTCCGGTCGAAAAAAATTAGCTTCCGGACGAATTGATTGGCAAAGGCATCGATTACGCCGTTCTGGTCGCTTGGCATGATCAGTGCAGTATTTGGATCTCGAAGGAGATTCAAATATGAACAATAATCAAACAAAAATTCAATTTAAACGTCACGAGTGGAAGGCTCGAAGTCGAGGGCAAACGATGATGGAATATATCGTTCTTGTCGCGCTCTTGGCCGTCGCCTCCATTCCGATCGCCAAAATTTTAGGCGATGTTTTTCGAGATCGTGTTCTAAAATCAGCCGATGAAATCGCCGGTGGGGGTAATTACGATTCGTCTGCTGATACGATGGTCCAAGAAGGAAAAGACAAAGTAAAACGTTCGATGAAGGATTTCTAAGTTGAAAAGCGCGAGACGTCGGGGGAGCGGCTTCA
>JAQBPA010000187.1 GCA_028287765.1 Bacteriovoracaceae bacterium
CAAATGGCTGTCACCTCTCGGGTGAGACGTCTCGAGTACGGGAGCGGTTTTCTTGATCCGATCACTCCAGCGCGAACCGATTGCCCCAAATTTCCCTGAACAAAAAGTCCAAGCGGAGGTTGCGGGAGCTCAAAGAAAGCTTCTGGATATTCATCGTCGAGCATCGAAACAAAACGAATGCCAAGCGGAAGGTTCGAGATCGCCGGAACATCAAGAAGAGAAGGAATATGTTTTTTTAAAAATTCAAGTTTCTCTTCAAGCGGAAGAAACGCCTCTTCAAGAGTTTGGAGTTGATTCCAACCTTTAAAGAAGTCTCTTCTCTTCCAAACGGACACTCTTTGTAGCCATTCTCTATCCATAGAGTCTCACGAAGGTTAGTCCTCGGGCATCTCTCTTGTCTCTGCTCAAATTCTCGTTTTACAAAGAATAGGCAGCTTTAGTAAGTGAATAGGGTGCAGGAAGAAAAACTGGCCGTTCGGCCGATCACCATTACTTCATGGAAAACCCGTTTTGCGTACGGTTTTTGGCAGATCCTAACGGGTATCTACAATACCCTCGTCGTTCTCTATGTTCTCTCGACGATCTTAACGAATCGAATCTGGAGAATCGGTCGAGACCCGTCCCGGAAAAATTTTCGACCTCTCGATCTCACCCGGCCTCTTAAAATTGGAATTGTAAGCGAATATTATTACCCCCATTTGGGAGGTCTGAGTGGCGATGTTCATTATGCCGCCGTAGAGTTTGCAAAAAAAGGACACGACGTAAAATTGATTACGTCCCATGTCGCTGAACCTCATAATATTTATTTTTCAGAACGCGGGTTTGAAATTATAAGAATAGGCCGATCGATTCCTGTTATCGCAAACGGAAGTCTCGCGAAGGTGAGTTTTGCTTGGAATCTTGGGGCTCAAGTGCGAAAAATGATTCGAGAGCAGAAATTTGATGTCATTCATATTCACTGTCCACTTACGCCTCTGCTTCCGATTATGGTTCAGCGCTATGCCGATTGTCCTACCATCGGACATCTTCATACGCTCATGAGAGCGAAGCCTTTAGTTTATTCTCTTTTTGAAAAACATTTATCGCGCCTCATGAATGATTTTGAAGGAAATATTGCTGTCTCTGAAGTTTGCGCAAAACCTTTTCGGGAATGGTTCAAATGCAAATTCGAAGTCATTCCGAACGGAGTTCCCATTGCTGAATTTCAGGCACCTCATCCCAAAATTCCCACTTTCAATGATGGGAAGACGAACTTCTTTTTTATCGGTCGCATGGAACCAAGAAATGGCATTTCCGTTCTGATCGATGCTTTTCGGATCATTCATCGTGAAGAACCGGAGACCAGGCTCATTCTCGCAGGTGCGGGTCCACTCAAAAGTTTTTACGAAGATTCGATTGAACCCGAGCTGAGACCCCACGTTCATTTTATTGGCCCGATTTTAGAAGAAAAACCCCAGTACTTTGCCACGGCAGATATTAATATTTGCCCAACCACTCGAGTGGCGTCTCTCGGGGTCACCTTTTTAGAAAGTATGGCTTCAGGAAAACCGACTGTGGCGAGTGATATTGCTGCCTTCAACGAAACGGCCGAAGCGGGAAAAGAAGTTCTTATGGCGCATCCTGATAAACCGGAAGAATTTGCCGCACAAGCTTTACGACTCATTCGCGAACCTGGTTTGGGAGCGATTCTGGCAAGGCGCTCGCTTTTGAAAATGCAAAAGCAGTACGACTGGGCAATTATTATCGATCGTGTCGATCAGTTCACGCGAGAAGTCCTCGCACCCTATGCCGAGCAAGAAAGAATGAAAGTTCGGGAGCCGTGACATTTAACGGCCTGATGAATTCTCGTTATGGAAAACCATTGGTTTTCTTAATGGGAGCGTCCATCAGTCTTCTTTGTTTATATTTAGCATTTCAAAAATTAAATTGGGCAGAGCTTCTTCATCATATTCGAACCATGAAGCTTTGGGCGCTTTTCATTGGGCTTGTATTAGAAAATATAAGCAATTTTTTACTCGCCAAAAGATGGGCTATTTTACTTTCGCCGCTCGGCGAAGTTTCTTATTGGACAGCGTTTTGGAGTCTTCGCATATCCTATTTTTTTAATGCCACGCTTCCTGCTCGTTTGGGAGAACCTTTTCGCATTTATTATATCAATCGAAAATCAAAAATTCCTGCTGCAAAAACGATCGGCTCCATGGGTGCTGACCGATTCTTAGATTTCGTAACACTTCTTGTTTTGCTTTATGTTTCCGTGATCGTTCTTGAAATTCGAGGCACCCTTCCACAAACGAAAATTCTTGCCATCGCCACGGTTCTCGCGACGCTCATCGTTATTGTTCTCGCAAAACTTCCTAAGTCTTCCAAGTGGAAGAATATGGATCGCCTGCTCAAATTTCGAACCCATATTTTTGAAGGAATGACACCGCTTCTTAAATGGAAAGTTCTTCTTCCGACCATCCCGATTAGTTTTCTTGGATGGATCGTTCATGCAGCGGTGATCGTGAGTTTTTCGTATGGTCTTCACGTGCCCATCAGTTTATTTAAAGCATTTATGGTGATCGCCGGTGTGAATATCGCCATCGCGATTCCATCCACTCCGGGATATATCGGAACTTTTGAACTCGGCGCGATCACGATGCTCAGATATTTTGGCATTCCGATTGAAGAAGCCGCTTCAATCGCCATTCTTTATCATATGGTGCAACTCATCCCGACGCTTTTGATCGGTGCTTATGGATATTACTTTCACTTTCTTAAACTTCCCGTGCGAACAAAAGAAATTGAAATTCCATCCTCAGAGATGGTCGCGGCAGAAGATACAGAGTCCGATCGTGAAAAAGTCATTTATCATTAAAATCACTTCATCATTACGAATTCAAAACCTCTTGCTCGCAGTCCTTTAATAATTTGAGGCAGAGCTTCAGCTGTTTGAGAACGATCTGGGTTTTTATGAGCTCCATTGCCGTCATGAAGAAGAAGTATTTCGCCCGCACGAAGTAGAAGAGAATGTTTTACGATCCAATCAACTCCCGGACGTTTTGAATCCCAAACGCCCCTTCCCCAACCGCAGAGTTTTAAGTTTCTTTTTTTGATCTCTCGCACGGCAAAAATATTTTTAAATCCATGAGGAAATCGAATAAGCGTTGGCAGAAGAAGCCCTGCTTTTTTAAAGGACTCCACGGACGCGTCCAAATCGGCGGCGATAAATTTTGGGCCTTTCAAATGAAACTTTGTATGGCTCTCCCCGTGAAAACCAAGGGTGTGCCCGTCTGTTTGAATTCTTCTTGCAATTTCTGGGTAGCGATCAATATTGGAGCCTAAAAGAAAAAAGGTAGCCTTCACTTGTTCGTTTTTAAGTGTTTCCAAAATGGGCAAAGTCCACTCACTCGGTCCGTCGTCGAAAGTAATCGCGACTGGCTTCGCTCCTCGACTCTTCACGTCTAAAATAGCAGAGCCAAAAAAATTCCATTTCGGATAAATCATTTCAATATAAATCAAAACAAGAACAAGAAACGCACCCGCCAAAAATGGCTGAATCATCAGCAAGGTAGAAAGGACTGCCAGGCCAAGCAATCCAATTGCGAAGAGTTTAAGTTTAACTTTAAAAGGCACGAACAAACTCTAACAGAATCCGCACGAAGTCTCTCAAAAATTTGCCCTCGACAAAATCGAGGGCTTTTAACGGTGATCCACTTCTGTGATCTATTTCGAGACCACAGAGGTGACCACCAAAAGCATTTCAAATGCCATGGCATCACCTCCTTTCAGTTCTTCTGTAAGAACCTCTTCACATTACCATAGGTCTTAAGATTGACAAAGCCGCGCCGATCTTGGACCAAAGAATATGGTTTCAAAAGTCACCGGCGGCATTCTTGTTCAAGTGAAGACTCTCTATATTCCAGA
The DNA here is from genome assembly GCA_028287765.1 of Bacteriovoracaceae bacterium. Taxonomy (GTDB): domain Bacteria; phylum Bdellovibrionota; class UBA2394; order UBA2394; family UBA2394; genus JAQBPA01. The sequence continues at coordinate 3,907 of JAQBPA010000187.1, forward strand.
GGAGTCGAATCCCGACGGAAACTATTTCTTTTTTGCCTATACCGTCACGATCCAAAATTTATGCGAAGACCCTGTGCAGCTTCTGAGCCGACACTGGGTGATCATGGATGATAAAGGACGTGTCGAAGAAGTGAGAGGCCCCGGCGTTGTCGGAAAACAGCCGCACATAAGCCCAAACCAGTCTTTTGAATATACAAGTTTTTGTCCGCTCAAAACGCAGACGGGTTCGATGCAAGGCTCCTATGAGATGACTCGAAACTCAAAAACTTTTCATGCAGAAATTCCAGAGTTTCAACTCATTAAGCCGGGATCACTGGGGCTTTTGCATTAGTTTAATTTTATCCCAATTGCTTTCGTTCGATAAATAATCGTTTGCTTCGGTGAGAAGTTTCATATTTTCTTCATTTTCGTGGAGTTCTATGGGAGTTGGATCTCTTCTATAGCGCTGACGCAAAACATCGGGATGATACCGTTTAGCAAGCAGCACGTATTTGTCTTTAATAACATTTGCTCGATCGTTAGGACGTAAAGAAACAAGATCCTCAGCTTTTAATCCCATTCGTTCTAAAAAGGCATTCGGCTGATAAACTTTGATCAATTCCTTTCTTAGATTTGATAAATCCGCTTGCTTACGAGTGAGTGCTTCGGCTTCGGCTGGAGTTGGCTTAGCGGGAGCAGAAGCGCTGATTTTTAAATTCAGAGCATAAAACTGCTGATCGATATGAGCCAATTTCTCGTTGTCAGATAAGTGTTTCCAATCGTTGCTCTCCACATCGATATCGATTTGTTTCATGGCGTTCACGACTTGAGAATTAACAGCAACGAAGCGCTGTTGTTTTTCTTGCCTCTTTTGATCCTCTGCCGTCTCAATTCGATTGTTGTTTCGATAATTTGCATCAAACGCAGCTTTCGACTCTGTCGGAAGGGAGCCCAGCTGCCACATTTGTTCAAGCTTCTCAAGTGGGTTCGGATTCACGGCGTCTTCGGGAATGATCTCACCCCCGACGATTCTCACCCAAGTGGCATTGGTCAAATTAATTCTGACGACTAATCCATTTATATCCATAAAATCGACTGCTCCTGTTTTAGGATTTATAGAAATGACTCGTCCATCTTGCATAGCCGGCAATTTATGCGGTTCACTAAACTCTCCGGTTCGAATATTAAAAAGTCGAATGACGTGGGCATTGTTGGGCCAAATTTCTTCAGTAAGCATTTCTTTTTCTTTTAATTGAGAAGCCAATTCATCAAAGTGTGCGATAGCATCAGCAGCAGCCAAACCTTCAGCCATTCTTAAAGAAGATCTCGAGAGTTGAAACTTCCACGATTTTGTTTGGATTTCACCTCGAAGTTTTTTGCCATTCACTTCGTAGGTGATTGTTTTTCGTCGACCAATCTCCGTTGGATTTAAATCCAGCGGACCTTCTAAAACAGGCTCGAGTTTTGCCCCAATATGAGCTTCCATTCCAAGATCTTTAAATGCAGCGCCAAGTTCAGCCATCACATTGATTTTGGATTCGTGACCTGTCGAATCGATATAAGTCGCAAAATCAAATCCTCCCGTCGGATGAACATTTATTTTTAACTTTTGACTTTGAGAACCGTAAAAAGTGACGTCTCCAAGAAATCCGACATCTGCTCGAACGCCTTTTTCTGCACCTTCGGTGGCATCGTTATAGGTGAATCGGGTATGAAGCTTAGGCATATCAAGAACAATTCGATCTCCAATAAACTCACCTTGGCCATCTTCAGAGAAATAACTTTGTATCCCTGCCGGATAACGAATCTCTGTTCCGATTTGCATGATTTTTCGTTTGTATTCACCAGTGTCAAGATTGGCATCTTCCGTACTGCCGAGTGCACCCCAAATGGGAGTGCTTACTTCCCCATGATTACCCGCAACAGCTCTGTTATCAAGATACTGCGCAGATCCGCGCTTCATCTCATCGACAATTTGTCGCCATTCATTTTTATCGAGGGTGTCGATGAAATTGTAACCGAACGGAGTTTCGGCAAAGGATCTTTTCGATTGAAGCGCTTCTATTTTTGCCTTAAGTGAAACCTGTCCAAGTTCGTAATATTGAATTCTAAACTCCAAATCCAGTAGCTTCGCTTTTTGACTTTGAGTATCCCATTCAGCATTTGGAATCAGTTCACCTGAAGTTGCTTCCTGCTTTTGATTGAGTAGCTGGAGTCGTTCTCGTCTCAGATTAATAAGTTCGTCAGCTAAGCCTTTTGATTGTTTTTGTAAGTTATCCAGTTCTTCTGGCCTCGCTTTGAGAGCTGGCGAAACGATTCCGTCTGCTTTTAAAATGAACTGATCTAATCCATTAGATTTAAGGATATTTATTTTCTTTATTCTCGCTTCTTCAGGATTTAAACCTTCTAAATCCACCTGCTCAAACGCGGTCGCGATTTGTCGAAATGGTAATGCCTGTTGTCGCAGGTCCGTTCGCGCTTTTAATCCTTCTGCCAGCGCCTGATCAAATTGATCACTGACTTCTTTCTTGAAAGCTTCAATTTCGCCATCTGACGGCGCATGCCCTAATTGGCTCTCAAGATTTCGAATCGCGATAGAGAGTCGACTTGTTTCTTTTTCAAGTTCTACGATTTCAGATGCGTTTGCACGGCGGCCTAAATTCTTTTCAAATTTTTCTAATTTCTTATTGAATCGATCTTCATCAAATAAGAATAACTTCTCTTTGGTTTGGCGAAGTCTCTCGATGTCTTTATCTGTGCTAAGAACTGCCTGAGTTCGAACGTTGTCACGAAGAAACTGTAAACTATCCATGGCGTGTGGATCTTGATAAATTTGACTGAAGAATTTATTGTTTTTAACTTTGTCGCTCTTAGCGGCGAAGCGTTCGTGCATCATCCACATCCAAAGAAATGCGTTGTTATAAAATGTCGCATAAATTTCACTGGGATCTTTTGTAGTAGCCTTATCCCAAACTTTGTATTTTTCTCCTAGAGCAAAAAAGACGTCGGCGCCATTTTCGACCCATCCGCGTCTCATATAATACATCATGCCGTCGCCCATGAATTGGTTCGCATAATAGACATAGGGGCGAACAGAGGGACTAACTTTTGCAATATAGGGAAGCATTTTCCCTTGAGTGAGCCCCATCGCAATAAAGAACATAAGATTGTTTGCTAAAGCTGATGCGCCGTTTGTGAGTTCATCTTGAAGGTTATCCCCAAGTTTTCCTTTCGTTCCATATTGAATAGCAAGTTGGCCGACAGAAAAACCGGCCGTATTATATAAGGTCCGTAGATTTAACGCTTGTTGCACCATTTCTTTTCCGGTCTTGAGTGCAGCCAGCAAAGGTTTCGGTTTTACTTCTTTTAGAGCCTGAGTAGCTTCAATGAGTGCAGCATTTCCCGCTTGCGCTTTTTTAAGAGTCATCGCATCCCTGGCTAATTGGTCAGCTTCTGCGATTCGTCTTCCCCAGAAGGTCGGCTGCTCGATATATTTACCTCCTAGAGAAGGCGTAATCCATTTTCGCTCATTCCAACTCATTACTTTTTGTCCCAAACTAAGTTTCGGGGCCAAAAGTTTTCGATCAGCATTCGCAGCCAAATCTCCTGCTGTCCCTTCGGCGAAAGCTTTGGCCAGACTGGCTTCCGATACTTCTGCAGTAATGCCTCTGAGTGCTGCCCACTCAGCTCGAGCCGGAGCAAGTAGAAGAAGAGGAATAGAAACAAGATCCACGCCCCAACTTCCTGCGAGCGTTCCCGAATTACCTTTAGCGAGAAGATCGGTTGTAAATCCACTCATCGATTGAATTCCATTTGTTTGTAAAAATTCTAGCCCATCATCAAAATTACCCGTTCCCCATGCAGCGTAAAGAACCCCGAGTTCGCCAACTCGGTAAAAAGGTTGAGCGAGAGCACTTGCGATACCAGTAACTGTTCCTCCGAGGCCTTTCGCTGCTCCCCATGCAACCCAAGTAATCGGGTTCGAAGATCTCTTCACCGAATCAAGATACGGCTCTATGCCTTTTGCCAAATCTTTGCTCGTCTCAGAAAAAAGATTTTTCATTCCATTGTTTAAATCTTTCACAGCAAATCCATAATCCTGGCCGACTTCCGAGAAATGATTTACTGCAATCGCGAGCGGACGAAGATTATCATCGATTCGGGAATCAACCGTAAAAACAGTGCTGATCTTTTGATTCAATGCCAAGATAGCAGACATCTCGGCTGTAACTTTTGATAAATTTTCTAATTGAGAATGAACGTTATTGCTCTTGGCCCTTATCGCTGCCTCAGCAGGACTCATTCCAATCGTAATCAAAGCT
>JAQBPA010000204.1 GCA_028287765.1 Bacteriovoracaceae bacterium
GATCGAGGTTTTCTTAATAGTGAATTTCAGCAGCTACTGTCTGAGTTTGATCGCGTGGCCACTCAAAGTAATTTTAATGGCACGACTTTACTGGACGGAAGTTTTGGAACGAAATCACTTCAAGTTGGCGCCCAAAAAGGTCAGACGATTGATTTAAATCTCACTTCCACAAAAGCGACGGATGTTTTCCAGAGCTCGTTTGTTGATCCCGGGGGAACACTCGTTGGAGCGGGAACTTATTCTCAAGTCAAAACTTTTAGCCCAGGCGGAGCCCTTGTCGATATAAACCACGACGGCAAGCTGGACGTAATCTCAAACGACGCTTCGACCATTATTAAAATCGGTAACGGGGATGGAACATTTACTTCGGGAACATTGCTAGACCATCACATCAATACCTTTGGATCAACAACCGGCGATCTCAACAGCGATGGAAGCGTTGATTTTGCGGTAAGTACAAATGACGGGATCCACGTATGGACGGGCAACGGCGATGGAACATTTCAAAACACGTCAATCATAAGCTCACCAAATGCCAACGCACTGCAATTCGCCGACGTTAATGGCGACGGAAAATTAGATCTCGTTTGGGAATCCAATGATGGCCTTTTGAATACCGCCTTAGGAAATGGCGATGGTACATTTAAAGCAAGAACAACGATTTCAAGCCCAGTCGCTTCTGGAACCATTGCGACCGCAGAAATTAACCGAGACGGAAAATTAGACGTCGTCGTCGGATCCGGTCAGGACTCTACAGCGCTCTTTTTAGGAAACGGTAACGGAACATTCAAAAGCGGAACAATCATTCAGGGACTTGCATCTTCGATCGTTGCAAAAGATATTAACAACGATGGAAAAGTCGATCTAGTCTCGACAAGTAATTTTGGTTTCTCGATGGACGTTCTTTTAGGAAATGGAGACGGAACCTTCCAGTCGGCACCCAGTGTTGCCTTCGGATCGGGAGTATTCGCCAACGGCGTAAGTATGGCTGATCTCAATGGAGACGGAAAATTAGACGCAGTTGTCGGAACGTCAAACGGAGTCCAAATTTTATTTGGAAACGGAGATGGAACTTTTGCGGCCGCTGGAACGCTTAATAATGGAAACGTCGGGTATGTTGGAATCTTTGATATTAATGGAGATGGCGTTTTAGACATCGTCGGCGCTGACGGAAGTGCGGGAACATTCAATATCAATTTTGCGGATACCCAAGGTGGCCCGAAAACCGTTCCGCTTGGCGTGCCCGATATGAATATTTCGACCCAAGCAAGGTCTCAAAATGTTCTTCAACTTCTCGATCGCGGACTCACTACTTTAAACTCTGCGAGATCAACGATCGGTGCCACTCAGTCTCGGCTGGGGTTTGCAGATTCTGTAAATGAAACGTCGATTGAAAATATTTCTTTTGCCAAATCTCAAATTCTCGATGTGGATTACGCAAGTGAGATGGCAGAATTTACACGTCTGCAAGTTCTGCAACAAGCCGGGGTTGCGGTTCTCACCCAAGCCAACTCTAGCACTCAGCTTACTCTGAAACTTCTTCAAAACTTATAGCGCGATTTGACGTGCTTTAATATCAAACGTTCTCGAGGCTCACGCCGGCTGTCTCGCAGAGTTGCTTTAAAAAATTCCTGCACGTCGAGAAATCGAGGAGTTCAGGATGTTTTTCATTCTCTACTTTTTTCGGATCCTTAAGAGACGATGCGAAAGTAAAAACGAGTCTACCCTTAGGATCCAGACTGAGATTCTTTCCGAGAAGGGGAATAATTTTCTTCGGATCGAGAGGCGTGCTTGGACTTAATACCAATCCCAGTCGGCCCGGAAAAATATCAAGTGTCGTGGCTTTAAGTGCGTGTGCGATCACTCGAAGTCTTGTGAGTTGGCAAAGATTTTCAACTTCTCTCGGATAGAGACCAAACCGATCGAGGAGTTCGTTTTCAAGTTCGAGAAGTTCACGAGGTGTTCGTACTCGATTTAAATTTTTATACGTCCAAATTCTGACGGAGGCGTCCGGAATATAAAACTCTGGAATATAAGACGTATAGCCTGCACTTAATTCCGGAAGTGGCTCGATCGGCTCGGTATGCTTTAGTTCCGACAAAGTTTCTTGCAGCATTTGGGTATAGAGTTCGAGGCCCACTTCGGCCATTACTCCCGATTGCTCTTCTCCGAGAATATTTCCGGATCCTCGAATTTCCATATCATGAGTGGCGACGTGAAAGCCGCTTCCGAGTTCTGTACAACTTTGAATTACCTGAAGACGCTTCGAGGCTTCGGGAGTCAGATTCGTATGTTCGTGAATGAGAAAATAAGCAGACGCGGCGATATGGCTTCTGCCGACACGACCTCGCAGTTGATAAAGATCGCTGAGCCCAAACATTTCGGCGTGATCTACAAAGAGCGTATTTGCGCTTGGAATATCGAGGCCATGCTCAATAATCGTCGTCGCAAGGAGAAGATCGGCTTTTTGCTCAAGATACTGAAGCATCTTCTGCTCAAGTTCTCCTTCTTTCATCTGGCCATGAGCTGTCACGATTTTTATTTCTGGTAGAATTTTTTTAAGTTTTTGCGCGACAGAGTCGATCGACTGAACTCGATTATGAACAAAAAGAATTTGTCCGCCGCGCTGGATTTCTTTCATGGCTGCATTTCGAATGAGCGTATCGTCGAAAGCACCGATAAAAGTTTTGACGGCTTCTCTCGATTCGGGAGGTGTTGAAATAAGGCTTAAATCTCTAATCCCGAGAATCGACATCTGAAGCGTTCGGGGAATTGGCGTTGCGGAGAGTGTGAGGACGTCGGTTGTCGCTCGAAACTTTTTAATTCTCTCTTTATGTTTAACCCCGAATCTTTGTTCTTCATCAATGACGAGAAGGCCTAAATTTTTAAATTTAATATCCGATTGCAAAAGGCGATGAGTGCCAATGACCAGATGGACACCACCTTCAGCAAGCGATGCGACCGCCTTTTTTTGATCTGCCGTCGAAACAAATCGAGATAGGTGCTCAACGCGAAACGGAAAGTCTGCAAATCTTTTTTTAAATGTTCGGAAGTGCTGCTCTACTAAAATGGTCGTTGGGGCAAGTATAGCCACTTGCTTTCCCTGAAGAACTGAAAGCATTGCTGCTCGGAGAGCCACTTCAGTTTTTCCAAATCCCACGTCCCCGCAGACGAGTCGATCCATCGGCCATGCTTGCTGAAGATCTTTTTCGATCGCAACAACGGCGGCTTCTTGATCGGGGGTGGTTTCGAAAGGAAATAGATCGCAGAATTTTCGGTAGATCTTCATGTCCACTTTTTCGGGGCGGTCGACTTTATTTAATTTTCTGGCAGCGGCTATTTCGAGAAGTTCATGAGCGATTCGAAGGATGTCTTTTTTAATCTTAGATTTTCGTTTAGAAAATGCGGTTGAGCCCAGTTTATCGAGGCGTGGATTGGCCACACCCTCTCCGACGTAACGAGAAAGTTTATCGACTCGATAAATAGGGAGATAAAGTTTATCACTGTCGGCATATTCAATAACGAGAAACTCGCTTTTTGCTTGATGGAGTTCAAGCGTTTGAAGTCCGCGAAAGCGCCCAACCCCGTGGTCTTCGTGAATGACAAAGTCCCCATTTTTTAAATCTGAAAACTGCCTTAAAAAATCTTCTGTCGATTGAGAAGACGCTGCCGATCTTCGTCTTCGAACGCCAAAAATATCTTTTTCTGTAATGATCGCTTTTTTAAACGTAGAAGAGGAAAAGCCGTCGAAGAGCGGGCCGCGCCCCCACTGCACATAGGCCGGAAGTTCGACAGACTCCCTCAAAGCCATCTCCCGCTTTTCATTTTGAAAAAGGAGTTCAATATCGAGGCCTTTTCCGCGGAGACTTTCAATTTCATCCAGGAGCGGCGAAAAAGATTTTAATCTCGCAATTCGTGATCGAAGTTCTTCAAAGGAGAGCACTTGATAATTTTGACCTTTGGCCGCGACGGTGGTGATCAGTTCGTGGTGAGGAGTGCTGATCCAGCGGTCAATGGGTGCTCGAAGTACTTCAGGACCATACGCGAGACGATTTAAATTTTTAAAAGCGCGGTCTTCCGAATCAATGGATGCTTCATATTCTTCCAGAGCCAATTCCTGATTTACAAAAATAAGCGGTAGATCTTTCGGTAGATAATCTTCAATGCTTGCCAGAGAAGAAAAAGGAGGAAGAAGCCATCTCGACTCTAACAGGTCTCGATGATTTTCAAGATCACTGAGAACGCGGTCTCTCTCTTCACGATCAATTCCTTTTTCATCCGCAAAATTTTTAATTTGTTCGCGAGCGCGTGGCCAATCTGAGGATTTTAAAATAAGTTCTCGGCAAGGAAGAATAGAAATGGAAACAAGGTCATTCAAGGATCTCTGTGTTTCGGGATCGAAGGTGCGAATAGAAACAACTTCATCTCCGAAAAACTCCACCCGAAAGGGATGGTCTTCATAAGGAGAAAAAATATCCAAAAGGTGTCCGCGCACACTAAAAAAGCCATGATCTTCAGCAAGATCGTCTTGCCGATAGCCGAGCTCGAGAAGTTTTACAATAAACGGATCACGTTCTAACCACGCTCCTTTCTCAACTGAAAGAGTGGCGGCTAAGAGTTCTTTTTTTGAAATGGTTTTTTGAGAAAGCGATTCGAGAGTTGTGAGAATAAAAGAAGGTTTTTTTGAATTACTTAAAAAATTTTGCGTTCGAATGCGATCGAGAGTGGTTTTGGGTTCCTGACGGATGGGTTCGTACGTTCTCTCAAAGGGTGGATACGTGAGAACGGAGATTTCTGAATTTAAAAAATAAGAAAGGGTTTCTTTGGCCGAATCAAGATCCTGAGAGGACGGAAGAACGATCAAGCCCGATCGAAAATGTTTCGAAATAAAATAAAGAAAACTCGACGCAGAGAGTCCGTTGATCTGAAAAAGATCTCGTTTTTGATCTGGAATTTCTGCGGGCGTAAAAGTACTCAATGGTCTCTCCAGGCTAAAGACAACACCCTATCGAAGAATTCTTGGACTTTCTAGTGCCTGAGAGTGCTGTTCGTGTCGAGAAGCTTAAGTATAGAGAAGATAGGGTTTTCTTATTTTCTCAAATTTCTTTTCGTCAGATTGCCATTGCTTGAACAGTTTATTTAACGGAAGTCCTTTATCGATGATTTCGCGCATATCGGTTCCTCCCGCCAAAATATCGATCGGAAGCTTTTCATATTCATATTCGTACGGAGGGCTCTTCCACTTCCATTTATGTGGGTAAAGCTTTCTTAAGATCCAAAGAATCATCACGGCGTGTCTCAGCGGTTGGAATTTTTTGGGATCCGAGACCAATTGAAGTGCGCCGCGGCAAAGTTCTCCTTTAAATTTATGAAAGGTCGGAATGAAGCCCTGACGATGGAGTGAGGCTGGAACGGTTTTTAGAGAACGAGAAAGTTTTAAATACTCCTCTTCAACCTCTGCCCAATTGATGAAGGGCGCGCCGATCAGCTCGAAAGGCCGAGTTGTGCCGCGACCCTCCGAAAGTGTGGTCGCTTCGAGAAGGCACATTCCGGGATAAACAACCGCTGCATCGAACGACGGCATATTGGGAGAGGGAAGTGTCCAGGTCAGTCCGGTTTCGTTTGCGAGTTGAGATCTTTTCCAATTTTTTATTTTGATAATTTGAAGTGGCGGCTTTTTTGAGAGCTGATCGCAGAAAAATTGGGCGAGTTCTCCAAGGGTCATTCCGTGACAAACGGGAAGCGCAAACATTCCGACAAAGGATTTGAATCGCAAATCCAAAATATTTCCTTCGATGAATTTTCCACCGAGCGGATTCGGGCGGTCACAAACCAAAACGGGAATTCCAAGCTCGCCACAAACCTCGAGCATATAAGCCATCGTGTAAATAAAAGTGTAGTAGCGAGCGCCCACATCGAAAAGGTCGATGACGACGAGATCAATATTTTTTAAAGATTCACGGGTGGGTTTTCGTCTCTCGCCGTAAAGCGAATGAACGGGCCGAGCTTTTTCATCTCGAGAGTCTTGCCACTCGATCATATTGTCCTGAGTTTCGCCGTGAATGCCGTGTTGCGGTCCGAAGAGCGCAACGAGATCGGCATTTTCTTCGAGAATTGAAACTAAATGTTTATACTGACGCGTCGCAGAAGACGGATGACACAGTGCTGCAACACGCTTGGATCCACGCTTTCCGAGATATTTTTTAGGATTAGAATTTAATAAATCAATTCCGAGCGATGTCACTTTCATATTGACGCTCCGTATCGGGTCGGCGTGTAATAGAAATAGGGGGAAATGAAAATGGTTTTGGGGGGGGATTTTCGGGCGCTTGCCTGTTCGTTCGCATTTGTAGCGGTCACATTTATCCAATCACTGACAAGTTCGACAATTGCCGCATCGTGGCAAACGAATTCATTTCTTAAAAGCATTAATGGAAGTTTATACGACTTTCCATTTTTGGTCGAAGGATTGAATTCTGTTCGGGCAATTGGCTTTAAAAAAGATACAACCGCGCAGTATCAAAGTTTTTTTAACCGAATTGTTCTAGGGCTAGGAATTGACGACGGAGCTCATCGCTTAAAAGGTCTTGAAGGTCTCGATCCAGAAGATTTTGGAACGATCGCCCACGAATCTTTTCATGCCTTTAAAGCAAATTTCATCGATCAAGATCCGAGATTTGGAGCGATGAAGATTTGGATGAAACGAAGGGCCGAAATTGTTTACGGAGACCTGTCGGAGTCAAAACGAGAAACGGCTCTCGAAGAAGCGTATGCTGTTTTTATTGGTGACGTGATTTCAACACGGCTGAACGTTCAGAGAATTCTCGATCGAAGACCTGAGATGAAATGTTCGATCAAGCAGAGGATGGCAGAGTCTTTCTGGAATATTGAATGGAGTTCTTCTGTAAACGGATACTATTACCGAGATGGACTCGGCGAATATTGGT
>JAQBPA010000225.1 GCA_028287765.1 Bacteriovoracaceae bacterium
TTACCCACATCTTTTTTGCAAAGATGATTTCAAGGGCTACAGAATTTAAAATCTTGAAAAACCCGCCGAATTCTCCATTTTTGGAGGGCATATAAATTGATTTAAAACGGTTTCCAGCAGTTTTCAAAAGATGTGGGTAAAAGAAAGACTTAAGTGCCCTGACCCCAACATTAATCGACAACCGTCGCGCCAAACTGGATATTTACCCGGACAATTCATTGGCAATTTATGAAGTAGATTGAAACTATCGCTTCAGCAATTCGCGCTTGCTCACAAAGTCATCAATTTTAGATTTGAACTTTTCAAAATCGAAGAGCTTAACATCGAAGCCATCCATCCGGCCTGTTACGAGAGCACTTACCCATCTAGTCTGCGTTTCCTCTCCCGCTCCATACGTAAAAAAAGCTTTTGTGATCAAATAGGTGCGATATCGCGCGTTCTTATCGGAATAATCAAACTTGAAAAGTGTAACCGTAGGTCGATTCTCTGGATCAACAGCGCCGGTTTCCTCTCCTGCTTGAAACCCAAGCTTCTCCAATCGCTTCGCTTCGGCTTGAACTAAGGGCGATTTTCTGAAAGCTTTTAGCGCATCTCCCATCCAATCAGGCGCTGAAACAGCCTCCGATTTTTCCACTAAAGATGCCATAAGTAAAAATAGAGACCAAACAAGCTGCTTTTTTGAAAACATATCTTAAATGATAGAAGTCGAAGGTTTCAAAACGCAATGGAGAACATTGTTCTCCATCTAAATCTCTTAGAATTTTTGTTCTCCACGGTTTCTTCGGAAAATTCATTCAATCAAAGCAAGCGTAATCAAAAATTGTGTCCATCTTAAAAGTACTGCCGTCATCCTGCGTCTCCGTACTCGTCTTCGTCATCAGACGGTCACCGTCGTAAGTGAAAATTTCTTCGGTCTGTTTCGTGGAACCAAATGAAGAATTCAACAGAGCGGTTTTTTTTGAAGTGTGCTTGACGATTCTTTGCTTTGCATCCAAATCATACAAATTATCGTAGTGATCATGAATCGATTGATTAGCGCGAATGATTTCATAATCTTCCAGGTCTCCGTGAATCGTAATTACGAAATGATCGACACTGACCTTTTTTCCGCTTTCATATACTTCGTGCAAATAATCCTTTGGCTTATCCTTTTCGTAGTAGGAATTCGCACTATGCTCCAAAAGTTGATTTCCAAGATAACAATCAGAAGTTACATTAAGGCCTAATTCGTCCCTCTGTTCAACGCCACGATCACCATAGCGAGGAGAATCTTCATCACCTGTTTCGCAAAAAGTCTGAGTGGTGATTCGATTGACGTCATCATAGGTAAAGTGATTTTTGAAAATCTGATCGCTTTGTCCTTTGGTGTGAAGTGTAATTTTCTGATCGAGAACGCGATCTTGAGAATCGTAGGTAGACTGAATTTCTTTTTTGGTCTCGTTTTTAGTTTTGCCGTCGGCACTTAACCAGCGATGTGATTTTGTGAGTATCGAATGCGGATGTTTGGGGTCCATCAGATAAATGGATTTCGATTCGAACTGACCCCTCGAAGCGACAGATGTTTCTACTATGTCCATATTGGAATCAAATTTTAAAATCTGTCGGTCTAATCCCCCGCTGGAATCCAAGTCGTTATATCGCGTCGATATAAGCTTTCCATTATCGTATTCATATTCGTAGAGCGAAGAGAGCCACTGTTGAATATCTTTTTGATCGGCACTGACCCGAGTGGTGTGCGTCTCCGAATTGCAGTACGGTGAACGCGAATAGAGAAAGTCTTCACTTGAATCGACCGCAGAAATCGAAGAACTCGTGATTGATAAGGCTATAAACGAAAAGGCAAATTTATTCATTCTTGCTCTCCCCCTTACAAGTTTGATGAAAAGCTCTTTCAAAAACAAGAATGGGTTCGGCTGAAGAATGACGCTACACGGCGGTCGACATTCTGGCCTATAGCTCTACAAACTTCCTTCGCGCTGTTCGGTTGCACGCGCATCATCGTCGGAGCTCAATGAGCACCAAGGCCGAAGCAAGTGAGTCTATCGGAGCAAAGGCAAACGAAATGTAAGGCAGGAAATCGGTGTGATGCATCTCGAAATTCGGTACCCTCGATTTTCCTTTCCCAAAATTAAGACCTAAGTTCGACGTTCTCTGATGAGGGCTTCCAAATTATTGGCATTCAGTCTCCTTTTGGTCCATTCCGCAATATCAAAGGCTGGAATTTCTGAATGGATTCCCGTTCCAAAATCGCATGCCTGCGCTTCTTTTTTACTGGCGATGTCAGGACATAAATTTTTAGATTCCAACCGAGATGAAGCTCTTCTTCATATGACAAAGCTTCGAAAGGGTTTAATCGAATGGAATGATGAAGAACCAAGTCTCCAAAATATTTCTGCTTATGGCGCGGAAAGAATACAGAAAAAAAATAAAAAAATTGTTCAGAGAATTTTAGGCATCGAAAAATTTTCGGAAGCATTTCCTGGTGAACAAGAAACCCCTCCCTTTCGAACTTACGGTGCTGTATTCCATGGCGTTGAAGAAATTCAAAAACTTGCCTCAGACTTAGAAGCGGGGTCGCAAAAAATACACGAAAGAAATTGGGGCTTTCTGCATCCCTATATAAAGAACCATTCATATTGGATCGCCATCGAAGTTTTAAAGGTTATCCCACTAGCCGTCATGCTACTCGCTCCAGGGGATAGATTTTTACAATTCAATCGGCTTGCGATGGCGGGCGCAATGGGATTTATCGCTGGTGGATTAGATGTGTTTTACCGAACTCCGCGTATGTACGACTCCAATTTTTCTCGGCTGCTTGGGATTTTAAAAAATAAAGAGGTTTTGAAATCGTCCAGTTTTTATGTGGGAAAAAATTTAATCTTTAGATCTCCACCTTCGACTGAAAATACCGAATCTCTGGGAGCCATTGTTAAAGAAACCGTAAATTACGATAACGAACATTTTATGGGGCCTTTTTCGTTTGCAGGAGTCCTCAATAGGTTTGACGACAAAAAGCGAGGTATCCCTGAGCCCACGCCTGTATATATTGACGTCGCCCTCTGGCAAGAAGACGAACCCACTCTTACAATTCTAATTCGCGAAGCTGATACAACCCCCCGATTTCAAAAAGTAGCCAGTTCATTGAAGACGCTCATGCCAGCAACAAGCCAAATCACACGATGAGTGGGGATTTTCATTGAACGGTGGGAGGGGTCGAATCGAGTTCGAGAAACCTCCGCAGAAAACTGGAGAACAATTTCGGGACCAGCGCCCCTCCGCTTCCACTTTGAAATCGAACTCTAAATATCACTCAGCCAAGTTATTAATTCAACACAGAGAAATTTAAATCTCGACCCATTGCAAAACATTACACCTTATGGTGTAATGTTTATATGGACCCAATGGCGAATGTGCTAACTGCAATCTCACACCCCACTCGGCGAGCAATTATTGGACAGCTAGCGAATGGGCCCACTCGATTTCTCGATATCGCAAAGCCTATCGACACCTCTCTCAATGCCGTAACAAAACATTTGAAATTGCTCGAAAGAGCCGGACTCATCGAGCGTGAAAAAAAAGGTCGTGAAGTTTTCATTTCATTTAGAGGGGAACCACTGCGCGCGGTCGCGAGCTGGGTGCATGATTACGAGAGGTTCTGGAACAAAAACCTCGACCAATTTGAGCAACACTTTCGAGACAAGAAGAAAAAAAGGAGAAGACGCGATGAAACCATCTAAAACTATTGAATTTAAATTTGAGAGAACAATTCCTGCTGAACCAGGTGAGGTATTCGATGCGTGGCTGAATCCAGAAACGCCGGGCACTCCATGGAACGAAAATGACAAATTGATTCTCCAACCAAAAGTGGATGGGCTCTGGCACTGGAACTACAAAGGCAAATCTCTTTATGGCAGATTCACGGACCTCGAACGGCCAAGTCGCATCCGACTTACTTGGGTGTCGCCAAATACTTTAGGATTCGAGTCAGTCGTGACTCTGACATTTAAAAAGAATGGCGAAGACACACTTATGACCCTCATACATTCTGATCTTCCAGATCACGAGCTCGCGCGAGGACACAACCAAGGTTGGACTTATTTTATGGATAAATTGACAGATCATTTTAGCAGCGATCACTCCACCAAAAAGTAGGTTCGAATCGGTGAATCGTGTCCACCGTTGCCATGAATTTGCACTTTGATTTCAGGAAAAATTTTTTGTGACGTGATCAATGAATTCCCTCATTTTTGGGGAGACAAACTTTTGCCCTGGAAACACCAAATGTATGGGATTGCCTTTTGCCATCCAATTCGGAAGCACAACTTTGAGTTCGTTGTTCTTCACTTCATTTGTAATCATATAATTGGGAAGTAAGGCTAATCCGGACCCTCGAATCGCAGCTTCTTTAACCGAGAGAATATGATTGATATTCAGACGACCACGAGGCATCAAATCTTTTTTTCCCGTAAGTCCCTTCATAGACCACTTTTTTATGGGCACCTCATTTGGAGAAAACAGAATAAATTCATGTTTGTCTAGATCAGCAAGGGTCTTCGGCGTGCCATGATTTTTCAGGTACCGAGGACTTGCAACAACACTGGCATCAATTGAGATCAGTTTCTTCGCAATGAGTGTTGAGTCAGCAAGCTCCCCGATCCGAAAGGCGAGATCAAAATTTTCAGCGATCAGGTCGACGACTCTTTCAGTGAGGACCAGATCTATTTTTATCTTGGGATATTTATCCATGAAGGAAACGACGATGTCATTGAATTGACCTGTGGCAAACACCATGGGCGCCGTTATGCGAAGAGTTCCTTCCACTGTTTGGCGAGAACCATCGAGAGTTTCGACCGCATTTTCAATTTCCTTTAAAGCACGGGCCGATTTTTCAAAAAATGATCGCCCTGCATCGGTGAGACTCAAGGCTCGTGTGGTTCGTACGAGTAGAGTCATACCGAGCTGAGCTTCAAGATTTCTTATTTTTCTGCTGACGCTGGACTTGGGTAAATCCAAAGACTTGGCTGCCGCCGTTAAGCTTTTCAACTCAACTGCTCGCACAAAACACTGTATTTCATTTAGATCGCGCATATTTACCGCCCTGCCATATTGTTGCTTTAATGGAACATAGTTTGTCAATTATACCATCTAATCAACTTATAAAATATCCAGTAAAGTGAAAGGCAAGTGATCGAAATCAAACTTTAGCAAGGAGATAGATATGAATTCACAAACAGCAGTTCTTGAAAAACAAGGTGAAAGTTCGAAAGGTCTGAGCATTGCCCTATGGGCAGTTCAAATTGGTGCGGCGGCCATGTTCCTAATGGCAGGAGCAAATAAATTATCTGGCAATGAACAGATGGTCGGCATGTTTCAAGCCATCGGCATTGGACAATGGTTTCGATATCTAACGGGCTCACTTGAGGTCATCGGTGGCCTTTTGTTGTTCGTACCTAGTTTAGCTGGAGTTGGAGGCCTACTCCTGACCGGCGTGATGGTGGGCGCAGTCGCAACACATCTATTTATCATCGGCGGCAATCCCACAATGGCCATCGTTCTTTTGGTCGCTAGCGCCTTCATAGCTTGGGGACGACGTGACAGAACATTGAAACTCATTGGTCGATAAATTTCGATCAATCATAGGGAGTTGCGTCTTAATTACAAAAATAATTTTATTTGGAGTATCTAAATATGAAATCAACAATCGACAACGAATCAATCAAACAACTATTTACCGATGCAAGATCGCACCATAATTGGAAAAGCGAAACCATTTCTGACACAATATTGCGACAAATCTATGACTTAGCTAAATGGGCGCCAACGAGTGTGAATTCCGTCCCTATGCGAGTCGTATTTATTAAATCCGCAGAGCAAAAAGAAAAACTTCTTCCAAGTCTTATGGGTTCAAATATTGAACAGGTAAAAGCTGCGCCTGTAACAGCGATCATTGCCTACGATCAAAAATTTTTCGACGAACTGCCGAAGCTTTTTCCTGCAATGGATGCGCGTCCCACGTTTCAAAATAACGCAGCGTTAAGCGAAGCAACTGCATTTCGAAATAGCTCCATGCAGGGGGGCTATTTTATCTTAGCGGCACGTGCTCTGGGACTTGACGTGGGCCCGATGTCTGGATTTGATAACGCAAAAGTGGATGAGATCTTCTTTAATGGAACAAGCTGGAAATCGAATTTCCTCTGCAATTTGGGTTACGGTGACTCAGCAAAACTTTATCCACGAGGTCCAAGGCTTGAATTCGACGTTGCCTGCAAGGTGATTTAAATCGGTAGTTGAATTTAAAACAAAGGAACACGCATGGGAATAAAAGTAATTATCACGGGAATCACTGGGATGGTCGGCGAAGGTATTTTGCTTGAATGTCTGCAAAATCCAAAGGTCGAAGCGGTACTAGCAGTCTGCAGAAAGCCATTGGATCTGGCGCACTCCAAACTGCAAACACTTTTAACTCCTGACTTTCTTAAGCTCGATCTCAATTCTATCGAACTCAAAGGCTATGATGCATGTTTCTATTGTGCTGGCGTCAGCTCGAACGGGGTTTCGGAAGAACAGTACACTCGAATTACTTTTGATACGACTATTCACTTTGCTAACTTGGTTTCGCAACTTAACCCAAAGCTCGTATTTAATTTTATTTCCGGGTATCAAACGGACAGTTCAGAAACTGGTAAAGTCATGTGGGCGCGAGTTAAAGGTAGAACAGAAAATGCCTTGATGAAAATGTTCCCAGAGCGGAACTATAATTTTCGACCGGCGCTGATGAAGCCGATGCCAGAGCAGAGGCATTTTTACGGCTACAATCTATGGATGCACAAAATATTGTATCCTGTTCTGCATTTCGTATTTCCTTCTTGCACAATTCAAGAAATCGCTCAGGCGATGATTAATGCAGCTACGGAGGGCTATAGCAAAGAGATCTTGGAAGTGAACGACATCAAAAAACTCGCAGCTTCACCTCAATAAGATAAGCGGGCAAATACCTTTGCCATTAATGTGATAATGAATCGACACTCCACCAAAAATCCCCCTCCCCAACTTTCCGCTCGGCGGCCTTTCTCACTAATGCTTACCTACCGCCCCTTCCGCAACAAAACCGAAACCGGCACAGTCGGCGCTTTGCAATTCTCATTGCGATTATAAACGATCGGATGGTCTGTTCCATAACCACTCGGTATCGAAACACCAAAACGTCGCGCCTCAGAAATTCCCAGCATCGAAATTGCTCGACCAATTGGAGTCGAAGCTCCTACTCGATAATGAAGAGTTCCTTCCAAAACTTGATTGCGAGTAACGGTGAGCGATATCATTCCGTCCTTCAAAGAGGCGGTTATCTGTCCATTAGAACTCACGACGGGTGGCAATGAAGGTGATACCGCCCCTGAGACAAGCACCATCATTTTTCCGTCCGCAGATTTGATTTGCAGATTACTGTCAACGATTCCAATTTCGATCTGATTCTCCGTCACCAATTTTTTATTTCCCCAATCCCAATAGGTGCGCTGCAAATTTTCAGAATAAGACGGCTCGATGGCAGAACGTTCGACGTACCACTTCCCATCTTCTTTGAATATGAACTCCCGTTTCTCAGTTTCTTCAGAATGGGTCATTCCGGTTTTCGAATCCGGAGGATTAAGAACTTCAGGAACCAATAAAGTAATTCTCCCCAACTCTCGATTTGGCACATCATAATTGGAAGTTCCATAATCTAAGAATCGAATTTTCCATTTATCCATCATAGATCCAGATGCTGATCCGGACGTCTGGAATTCAACTGTCGTCCCTTCATCTATACACGGAATGGGGGCAACAATTTCTTGAGCAACGAGAGACCGCATCGTTACAAAAAATAATATAACAACGAGATAATTAAACATCCGAACTCCTCCTTCATTTAAAATGAAAACCACATTTCCATGAATGTAGTTAGGCAAGATCCCAGATGTCTATGACTTACTAGTCGCGATCTAAGGCAGGAAATCGGTCGAGCGGATTTCACCTGTCCCCGAAGTGCCCTGACCCCCCATCATTTTGAAAGAATGAATAGCCATGGTATTATCAAAATCATGACCTCTGTCTCCAAACAAAGTTGCTCAGTTGGCTTCATAATTTTTATATTGAGCTCTCAAAATATTGCGGCCGGAGATCCTTCTAGCGATCTCAGGGCGCTAGTAAACGTGTGCACGGAAGCTGAACTCCCGTTCCCAACTGAAACGGTCGCGGCATTTCTCAAATCGAATCGATCGAATGATTCCATTATCGTTTCAGTTAGCCGCTTTTTTTCGATCGAGCCATTGCTGTGCTTCTTCGGTAACCTGTCTTGGAAATCCTTTAATTTTTAATACCGTAATGGCGTTTCTTGCGGGGGTTGGACCAGTCTTCACTTTATATGAAAAGATAAGTTTACCTTGATCGACCTGCTCTTCGACATGAAAGTTTGCGACCCCTGAAACATTTTGCGAAAGTTCGGTCACTCGCAAATCATGTGTAGCTAATACGAACAACTGCTTTTTTGATGCGAGATAATGAATAATTGCGCGTTCCGCTGCTTCTCGCTCTTCGGGATTAGTACCCAGAAGTATTTCATCCATGATTACAAGCATTCCAGGTCGATACTCCGTCATATCAATGATTTCCTTCAGGCGATCAGTCTCGGCGTCAAAGAAACTTTTGCCTTGAGCAATCGAATCGGAAACATTGATGTTGGTTACAATTTGAAGCGGAGTCATCTCCATACGTTTAGCAAAAACTGGAGCGCCCATTTGAGCCATGATGGCAGAGATCGAAGCCATTTTGAGGTAAGTAGATTTTCCACCCATATTGGGGCCGGTAAGAATTAAAAAATTAATCTCGTCGCTATTTCGAGATGAAGATGAGTTCAGTCTGATGTCATTGGGAACTGATGTTTCACCGCGAGTCAGATAAATATAAGGATTGTTGCCGCGATCGATCAAAAGCCGAGGCTCATTGCTATCGCGCAAAGTAGGAAATATAAACTGACCAGAATGGCTTGAAGCAATTTCAGCAAACGACGAGAACACATCTAATTCCGAAACCGCTCCTAGAAGTTTCGAAATTTTCTCCCGCTCCCTTTCAATTGCCTTTGCTGGTTTCGAAAGCGTCCAAGCACTATGTGAATAAATCCAATCTAAAGCCGTGGACTGTTTTTGGGTTAAAAGTTTTTGAAACATTTTAGTTGTTAGTGCAAATGAATCTCCAGCATCGGCAGGCATCATTTCTTGAGCAAGCTTCTGAAGAACCGGGCTCTTAGCCTTCGAAAGCAATCCAGCCAATTTTGCCGAGCTTTCAAATAAATTTTTATAGTGAAGCAAATACCAACGAGCCCATTCTAATTGTGAAGCTAGATGTGTCTGAATCATCATCACTGGCATCAGGCCCATGAATGCATATTGCCAGTGACGCGCAATAATTGCTGACCCAAATGTCGAACCAGTTATTAGAGGTGCAAAGAGTCCAGCTCCCATTGCCAGCGCAATATTTGTTCGATATTTTTGATCGCCGAGAAAGTGGTCATTGATCGCTTCCGCGCTTGCGTTTAAACCTGATAAAATCGCGCTTACCTCTGCAAATAGTTTTGGATCTGAAATCAATTCAGAGACGGCCTCTTGTCTCACTCGAATTTCTTGTACGTCTAGAGTCGGATGATGGAGGAGCCAAGAGAGTCTTTCTGCTCCAAACACAGTTTTTGTTTTGTTTAGCAGCGGAAACACAAGATTATCCAAATCAAGATCAGCAACCGTTCCTGCATCGAGAGTATAATGTTGAGCTTCGGGAGTGAATACCCGCTCACCATTCTTTAGAGCCAAGGAATGACTATCTAATTCTCGTCCCTTCTTGGCCACTTCTGTCAAAGCAGTATCACAATTTGCAGCAACAGTTTGATCTGTAGTTGTTGCCGTCAGACCTAGAGTTACAAAAAGAATTAAACTAGAAATCATATCGTTTCCTATAATTATGATCCGGTAAATGAAGGAAGGTTTGGCTTATCATGATTAAAGCGAATAGAACTAATCATTTTTTATCCGCAAGGCTGTGGCCATTGACTTGAATGACTGTCTTTTGACCCATAAGCGAAAGAGCAATCCCCCATTTTCCATTTGTAGGCAAACTGTTTTGAAGCACCGGCTCCGATAAGGCATCGGCGACAGTTCGATCGACTGCTTCGATTGCTGGCAGATAACTCGCATTTTTTACCGTAAATTCGATACCTCGTTCTTTTGATTGGCTGGCAAGGCGGTCTTTGACTGTGACCACACTTTTTTTACTCATCACTTGGTAAGAAGCAAGTTACGTGCCATGTCCTTGTAATTCTTAAAAAACTTTTCCTAAACCATATCAACCGAGTAAGCGATACCTACGAAAAAATTGCGTAGTTCAAATGCGACAGGCGTGATCATTTAACGGCCGATCAAGCCTCGGTAACAAAGTCCAAGATCGGTTTGAACAACATTGTTCTCCACGATTTTGTCTCGTGAAGAAGCTAGAGCTTCTCGGCATCTTAAAAATTTAATGGATTGGAAATTGATAAACTGTGGCTAGCACTTGCCGGAGCCTTAAGGAGTTGAGTTAATTTGAGTCCGCAAAAAATGACCTGGCACTTAACCGGTTTGACCCCTAACCTCTAACGACTGACAAAATCTTAGTAATTGCTTCGGTCAAATTATCCCCCTCATATTTAAATCCATTTATAAAATAATTTGGCGTGCCGTTTACTCCGCTGCGTACTCCGCTTTTAAAATCAGACTGTACTTTTAGGATCACATCCTTATTTGAAAGATCTTTTTTAAATTGATCTAATTTAAGTCCAATTCTTTCGGAATACAAAAAAATGTCGTCGGTTTCGAGTGCGTCTTGATTTTCATAAAGTGTATCGTGCATCTCCCAAAATTTTCCTCGAAGGCCAGCTGCCTCTGTGGCCTCGGCCGCTTGGACTGCGTGGGGATGAGACTCAGAAAGAGGAAAGTTTCGGAACACGAACCTTAAATCATCTGCAAAATGCCTCTGCACTTTTTTTATCATGGGATAAGCCATTCCGCAGTAGGGGCATTCGTAATCGCCGTATTCCACTAACGTAACCGGGGCGTTTTCATTTCCTTGGATATGATCTTTCTCTGAAACGGGGGGTTGAAGTCCTGCCATCACGCACTCCTTTTTTTATTGATCTCTTCTAGGGCCGAAATAACTCCATCCGCTCCCGGATTAATTCCAATCGGCGACACATAACTCCATCGAACGACTCCGTCGCGATCGATCACGAAAAGTGCGCGCTCCGACACCCCTTCTTTTTCACGATAGACGCCAAAATTTCTTGCAACCGCTCCCTTGGGTTCAAAATCCGAAAGAATTGGAAAATGATATTTGCGTTCTTGCGCAAAAGCGACATGACACCAAACACCGTCCACAGAAATTCCGATGACCTCTGCATTCATCCCTTTAAAATCTGAAACGAGTTCGTTAAAGAGAGCGAGTTCATCGCCACAAACCGGACTCCAATCCGCCGGATAAAATGCAAGAACGACATTTTGTCCGCGAAATTCCGAGAGCGATACTTTTTGATCCGGTGTTGTCGGAAGACAAAAGTCTGGTGCTTGCGTTCCAGTTTGTAGAGCTGCCATAGATACCTCGCGATGATTGGTTCTGGCGAAAATATCTAAAAATTATCAGGTCCTGTCTATGGCCGAAGGTTTAGTCAAAAACGATCAGACATTTCGATCTTTTATAAAATCTCGCTGATGCCAGTAGGGATAAATGGGCTCGATCGCACTCGCTGCATCGAGCTTCGCCATCTGCGCGGCCGAAAGATTCCAACCGAACGAAGAGATATTCTGACGAAGCTGTTCTTCATCTCGCGCTCCAATAATCACGCTTGAGACCGTGGGCTTATGAAAAAGCCAGTTGAGCGCTATTTGCGGAATTGTTTTTTCACATTCTTTCGCAACGCTTTCAATCGCGTCGATCACACGAAAAAGATATTCATCGCTGACCTGGGGTCCGACATTTCCAGTCACATGAAGCCTGCTTACTTTTGGTAGAGGCTGACCTTGTTTAATTTTTCCGGTGAGTCGTCCCCAGCCGAGAGGGCTCCAAACAATCGCACCCACTTTTTGATCCAACGCGAGAGGAAGAAGTTCCTGTTCGTACTCGCGACCGATGATCGAATAATACGCTTGATGTGCTACATATCTCGGAAGGCGATATTTTTCAGAAGCCGCGAGCGACTTCATGAGATGCCAGCCCGAAAAATTCGAGCAGCCGATATATCTAATTTTTCCACTTCGAACGAGATCCCCTAACGTACTCAAAGTTTCTTCGACCGGCGTCATAAAATCAAAACCATGGAGCTGAAAAATATCGATATAATCCGTTCCAAGTCTTTTCAAACTCGCGTCCACCGCTTTCAAAAGATAAATTCTCGAAGATCCTAAATCATTTGGACCTGTCCCCATTCGAAACGTGGCCTTTGTCGAAATCAAAACTTTATCTCGTCTTCCAGTAATTGCTTTACCGAGAATTTCTTCGGCCACGCCGTTAGAATAAATATCAGCGCTATCGAACATATTGATGCCGGCTTCTAAACAAATATCGATAAGCCGAGTGGCCTCTTTGATATCGCTCGAACCCCACGATTTAAAAAATTCATTCGCGCCGCCAAAGGTCCCCGTGCCGAAACTAAGCAGCGGCACCTTTAATCCTGAATTTCCGAGCTGTCGATATTCCATAAGTGATACTTATATGCAGATGCATCCGCTCAACAAGACGAAATGTTTATTGTTTCGGATGACTGCTAATTATTGATCTAACTAAAGCCGTAAACCCCCCCATTTCCGTTGCCTTTCAAAAAGCTTTGCTGAAAGCTTGTGAGTGTCATCAGTTTGACTGACAAGAATATTAATTAACCATGTTTAGGAGATTTAAATGAAAAAAATGATAACAATAAGTTTAATGGCATTTGCGATTTCAGCGTCCGCTTTTGCTGAAGCAAAAAAATCACTTCATGACCAATTCACGGGTCAAGGATACGGAGCTGCCGGATGTGGTTTAGGATCCATCTTGTTTGGTCAAAAACCTGGAATGGTGCAAGTTTTAGCGGCAACCACCAATGGTACTTT
Organism: Bacteriovoracaceae bacterium; assembly: GCA_028287765.1. Taxonomy (GTDB): domain Bacteria; phylum Bdellovibrionota; class UBA2394; order UBA2394; family UBA2394; genus JAQBPA01. The sequence continues at coordinate 13,143 of JAQBPA010000225.1, forward strand.
TGGAACACAAACGTTCGGAATTTCTTCCGGAACATCAAACTGTGATCATTCGCGTGCGACGGCAGCAATCAAAACTGAATTTTTTGCAGCGCAAAACGAAGTTTCACTTAAAAACGATATTGCCAAAGGAAACGGTGAAACCCTGAGCACACTTACAAGAGTCGCCAACTGCGGCAATTCGCAACAAGCTGCGGCAGCTTTAAAGGTAAATTTCAGCGAAATTTATCCTAGCTCGAGCGCGTCTTCCAAAGAGATCAGCTCCAAAATCGTTCATATTTTGAGCACTGATAAATCTTTATCTTGCAAGCTTGGCTAAAATTTAATTGCGCATTGATTGCTTCTTGAGGCGCTGAAGTAGTACCTCAAGAAGCAATGCTCCGCGTATTCCTCATTCTCGTTTCTCTTCTTCTCTTTGTACAAATTCGATTTTGTATCGCTAAAGAATCCACCGAAAATCTGATTGAGCGACTTCCGATTCATCAGATCGCTCGAGAGAAGCAGTGGCTAAAGCTCCTCCATTTTGAAAAGAATTGGATTGGAATCACAGAGAGCCAATCAAATGCGCCTGAATTTTTTCTTTCGCCTGACGGACGAAAATCGGCCGAACGAGAATTACTCACAAACCTTGCGCTTTTTTTAAACCCGCCAAAAGTATCCGATCCAAACGAAAACGTACTGTGTCGCTTTCCGGCTCGATTGGAATATTTACAGAAAAGGCTCACCGCTTTTTCTATTCATTGGCCAACCGCCACTTGTCCTGGATTCAAGGCTTTTAAAGATCGGCTAGCGGCAAAATCCGTCTCCATTGTTTTTTCTTCTTATTATCTGAACAATCCGTCTTCAAGTTTTGGCCATCTCTTTCTCAGGTTTAATAAAGAGCCACAAAAAGTTAGTTCTGAATCCGAGAGATTTGAACTCCTAGATTTTGGAATCAATTTTGCAGCGGTCGTTGATACACCGAATGCCCTCATTTATGGATTTAAGGGACTCTTTGGACTGTTTCCGGGAACATTTACCGCTCAACATTATTATTACAAAGTTCGTGAATATAATGATTTCGAATCGCGAGATCTCTGGAGTTATGAACTCGCTCTAAGCCAAGAAGAAGTCGATCTGCTTGTTAAACATCTTTGGGAAAACGGCCCGAATCATTTTCCTTATTTTTATTTAACTCAAAATTGTGCCTTTCATATTCTTTCGGTCATCGAAGCTGCTGCGCCGGAATTTAATTTAGTCGAGCGGCTGCCATTCTATGTCATTCCTTCCGACAGCTTGAAAGCCCTCGCCTCAAATCCGGGTCTCATCCGAGATATTCATTACCGCGCTTCACCCCGCTCTCTTTTTCACGGCAGACTAAAATCACTCAATCAAAACCAGATGGAATGGCTGAAACAAATTGTTCTCGATCATTCTTTAGATCAAACAAAACCTGCTGCTTCACTCACTGAGCCAGAAAAAGTAGACGTCCTCGATGCTGCCATTGATTACCTCGATTTTAGAGACGCGAAAAATCTCCTCAAAAAAGAAAAATTGGCGACGGAGCTGAAGCAAGAAGTTCTCATTCGGCGCGCAAAGATTCCGCTCATGAGTAAAAGTTTTACCTCAAAGCTTTCCGGAAACGAATTTCCCCATGCGGGTCACGGTTCCATGCGAATCGGTTCTAACTATTCTTATGTGAAAAACTCTGGATCGGGCGTGGGCCTGAATGCACGATTTGCACTCCATGATCTACTCGATCCGCAAGCTGGGTATCCCGAGTATGCGCAAATTGAATTTCTGAATGTGAAGATGCGCTATACTTTTGAACAAAAAGATTTTTGGTTAGAAAATTTAACTCTCTTTCAGGTGAAATCGCTGACGCCGTTCACTTCTTTCGATAAAGTTCCCTCTTGGAAATTTAGACTCGGAATGGAGACCATTCGTGACAAAAACTGCATCAATTGTACGGCGGGCACAGCCGAAGGCGGTATTGGAATCACTCTGCAAAAAAGCGTTTTTACTTTTTATCTTTTTACTGACGGAGAAATTTCAACCGCTCCGAGTTTTTTTAACCACCCGGTGAGAGTGGGAGTCGGCCCGACCGGCGGGCTGAGACTGCAATTTACGCCGTCATTTCAAAGCATACTTGAATCGAATTATCGATATCAGTTTTTGAGTCGATTTCCGCATACCTATTCACTCTCTTCCGACACTCGCTACGGCATCAAAAAGAATTGGGCGCTCGATCTTAAACTTTCTAGATGGACGCGAGATCTCGAATCGGTAGCAGGCGTTTTCTATTATTTTTAAACTGCCGAAACTTTTCCTATACTCGCCCGCTTTAGTTGTCGTAGTTTCTAAAGTTGATACTACACATCGGCCAAACAAAATTGGAAATTTATCGTGGATGGGCAGCATCAAGAACAAAAAATTCATTGTCTTTTAAATAATCATTTTTCATTTTCAAGTTTTCGAAAAGGCCAACTTGATATCATCAAATCGGTTTTGAGCGGCAAAGATACTCTCGCCGTCATGCCGACCGGCCAAGGAAAGTCGCTTTGCTACCAACTTCCCGCACTTTCTCTTGGGGGAATCGTCATTGTCATTTCTCCGCTCATCGCACTGATGGAAGATCAAGTGCGAAGTCTCGAAGCGCGCGGAATTCCTGCCGCCTGCCTCCACAGCGGACAAAGTCTCTCTTTGAAAAAAAATATTTTTGATCGACTCAAATCCTCGGACAATTTTTTACTCTATCTTTCGCCTGAGCGAGTTCAAAAAGAGGGCTTTGCGGCCTGGATAAAAACTCAAAAGATTTCTCTCTTCGCCATTGATGAAGCACACTGTATTTCTCAGTGGGGCTCTGACTTTCGTGAAGACTATCATCGGCTCAGTCTTTTTCGAGAATTGCGGCCTGAAGTTCCCATTTTAGCACTCACGGCAACCGCAACGCCGCAAGTTTTAAACGATATCACTCGGCAACTTCAGCTGAAAAATCCAGATCGTCATATCTACGGGTTTTATCGCCCCAATCTTTACTATCAAGTAGAGCTTTGTGAAAATGACTTCCAAAAATCCGATTATTTAAGACAAGCGCTTCGAGAAAATCCAGAGGGACGAGTACTTATTTATTGTGGCACCCGAAAACAAAGTGAAGACCTCTCAGAATTTTTGCGAGAAGAATTTCCTTCCATTGGATTTTACCACGCCGGAATGTCGGCAGAGCTTCGAACTCAAGTTCAAAAGTCTTATGAAGCGAGCGAAATCAGAATTCTTTGCGCGACGAATGCTTTCGGAATGGGGGTCGATCATCCGGATGTAAGACTCGTCGTTCACTATCAAATGCCGGCGAATATCGAAAGTTTTTATCAAGAGGCCGGACGTGCTGGAAGAGACGCCAAACATTCAACCTGTCTTCTACTCTATTCTAAAAAAGACAAAGGCCTTCAATCTTTTTTCATCCGCGAATCCAAATCGCCGGAGCTCATTAAAAAAAGCCGATGGCGAGCTCTTGATGCCATCACTCAATTTGCAGAAGGCGGCGAGTGCCGACATTCTGGAATTCTCACTTATTTCAGAGATGCGCAGCGCATTCGAGAGTGCGGCCACTGCGATATTTGCGCGCCTACTTCGGATCGAAAAATATCGAGGCCCCTCCAAACCTTCGAGCCGCCAATGGTGAAGATCAAGAAATTAAAGAAGCGTCCCGTTGAAGAGGATTTGCCACTCACGAAAGAAGAAGAACTTCGATATGAAGTTCTAAAAATTTGGCGAAAAAAATATGCAGACGACAATGATATTCCGGCCTTTTTGGTTTTTAGTAATAAATCGCTTCGCGATCTCGCAAGAAGAAATCCTCTCAACTTAACAGAGCTCAAAGCGTGTTATGGTTTCGGCGAACAAAAAACGGAAACCTTTGGAGATTTAATTGTAAGTGAGTTGAAATCTTTGGAGCCGCGTGAAGCTATTCGCATTTAATGACGATCAAGCTTTTTATCGCGAATCCACTCCAGAACGGCTTTATGCCCGGTCTCCCAATAAAGAGCAGAGTGCCCGCCCGGTAAAACTGTAAAGGTCGAATGTTTTTTTATTCCAATCGCTTGCGCGAGCGGAAGAAATGTATCTTTCGGGGTAAATGCATCTCCTTCGCCAAAAGTGAATAACGTCTCCACTCCATAAAGCAATCGACGAACCTGATTGAGCTGACCTAGGGACGGTTCTGGAGGAGGCGTTTTATCAATTTCATTTAACAATTCTGCAAGCACTCGATCTCCCCCGGGAACTTGCACCAATGTCCATTGTTCGTTGATCATCCACCGCTCAAGCGGAAGGAGTCGGTCGACCTCCTCAGACATTGTCAGATCAGTAAATCCAGGATGCAAAATCGCACTGGATAAAACATAATTTAAAAGACTTACACCTTCGGCGGATTCATCGATGAATTTTTTTAATTCTTTTCGATTCGCGGCTTGGAGTTCTGTGATTTTTTTGACCATCTTTTCTTGCCAAACTCCTTCTGGGCCTTTTCCTAAGAGCATCCAAAGATGATTAACGGATTCTGGTGGAAATCCGTTTTCTCGAAAATGTTCTCGAAGATGATCAAGTCTCACCGAAATGTCGGGGAATTTTTCTTGAAGTTGCAGGTTGAGGGTCAATTGACTTTGACGACGCTCCACACTTGCTTTTATTCCATCACGAAAGGGAAGCGCCGAACTCGAAAAAATAATTCCCGTTGGAGTTGGTCTATCTTTAACAGCTAAGTAGTGAAGCATCAAACGTCCGCCGTAACTCTGTCCGTTTAAAAAATGAGCTTCGCCTTTTGGAATAACTTTTTTAATTACTTCTGCATGATCGAGCGCTTGCAGATTAGGTCCAAAATACTGATTAATAATTGCGGGAGAAATATACGGTGGAGTCGCTGGTTCAAGAGGTGCAGAAAAACCCGTTCCACGTTGATCAATCATGAGGATGCGAAAAGATTCCGATAAAAATTTGAATCTATCATTTTCGTTTTGTTTCGCGTCAGAATTTTGATAATCAAAATCAACTGCACGCCCATACGCCGAAGAGATTCCCGGTCCGCCGTTAATAGATACAAGAATGGGTTTAGTCGTATCATTCACCGTGGAACCCCTCACCGGAAGAAGTCGATAAAAGATTTTGATTTTTGGACTATCCGCTCTTGAATAATCCAGCGGCACTTCTACAAATCCTCTTTTTTCAAAAGGATGTGCAGTAACATCGGCAGGAATCGGAACGTATCGGATACTTTCTAGCTCTGCTGAAGATATCTTTTCAACCCAATCGATACACTTGCATTCCGCCGAGATCGAGGCCGAAATGGTGACTAGAAAAAAAAGTGTAGTAGCAAATAGACGAACAAACGACATAGCAACCGTCTATAGCAGGTGTTTTCCTTCTCGGGAAGCTTCTCTGTAAGAGCTAAAAGATTTCTTTAAAGAAATCCTTCATGGCCTGCCAAGAACGCTCGTCGGCTTTTTTGTTGTAAGCGGCGCCTTTTGAATTATCATTTCCTGCCTCAGGATTGGTGAAGCTGTGAACCGCTCCGCCGTAAGAAATAAATTCCCAATCGACATTTGCTTTTCTCATCTCATCTTGAAAATCGGCGACTTCACTTTTTGTAAAAGGATCGTCGGCACCGTGGAGCGCGAGAACTCGTCCTTTAATATTTTTAGCGTCTTCAGGTTTAGGAGAACTCAGGCCTCCATGAAAACTCACCACTCCTTTGACTGGCGCCCCTAATCTTGCGAGCTCAAGAACGGTCGTTCCACCAAAACAAAACCCAATCGCAGCGATTTTTTTTGTGTCGACGTATTCGTTTTTTTGGAGGAGATGAAGTGCTGCGTTCACACGTGATCTTAGAAGCGCTCGATCGCCTTTATATTTTCCCGCGAGTTCTCCTGCTTCTTTTGTGTCCTTTGGCCGAACTCCCTTTCCATAAATATCGGCAGCAAAAGCGACATATCCCATCGCAGCCAAATCTTCCGCTCGCTTTTTTGCGAACGGACCTAAACCCATCCATTCATGCACAACAAGTACACCAGGTCTTTTTGCAGATGATGACGAATCGTAAGCAAGATATCCCTCGAGAACATTCGTTCCGTCCTTATATTCTACCGACTCTGTGTGAATTTTTGCTGATGCAACATTCATATTGATTATAAAGAAACCCGCTAGACCAAAAATAAGTTTATTAAAATGGTTCATAGAGAACAGTATAAGGTTTTTGCATCGAAAACCAAGTACGCCGTGACACAAATTATTACCATTTCTGAAGAAGCCATTTGCTTTGAATCAAGGCGGGAGGGCTGCATAAGGTTGGACACCTATGCCGTCCGACCAACGCGGAGTCAAAGCAAATGGCTTCTTCCCGAAGGGCCGAAGGATTTTTCGCTTGGAACTTCGTTGTCGCTCGTTACATGTGTCCAACATGCGCCTCGCTCCGGCCTCGTCCAAACGAAA
>JAQBPA010000231.1 GCA_028287765.1 Bacteriovoracaceae bacterium
AAAAAGGGGAGTCCCTTCAAGATACTTTTAAGACGATCGCACTTTATAAACCCGAATTCATGGTCGTCAGACATGCATCGAGCGGATTTGCGCATCTCGTTCGCGACTGGACGGATCTGCCCGTGATGAACGCGGGCGATGGTCAAAGAGATCATCCCACACAGGGTCTCCTCGATACATTTACTCTTTTTAAACTCAACCGGACAAAAAAATGGAAGATTACTTTTTTTGGGGACGTGGCGAGAAGTCGTGTAGCGAGATCCGATATTCATTTGTTTCGATTGCTGGGATATTCGCTCTCCGTCGTCGACGACGGCACTGAAGAGACTCGTCTTTTTGCAGCGGCTTACAAAATCAAATTGGTTGAGCGAAAAAATTTAAAACAAGCCGATGTGATCGTTTGCCTTCGGGTGCAAAAAGAGAGGGGAAGTTTAAATCGCCTAGTTCCACTTTCCAAAAAAGAAATATCCGAGAAAAGTTTTTTGATGCATCCCGGGCCTGTGATGCTCGGAGAAGATCTTGCGTATGAGCTCTGCGATTTTACTGCATCTCGCTCGCTTGTTCATGAACAAGTTTCTAACGGTCTCAAAGTAAGAACTCAGCTCATTTCAGATTTGATTTCTGAAAAGACTCGCGCCAAGAGAGCGAAAACCCAATGATTAGAATCTTTTCAAAAAAACTTTGGAATGAGGCTAAAGGAAAGTTTGAGCCGGGACTTTTAGCGATTTCTGACGATAAAATTGAATCCCTCACATTTGGAAAGCCCGAGGGAGTAGCTGCGAAACAAAAGATCATGGATTTTGGTTCCCTTTATATTGGTCCGTCAGCGATCGATTTGCATGTGCACGCTCGAGACTTTAATGAGAGTCATAAAGAAACCTTTGAGACTTGTGAAAAATCTGCGCTCAAGGGCGGTGTTTCGAGAGTCGTCTGTATGGCCAATACGCGTCCAAGACTCGACTCGGTTGCGCAAATTTTAGAGTTTTTTAAACGAACAAAAAAATTGAGAGCGCGATTTATTCCTTTTGCAGCGGCCACCCAGAATTTGGAAGGAATTGAACCTACGGATTGGAATGCACTTCTTTCTATGCCGATCGCCGGTCTTTCGGATGACGGGAAGCCCATTTTAGATGAGAAGATTTTACGGGCGGCTCTTCTCGCGACAAAAAAGAAATCAAAATTTGTTTCGCTTCACGAAGAAGACACTCGAATCTCAAAATGCTCTGCGCTTCATCTCTCTGAAACATCGATGAGACTTGGAATCGAGGGGTCTCCTTCTAGTGCTGAGAGCTCACTCGTTCAGCGCGATTTAAAAATTGCAGCTGATGTGAAGGCGCATCTACATCTGGGACATATTTCGTCGGCAGAGTCAGTCGCTCTCATTCGAAAAGCAAAACGACGCGGTCAGTCCGTTTCTGCCGAACTTACGCCTCATCATGGATTTTTTACGGTCGAAGATGCTGAAAGTCTGCCGCTCTCTCAGTTGTCTCAGTTTAAAGTATGCCCTCCGATTCGAAGTGATGAGGATCGAGATTCCCTTGGAAAAGCGGTGGGGGATGGAACTCTCGATTGCTTTGCCTCCGATCACGCTCCGCATTCTCGTTTCGAAAAAAACTTGCCTATTGATCAAGCGATGCACGGACTTATTTCTCTAGAATATTTTTTTCCGCTTTATAACGAACTTCGAATTCAAAATGCTTGGAGTTGGAAAAGCTTCTTTGCTGCTTCGTTTTCTAGGCCCGCCGCTCTTCTTCCGCACTTAAAGGGCATTGGAAAATTTAGCAAAGGTTTCGAGGCTTCCTTTATTATGTTTGATCCCGACTTGGAGCAGGTCCTCCGTTTTAGGGCCTCAAAATCTTCAAACACTCTCTTTGAAGGAAAACAGATTCGTGGTTGTATTTTTCAACATTGGATTTCAGGAAAGAAGGTTTATGACCTCGCAGAAAAATCATAAGGCTGCAAAAAAAGGAGTTCTCGTTTTAAGTGATGGGTCGCTCTGGCCTGGATATTCTTTTGGAGCGGAGACAACAGAACTCGGCGAATGTGTTTTTCATACCGCTCACAGTGGTTATCAAGAAGTTCTCACCGATCCGTCATATCGAAAACAGATGCTTGTTTTTACGAGCTCACAAATTGGAAATCAGGGATTTCATGAAGATGATTTTGAAAGTGAACGTATCTGGGCTTCTGGGTGTATCGCGAGAGATTATAGCGATATTCCCGTTCATTTTCGGAAACAAAAATCGCTCGACGAAGTTTTGAAAGAAAATAAAGTGCCCAGTCTTTTTGGTGTGGATACTCGACGACTTGTTCTTCATCTGCGAAATCGGGGAAATCTCTGGGGTGCACTTTCCACGGACGGAAAAAATGTGAAAGAACTTCAAAATCGTCTTTCAAAAATTAAATCGATGGAAGGGCTCTCTCTCACGTCTGAAGTTTCAACGAAAGTGGTTTACCCTTGGAATAAAAAAACGGACTCGCTGATTGCTCCTTCGTTTGCAAAAAAGAAAGGGCTCAGACGTTGTGTCGTGATGGATTTTGGAGTGAAGAGGCAAATTCTTAGATATTTAGTGGATGCGGGATTTGAAGAAGTTTTAGTGGTGCCATCGAAAACATCGGCGGCTGCGATTCGTGAGCTTAAACCTGACGCTCTCTTTTTATCGAATGGCCCGGGAGATCCGGCGGCAGAAAAAGAAATTATTCGCGAAGTGAAATTGCTTCTTTACGACTTTCCGATTCTTGGCATTTGTCTCGGACATCAAATTTTGGCGCTTGCTCTCGGTCTTAAGACGTTCAAATTAAAATTTGGTCATCACGGCGCTAATCATCCTGTAAAAAATTTAATTTCAGATCGAGTAGAAATCACAAGCCAAAATCATGGGTTTGCCGTCTCGCCTGAAAAAAGTGCAGATCTTGAAATCACCCATATGAATTTAAATGATCAAACAATCGAAGGCTTTCGACATAAAAAATATCCCATTCGCGCCATTCAGTTTCATCCCGAAGCAGGACCTGGCCCGCTTGATTCGAGACAAATATTTGAAAGTTTTCAGAAGGGTTTTGCAGCATGAGTAGTAGACACCTTAAAAGTTATGTCGAAGAGAGAGCTCAGTGGCAAACGGCCTTTGATGACCTTTTAAAATTTGGAAGCGAAGGCGTTCTGAAAGAAGAAATTCTTCAGGCAAAAAAAATATTCTTCTCAAAATTAGGTTCCACGCATGAAATGCGAGAGGAGCTTTATGAGACAAGCAGCCAGAGTTTTTTAGAATGGTATTTATTCGATTATCAAAGTTGGCTTTTTTCTAAAAGTCCGGCAGTGGTTTACGCAAGTTTAAAACTCGGTAGTCGATCTGATCAGGAACTGATCGAAAAATCTTTATTTGAACATTGGTCCATCTATGAAGTTTTGGCAGTCGGTAATAAAGAAATGATTTTAGACGATCTTCTTTTTAAAAAAAGGCGGCAAGTCGCCTACGATGGGAACACACCCGACTCAAAACTTTGGCAGGTAAAACCAGGTCAAGTCATTCAAACGCGTCTTTTTGAACTTCAGACAGAGCCGTGGTTTTTTTTAACGCATCTTTGGATTCATTCGGACGACGAGAAAGACGGTCTCAAAAAAATGTGCGCCGTCCAGAGCCGAAAATGGAGTCGACACAAAAACTTTTTGCTCGAATGTTTTGAGGCAGTCGTTCGAAGTCACGGCATTCAAAATCAAATTCGCGCTTCTCGAAGTATCAATTGGCTTTATAAAGAATTAGAAAAAAAATATGTCAAAGCGAACTGATATTAAAAAAATTCTCATTATCGGAAGCGGTCCGATTCAAATTGGGCAGGCTTGTGAGTTTGATTATTCTGGAACTCAGGCCGTTCGCGCGCTGAAAGAGCAAGGTTATGAAGTGGTTTTGGTGAATTCAAATCCGGCGACCATTATGACGGATCCTGAACTTGCTGATCGCACCTATATAGAGCCGCTTGTTTTCGAGGTTTTAGAAAAAATCATCGCACGAGAAAAACCAGATGCTCTTCTGCCAACTCTCGGAGGTCAGGTGGCGCTCAATCTTGCTCTCGAGCTTGCAGATCACGGCGTTCTTGAAGCGCACGGTGTTCAAATGCTTGGGGCTTCGATCGAATCCATTAAATTGGCTGAAGATCGTGAAAAATTTAAAAAATTAATGGTGGCTCTCGATCTTCCGGTTCTTCGCTCCGAACTCGTCAGAACTTTAGTGGACGGTATCCGAGTCGGCGAGATGATTGGATTTCCACTCGTTCTGAGGCCGTCGTTTACACTCGGCGGTGCAGGCGGCGGCATTGTTTATAATCGCTCCGAACTTTCTGACAGATTAACAGATGCGCTCAGGGCGTCTCCGACATCTGAGGTGCTGATCGAGGAATGTATTTTAGGCTGGAAAGAAATTGAACTCGAAGTCATGTGTGATTTCAAAGATCAAATGGTGATCGTTTGTGGAATCGAAAATTTAGATCCGATGGGCATTCACACTGGAGACTCCATCACAGTCGCTCCGATCCAAACGCTTACCGATAAAGAATATCAACGCCTTCGCGAATCTTCCAAAAAAATTATGAAGGGTGTGGGTGTTCGGACCGGGGGTTGCAATATTCAATATGCGCTCGACCCACTTTCGGATCGATATGTCGTGATCGAAATGAATCCAAGAGTTTCTCGCTCGAGTGCTTTAGCTTCGAAGGCCACGGGCTTTCCGATCGCCAAACTCGCAGCACTCGTCGCCGTAGGTTTTGCGCTCGATGAAATTAAAAATGATATCACCAAACAAACGCCAGCAAGTTTTGAGCCGGCACTTGATTACGTAGTCGTGAAGGCCCCTCGCTTTGCGTTCGAAAAATTTCAGCAGACCGAGCCGCTACTCGGCACACAGATGAAGTCGGTTGGCGAAGTCATGGCCTTTGGCCGCACTTTTAAAGAAGCCTTTCAAAAAGCATTTTCTTCGATGGAACTTGGAAACACAGGTCTTCTCCTTCCGAAAGATTGGAAGAGCGAAAATATAAAACTCGAAACCGTTCGTGCACCTCGATTTGACAGGTGGTGGCTAATTTCAGAGCTTCTTCGAAAAGAGCGCGCGAATGTAGAAGAAATTCATATCGCAACCGGAATCGATCGATGGTTTTTAAATCAAGTGAGTGAAATCATTGATGTCGAAAAAGAAATTGCAAAAAAAGGTCTCCCAAAACTTACAGCAGAAGAGCTGCGAGAAGCGAAGTCTTTTGGTTTCTCGGATCGAGTGATCGGAGCTCTTACGAAGACAGCGCCGAACCGTGTTCGAGAAAAACGCCACGCTTTAAATATTCATTCAACCCTCAACCAAGTGGATACGTGTGCGGGCGAATTTGAAGCCGTGACTCCTTACTATTATTATTCGTACGAAGCTTTTCCGACGGCGGATGTAGAAGAAGTCGCCCGTAAGCAAAAAGAGTCAGTCGTGATTCTGGGAAGTGGGCCCAATCGAATCGGACAGGGCGTTGAATTTGATTACTGCTGTGTGAAGGCAGCTCAGGCAATCGAGGAGCTTGGTTATGATACAGTCATGATCAATTGTAATCCTGAAACGGTTTCAACCGATTACGATGTGACCGATCGATTATATTTTGAACCGCTTGAAGAAGAATACGTAAGACGCGCTCTTCACGATGAAAAAAAGAATTTAAAAGGTATTCTCTGCCAAACAGGCGGGCAAACCGCTCTTCGACTTTCGCAGGTATTGGATCAGTACACCATTTTAGGTACATCAGCAAAAGAGATCGACCGCGCGGAAGATCGCGGAAAATTTGATCGCTTACTTCAAAAACTAAAACTCCAAAGACCCAAATCAAAAGCCGTGAATAAACTTTCTGATCTTCCTGCTGCCGCGAAACGCCTTGGATTTCCAGTTTTGGTTCGGCCAAGTTATGTACTCGGAGGTCGTTCGATGTATATCGTGCGCTCGGCCGATCAGCTTACTCGTGTCATGGGTCAGCTTTTAAATACATCCGATATAGAATTTCCACTTCTCGTCGATCGCTTTTTAGAAGACGCGATCGAAATTGACGTGGATTGTATCGGAGACGGCCGTGAGGTGATCGTCGTTGCGGTGATGGAGCATATCGAAGAAGCCGGAATTCACTCGGGCGACAGTTCATGCTCCCTTCCTTCGCTTACACTTTCAGAAGAGTTGATTAACAAAATTAGAATTCAATCCGAAAAACTGGGAAGAGAATTAAACCTCTGCGGATTTTTAAATATTCAATTTGCTCTCATGAAGGGAGAGCTCTATGTGCTCGAAGTGAATCCGAGAGCTTCAAGAACGCTTCCGTTTGTCTGTAAAGCAACAGGAGTGAATTGGGTAAGGCCCGCCGTTCATGCGATGCTTGGCAAAACCTTTAAAGAACAAAAAATAGAAGCTCCTTCACTCAGTCCAAAAGATTTC
>JAQBPA010000262.1 GCA_028287765.1 Bacteriovoracaceae bacterium
TAAAAACGCGTGAAGGCGCATTTGAAATTGTTCTACTTCGCACCAAGCACCGAGAGGAAGTGAGCAACTGCCTCCGAGCGCCCGTAAAAAAGCGCGCTCAGCTTCTGTCGCTTGCCCACTTTCATCGTGATGAATGCGTCTCAATTTGAGGCGCATATCTTCATTATCCGTTCGGCACTCCACCGCGATTGCGCCTTGTCCTGGAGGCGGTAAAAATAATCGCGGATCAAAATACTCTGTCACTTCATTTTCTAAACCAAGCCGCAGAAGACCGGCGGCGGCAAGAATTACGCCGTCCACTTCACCGTCTTTTACCTTACGAAGGCGTGTTTCGACATTTCCACGGATTTCGACGACTTCAGATGAAATAGACTGACTTCTTAAGAGAGCTTTTCTTCTGAGACTTGAAGTTCCAATTCGCATGCCTCGAGTAAAATCTTTCAGCAACTTTTTTTCACGGCTCACAAGAACATCTCTTACTTCACCGCGCTCAACGACGGCAGCAAGGGAGCAATTCTCAAACGGGTTCACGGGATAATCTTTTAAACTGTGGACACAAAAATCAACTTTTCGCTCGATCAGTGCTTCCTCGAGTTCCTTCACATAAACGGCTTTTCCACCACTCTTTGAGATCGAAATCGTTTGATCGTCTCCCGTCGTCTTGATTCCCAAAATAGTGAAATGATCTTCAGGCCACTGCTCTTCAAGAAGCCATTGAACGAACTGAGCCTGCCACATTGCAAGTGGCGACGACCTTGTTCCTAAAATATACGTTTTGCCTGACATGCTTATATTCTAAAGATATTCCTGAAAAACTGAATAAGACTTTCGCTCTCGCCACTCACTTGAATCTGGGATTTCAGCTCCATCATGGGATCTTGAACTACTTTAGACGTCAAACGAAAGGCCATTTTTTCAATTTCGGCCCATTCCTTCTCAGAAATAGAAGGAAGGCGAGCTCTCAACTCTCTCAGCTCTTCCGTCGTAAGTTTTTCGACTTTTTGGGCGAGACTCTCAAAAGTCTCCGAAATCGAGCTTGTTCGAAGACCATGCCAGCATTTCTCAGCTTCAGCCTGAATGATTTCTTCTGCCTTAGTGACTTCTTGCTCCCTCAGCGACGTATTTTCGCGCGCCACCTTCTGAAGATCATCGATCCCGTAAAGAAAAATATTTTCGAATGTCCCGCGCTCAACACTAGGTGGAACGGAGAGATCAAGAACAAAGAGCGGCAGACCTTCTCGATCCCGCTTCAAAAGATCCTCCGATTTCACAAGGAGAACATCTACCGCCGAAATAATCACATCTGCCTCCTTTAATATGGAGTCTGGCGAGTCGACAACCTCGGAATGAACGCCCTCTTTTTCGAGCCGTGAATGAAGTGCCTCGGCGACGGCTTTTGTACGATTATAGAGGAAAAGTTTTTTCGGTTGAATAGATCCAAAATATTCAGCCGCTATCGTTCCGATTTCGCCGAGCCCAATAATTCCAACGACCTTTGAACTTAAATTTCCTAAAACTTTTTCTGCAAGCTTCACACCAATAGAAGGAATAGATACCGCAAGACGACCCACCTCTGTTCGTGCGCGAATTTTTTTGGCTACTTTAAATGCAGACTGAAAAATTTTATGAAACTGAGGACCCACGTTTCCTAAACGGATGCCATCATCGTAAGCGCGTTTTACCTGACCATGAATTTGGGTTTCTCCAACAACCATGGATTCCATCCCAGCCGTTATTCGAAATAAATGCGAAAGACATTCCTGGTCACGGTAAATCCGAAAGGCACTTCGCTCTTCTTTTTGAAGCTTACTCGTTTGAAGCCATTGATCGATAATCGCCTCAGGTAAATCGGCATTTTCAGCACTGGCAATGCCGAAAATTTCAGATCGATTACAGGTCGATAAAATAATTTTTTCTCGACAATCCGGCGCCAAGATTTCTGCAAACTCTGCATCTTTAGAAAAAGCTTTTGCTCGAAGCTCGAGAGAAGCCGTTTTAAAATCTAAGCCGACAGTAAAAAGTTTCACTTTTCGATTTTCTCGATTGGTTTTTGTTCGATCGTATGATGTTCAGACGGCATCCCCAGAGAAAGCAAAAGAATTCCTAAAAATCCAATCACCGAGAGCGCCGCCGACCTTCGGCCACGATAGACGGGAGAAATCGCGCGAAGAGCTAAAAGGAGTGCGTAGATGAGCCACGTGAGGAGCGCAAAAAGAACTTTGGGATCGGAAAACCAACCCACGGTCCAATATTCATTCGCAAAAAAGACGCCAAGAATGAGTCCTAACGTTAAGAGTACAAATCCAGCGAGAAGATTCTCTCCAAGAATTCGATCAAAATCGACAAGCGACGGAACCCTTGAAAAAAAAGTCGTCGCCTTTCGACGTCGAAGTTGAAATTCAACGAGTAAATAAGCAACTGAAATAAGAGCGCTGAAAAAGAAAAAAGCCTCACCTAAAATTGCTAAAACGATATGGGTCCAAAGCCAAGGATTCGGAAGAGTTGCTCCGACGTTCGGTCCCACCATGAATTGAAAAAAGATGAGTCCGATACAAATAAGAGGAGCAACGAGCGCGCTTAAGAAGACAAGAGTCTTTCGAACGCTGATCGTCCAACATAAAAATCCAACCAACGCTAAAACTGCAAGCTGGCTTTCAAGTGCATTCGATGGAACATAGATTTTTTTATGTAAAAACCAGGCGAGAAGAAACCCGAAGTGGAGCGCCACCGCTAGCCCCAAAAACCAACGACCGAGTCGCAAGTAGGCGTACGATAATTTTTTCAAATAAAGTGAAAAAAAACAGGTCGAGAGTAAATAAAAAAAACAAATGAGACCGAGAAAGGTGGGTTGCATAATTATTTCTTTTTTTGAGTCCTCATGCTCATTAGACGAACTTCGGAAGAAGCTTCCGCCAATTTTGAATCAATTTGAAGTGCTGTTTTAAAATCGAGAAGAGCTTGGTTGGCTTGTCCGAGTGCTTTGGTCAAAAGTCCTCGATAATAAAAAGCCCAAGCATAGCGAGGCCGAAGCTGAATCGCATGATCGAGTTCCTTTCGAAAACGAGCGCCGAGCGCTGCAAGGCTTGATTTGGATTCTGTGAGGAGCATGAATTCACAATAAACTCGATCTGCAATAATCTCACCATCATCTGAAATAGCTTTTTCAATTTTTTGATACATCTCGAGAGCGCCTTTAAAATGTTTACGTTTGAGCGCTTGCTGCGCCTGGGGGATCATGAACTCCGCTTCCACCTTTTTATGGATCGCTTCGACTCCTCCCGCTTTTTCAAGCTCGACCTGAGCAAGATATTCCGTTCGTTTCTCGGGATCGGTGAGAGTATGAAAGGCTAAATTTATTTTTGAAAACAGACGCTCGCTTGTCTGCTTCTGTTCATCGGTCGCACCCGCGGGCAATCGATCGGGATGGTATTTTCGAATTAAGTCGTAGTAAACCTTTTGGCATTCTTCGGCAGAAGCCATGAGCGCGACACCTAAGATTTCGTGCGCGTTTGCTTTCTCGAATCTTTTCTCGAGGTCCTTCATCTCTTTCGTTAGCTCTTTAATTTTAATCGTGATGACTGGTTTCTCAATCGTAGGAACCGTGTCTTGCCAGTCGATCATTCCAAGTTCTTGAGCCACCGCTAAAAGTTTAAGGCTTTCGGCGTCGAGATCTTTCACCTGCTTACGACCATTCTCGATTTGATTCCATAAACGAGACTGCTGCGAATTGAGTGGAAGCAAAAATGGAGCTGAAATTTTTGGAATTTTCATGAGATGAGTTGAGAATCTGGAGCGAGCGATTTTGTCCGTCAGTTGAGAAAGTGCCGCCTGAAGGAGAAGTTTTGGAAAAGGTTCAGAGAGAGCGCGAATGTCGCCCTCAAAGATATGGTCATCAGAAACGCTTTTGAAATTGAAAACTCGTGCGCCGTCAGAAAAAAGATTGAAGATGCGTTCTCTAAAATGACTTTCTAAAAGAAGCGGCAACATCTCAGAGCGCAGTAGTCCTTCTTTAAGGAGCCAGTCTGTCAGTGAGCTTACATCTTTGACAGCCTCCTTTTTTGCCAGTTGAGTTTTGAGCGTCGTTCGATCGATCAGTTTTTGAGCCACAAGAAAAGCCGCAAAGGTTTCTTCGGGCAGGTTGGAGCGGACAAGAATTGGCTCCCCGCGTCGAAAGGCGATCTGCTTTTTAGCCTTATCGGAGTCCAGAATTAAAATTCCCGACGCCTTAGATTGTAAAATTCGCCAGAAAACCGCTAAAACGCCTTCGCCATCTGCTTTTCCGTTAGTCTGAAAGTCTAAAGCTCCCACTCTTCGACTTTACACCTCTCACGGTTTCAAGTTGAATCATTCTCATGGGAAATGTGAACGAAATTACTGATAATGCATTTAAACTTGAAGTTCTTGATTCAAAAGTGCCCGTTCTCGTCGATTTTTGGGCACCCTGGTGTGCCCCCTGTAGGGCCATTGCTCCGATAGTCGAAGAAATTTCGACCGAGCTCTCCGGAAAAATCAAAGTTTACAAAATGAATGTCGACGATAATTCGCAAATTCCAAGTCAACTCGGGATTCGCAGCATCCCCACGCTCAAACTTTTCGTAAACGGATCCGAAGTGAATCAAATGGTAGGAAGCGCCTCAAAAGATTCCATTCGCCAGTTCCTGAAACCTCACGTCACGGTTTAGTTGTCCTTCCGGACGGGATAAGTTTTTTGGAAAAAACTTAACTAAAAATTTTTGGATCGGGTGGGGTCCGTCCGGTCAGTAGTTGAATCTCCGGGCGGGAGCGAATGGTGGCTTGGTGAGAAAACGCGCTCATTGTCGATTCATTTAAATTCTGAACTTAGTACGAGTGTTGCTTTCTCGCCGTGTGGCTTTCATCTCTCGCTTGGCTTTTTTGCCCGGCTCAAGAGTTTTCTCACCAAGCCACCATTCGCTTCCGTCCTCAATTCAACTACTGACCGGAATCAAATCAAATACAAATACATTCTGATACCAAATACAAAATCCAATTCTGAAAATTTGATCGGTACCGATTCGATCCCTCTCTTCGGTAAGTTGGGGCATTATGGCCTCGAATATTCCCCTACAGCTAGTGAGATTATTAGCAATTCCAAATGGTTACGAATATTTTGATTCGGCACAGTATTTGCACCTTTAGATTACGAGGTTTGGCAAATGTTGAAACATAAAAATCTAGCGATCATTGTTGGACTACTTTTGCCTTTCTCGCCCTCACTCTTTGCCGTGGGAGATCCGTGCTTATCAGCGGTTCAAACACTTTCAGACACACTGGTTCAGCCGCTTATGAATTTTGAAAATGCAAAACTTCTCGCTGTCATGAATCCGGAAAATCTTGGACTGAATATGGGAAAATATAAATTAACCGACAACCAATGGGATATCGTCTCAGAGATTGCCTGTACAAATATTTCGGATCAGTCGCTAAAAAAACCATTCGGAGTTGCAAAGTTGGAAGCGATTAAAACTCCCGATCGAATTGCTAAGCTGATTGCTTCCTTCGAATTCCCCGAGGATCAAAGATTCGAAATAGCGAAAGTCATAGCCCATCATGAGTATAAAAAATGGCGCTATCTGGAACCAATACGCTTTTTCGAAACTCTTCCTAAATTTCAGCTATCCAAGGAACATCGATTTGAAGTTGCAAAAATTTCTGCGAGCCGAGATCCGGATTTTTCAAATCATATCGCTTTATTTGAACTCGATGAGAAACAGCGATTTGAGGTTGCGAAGATAGCGACTCAATTAAGTCAAGACGGAGTTTCATCAAAGATTCGATCCTACAACTTGAATCAAAAGGAGCGATTTG
>JAQBPA010000270.1 GCA_028287765.1 Bacteriovoracaceae bacterium
GCTGACTTCTAAGTTCTTTTTCAATTCTAAAACGAATGGTATCCCAAACTCGAGGAACAGCAAAAAATATTGTGGGCCGCGCCTTCGGAAGAAAATTCATCAGACGTTCCACTCGATCGATTATATAAACTTCGGCTCCCGTATAGAGGCAGCCAAATTCGATGAGAATTCTTTCCGCGACATGAGAAAGAGGTAAATACGAGAGCAGCCGATCTTTCTCAGAAAGTCGAATGCACGGTGCGGCCGTACGAACGGCTTCGAAAAAGTTTCGTGTCGTATGCATCACTCCCTTGGGTTTTCCGCTCGTTCCGCTCGTGTAAATGATCGAGGCGATTTCATCGGACTCCAAAAGATCGGGGTTAAATTGCTCGATAGAATTCAAATGAGTTTTTTCAATTTCCAAAAACGAAATCTGCAGAATCGAGAGTTCTGGGATAATTTGTTCAGTGAATAAAATTTTTACTTCTGATTCGTTCAGGATATAGCGAATTTCTTCGAGAGGACTTTGCGGATAAAGCGGAACGGTAACGAGCCCCGTTGCCATCGCCGCCCAATCGATCAAAAGCCATTCAAAACTATTTCGCCCTAAAATCGCAATCCGATCGCCTTTCTTGAGTCCCAAAGACTGCAAAAAAACGCCACACTTTTGAAGTCGATCAAAAACTTCTCGCCAATTCAAAAAAATAAAGTCGTCCTGAGTTTTTTCGCCAAGTCTAAGGACTCCAATTGCGCGTTTGGATCCCTGTTTTTCCTGACGATTCTTTAAGACCTCGTAAGGATGAATGTACCCAACCATATTCTAAATTTAAGGCAATTTGTCTCGGCAATCGATCGAAAGTTTTACCTATGAAAACGATCGTTTTTGTCGATCCATATTGATCTTCGAAGCGTCCTTTGCTACGCCTTAAACCGTAAATGGGGCTTAAGGAATTACTAAAAATTTGTTTCTGTTCGCTTATTTTTGGAGCGTTTCTTCCGTTCGTCACGTTTTCTAAAACGGTCGAAACAGTATTTACTTGTGGAACTTTGATCAGTCGAATTGCCGAGTACCCGAGAGCTAGCGATGAGCAAAAAGCAGAAATTCTTAACTGGAGTCGGTCGGCCGTAAACGAATCTGCTAAGGCCGGCGAAAAAGCTGGCCTGCTAAAACTTTTAGACGAAGCCGCCAAGAATCCTAGGACCTTGTTTTTTTATACTTCAAATACGAAGTCGAGCCGCAGTGGTGACCTATTAAAAAACGATGCTGCCAATTTTCTTTATCGTATGGCCTATGACGAATTGCCTCCGGAGATAACAGTTCGTGAAAAAAAATCAGCCGATGTGTCGAAACCCGCGACCGCAGACATTGCCGATAAACCTCCCGTAATTACAACACCCGCGCCTGCAGTGGCAATCGGGCCTGCAAGAACCAAGCTTAATCGAATGATTCAGCTGCAATCGATTTTAGGAATTCCGGCTCTTATTTGGGATGTTTCGAGTATTCTTAATTTACCACATATCTCTTCTTTTTCGTTAGGCGTCGCTGCATTAACGACGAGTTCTTACTTATTATTCAAGCTTCTCCTCGTGCCTCATCAAAGAGAAAGAGCATTTAAGGAAGACGGCGTGATAGTACCGAAAGCCAAAAGTATGTCTGACTCAATTCAGCAATTGGAAACAAAAAAAAATGAAGCATTTAACCGAATGGCTTTCACGGAAAACCAATCTCCGGAACAAAAATGGGCGCGCGAAACGCAACCGCTCACACAAGGAAGCGCACCAGAATTTCCAGAAATTTTTGTAACACTAGCGCGAGCCGAACGAACGGCTTCTATGGCGTGGCCTTCCGAATGGGCGGAAAAAGAGAAGGTCTATTTTCGACTCATGATCCTTTTGGGGAAATCTCCCCACAATGATTCGACGGCCGTTTCGGTGATTGCAGTACCGGAATAGACCACTCCTGCGACTCAAACTCCCCGTTATTACGAATGGCTCGTTCCGCTAGTCCAAAATAACTAAGACTTTCAGCTAGTTACAAATAACCTTCTGCCCTGGTTGTTGGCATCAGACTTGCTTATTTATATCTCAAAGAGATTGGGCCTCGAAGTAATGAGAAAGTATAAGATTAATTTCATTTTTGCTTTTTTGGCGATCACCTTGATCGCGCCTTTCCGTTTGTCGGCTGCTCCAAAAAAAATTCTAATGATTCTTCCTGGAGGCAGCATGGTCAATCCGGAGGTAAAACGAATCGTTGCCGATTTAAAAGCAGCCGGCCATGAAATTGAAATCCGAACACCACCTGCAAGAAGTGTGAACTGGAAACTCTGGACTGAGCTCCAAATATTTGACGATTATAAAGGGCCATTAGATAGAAATCCTCCTGCAAGTAAAGATTATGACGGAGCAGTTTTTATTGGTGGACCAGCGATGCGTAAGCCAAAAGGCACAACAGAACTTTTTGAAGGCCCAGATGAACTTTCAATTTATACAAATTCAAGAGAGATCGAAGCTCTTGGACAAGAATTTCTAGATAGTAATAAACCACTCGCCATTGGATCATTTGCTGGTGCATTTTCTTTTTTTTACGGAAAAAAGGTTACCGGCCCTGGCAAAAAATTGGATTTAAGAAGATCAATTAAAGCCTGGATTCATGGTGGAGCGAGTGCGTCCGAAATCGCGATTAAAAAGGTTCTCAAAACTCCGGACGATTATATACCAGGTCCGAATCGGTTCTTATGGGTGCCATGGTTGAAAATAAATTCCGGAACCGTCGTTCAGGATTTGAATCTTTTCACTGCGGCTTCAGCGAGAGATTTTAAAAAACTCACGGAAGATTTTAACCAAGCACTCGAAAATCCCGACAAAATGCAATTTAAAAAACATTTCGTCTACTATCCTGAGGGCGAAAAAGAAATAGGCGTTAAGGTCGTTGAGTTTTACCCAAAAAAACCTAAGGATTTACCTGACACTTATATTGAATATATAAGAAGCGGAGATCCGATGATGGATCCCGAAGTTTTATCAAAAATTCGAGACGCCGAAGCTCTCGGTTACCGATTAGTGATCTGGACTCGCCCACCTTCCGATCAAAACCATGGAAAAATAAATCAATGGAAGCTTTGGAGTAATACGGAAGTATCAAAGCTCCGCACTTATATCGAAGAAAAAACTTTTCCAAAAGGTATACCGAATCGAATTAAACTTACGAGAGAAGAGCGAAGGCCTACTTTTTCCAAAACGCCGATCGCTTTTTGCATCTATTTTTTAAGCCATATGAATCGCTAAATGAACGTTTTATTTTCTCAACCAGATTTCGACAGCATCTACGACTGCGGATTTTTCATAATACAAGTTCACATAAGACTTTAATAAAGAAAATCGCGTGAAAGGAAACCACTGATAGTCATTCATCGACGCTGAACTCGTATCGATGATCACTTTGGGTTTTTGCTTTTCTAGGTCTGTTAAGAATTCTTCCATTGCGTTCGGAAGCGGTACAGAAATGTCTGACTTATATCCTGGCTGTCTTCCTGAAACGAAATCCGAAAAGACAAAACGCGTTCCACTTCCGCGCTCGCTTAATAAATAAAGTTGCGAAGCCATCCCCCAAACAACGATTCGGTCCGTCGGATCCGTATGGTCTTTGATCCAACTTCCAACGTTTATAAGTTCTTTTTGTTTTTGTTTGGTAAATGACCATTTGTGCGAAAGCGCCTCACGATCAAAATTAAAAAAAACATAAAAACAGAACGGCAGAAGAGAAAGAATGATGATTGTCTTTTTCTTTTCTCTAAAAACCTGCTCCAATCCAATCGCGCTAAGAATTGAAAGAAACCAAATCAGAGGTACAAAATAATGAGTATAATATCGTCCAGATAAAAATGCGGTAATCAAGGCGCCAACCGCACCACAAATAAGACTGATCCCTTTCGGATCGCGCCTAAAGATCCCAACAGACTTACTCGCCCCCCACCAGAGCGCAGGCCATGAAACAAGCATTCCTAAAATGGCGATCCAAGCAGAAGTGTCGCGATTCTCGAGCGTTCTCGACTGCGCGATATATTTAAATCCATCTACTCCAAAATAATAGATGAATTCTTTAAACGCGCCCTTCTGGACGAAATAGAAACAGACCAGCCCGTAAACAAAACCTAAGCCAAGAATACCAACAAAAAGCGCCTTCACTTGAGTTTTAAAACTCATTGCATTTTGTCTGAGTTCAACAATAGAAAAGCTCAAATAAACAAACGCAAAAATAAGAGCCCCGTATTGCTTAAACAAAGTTGAGATCGCCGCGAGACAAAATGAAATAAAAACAAATAAATATCGTTTTTTTTCTGCACTTTTAAATAAAAGAAAAATGGCTCCTGCCAGAAAGAGAGTCATTGGATATTCGGCGTTCGCAGACAAAACTTCTCTTGGAAAACACGAAGAGAAAAGTGCATATAGTCCTGCCGATAAAAGGATGGCAGTACTTCCGCCGCGAAGTTCCCGGACGATCAGAATACAAAATCCGAGCAATCCGAGAAGAATAAGAAAAAAAACAAAATGAACTGCATGAATATTCCAGCTCCCAAAGAGATCCCCAATCAACTGATAGGTCCAAATGAGCGCGGGCGGCTTTCGATCGACGACATCCTTATATAAAGTGCCCCCATGGTGAAGCACTTCTGCCATCGAAAGATACGTCGACTCGTCGACCGACACTCCGTAAGGCTCCGACAAATAGCAGAGTCGCCCCACTACGAGAATCATCAGCAGAACAAAGACTCGCGTCAGCCGAGACATAAAATTTATTTTTTTCGCGCGATGACTAGATTTTTTTTAAAAACGACATAGCGACTGAGCAGAAAATTGGAAATCATTCCAGAAACGGCCCCGACCATGACCGATATTTGTTTCACGGCGAAAACGTGATGAAAAAATCTCGCAAAATTTAAGGAGGCCTCATAATTAATAAAAGCCCCAAACGAACAAGCCGCGACAAATTTGAAATATTGTCGAACCCATCCCTCTTGTACTCCGTGGTCGAATGTGATTTTTCGGTTTAAAATAAACGTACCGACCATTCCAATCAAAATGCCTAAACTAAAGACAAGCTGGTCGGGCAAATGGAGCCGATCTAAAATCGTAACGACGATCTCATTGATCAAAAGTCCCGTCACACCGATCGTTGCAAACTGCAGAAGAAAAGAAAAATTCCCGAATTTATAATCGGCGAGTCTTTTAATATGCGTCAGATATTTGAGTTGTTCTTTCAGAGAAAGTTTACTCTCGCCTTTTTTTCGAAGTTCAAAAGTGATGGGAACTTCTTTCACATTTTTGAACCCACATTTTACGATCAATTCAAGGCCGATCTTATAGCCAATCGGATTGAGCGACGCGCTCTTTAAAAAATCGGTTTTTCGAAATGCTAAAAATCCGGACATCGGATCGCTCGCATTTGTAAAGGGACGAGCAAACGCCGTCGCCACCCAGCTATTGATTCGCCGAAATAATGTCCACCCCTCGACCACTTTCCCGCCTTCACAATAACGAGAGCCGATCACAAACTCGGTACCCGCATTGTTTAGAGTCTTCACCATGGCAGGTATGGCTTCAGGCGGATGGCTGAGATCGGCATCCATCACAATGAGGGTGGAAAATTTGGCAAGACGGCAGCCTTCAATCACGGCAGAGCTGAGACCACGATCGCTTCGACGTATAATCAAACGAACCCACGGGTCTAATTTTAAGTTTCGAATGAGGTCTTCCGTTCCGTCGCCAGAGTTATCATCCACAATAATGACTTCAGATTCCTGAAAAGTCGTTCGAAGAAGCTGAAGGCGATTCAAAAGGTCCGGAAGGCTGTCGACCTCTTTATAAGTGGGCACAATAATTGAAACCCCATCGAGGTTATCTGGTTCAGCTTTAGTTTCAAGAGAGGCCGTCATCATTGTTAAAGCTTAGAGCTAAACGGAAACTGTAAAAGAAAGCAACTTAGTACACCCGTTCAGTTGTTGTCCCGCTCAGCAAGTATTTCAGTCGCATCATCTAAAACGAAGTAGGCCATGAGCGGAAGTTTGTTTCGAATGTCTAAAAGCTTAGCAGAAGCTTCTTTCACATTGGCGATCTTTGCATAGGCAAGAATATAGTCTGAGAAAAGCTTCAGTTCTCGCTCGGACTTAATATTTTGCAGCTTTTTTAAAGCGATCCGTACGATCTGGCCTGCAGTTTCAGGATCAGGAACCGCGCCGAATTGCGAAATTAAAGAGATCGCCACCTCGGGTCGATTCCATTCGAAGGCAGCCTTCACCAAATAGGAATAGTCCGATGAAATTAGATACAGTCTCTTTAATTGTACCCACTGCATAATTCTCTGCAGACTTTCGGGTCTTTTTTCACGAGATGATTCGAGAACGCTCTGAAAGCGATTCGGCAAGATCGACCAGCCAGGCGGAGGCGTGAACAAAAGAGGAAAATCAGGGGAACCGATTTGATAATCAATTTCTTGTCCATCACTGACCTGCTCTGCTGTCCTTGCGATTAAATGCCTACTCCAGGGTCCAAACTTTTCAGCTTGCGCATGCACTCTTTTCCAATCTTCGGGTTGCAAAAAATCCCGCATCTTCCAAATGAGTAGCGGGCTGTTAAGTTCAAAGTCGTTAGCCATGACAACTTCTCGATCGTAAGCAGACATCGCAAGCTCCCGGATATGGCGACGAATTTGCGTATTTGTCTTTTCAATTTGAAGTCGATGAAGAACAAATGGTGAAGGGTCACTCTCCCACTCATAATCCTCGATTTTTTGAGACTCAAAATTTTCAACTGCCAGCGAAAATTGAATTGCTGAATCGATGGAAGCCAGCGTCTCTAATTTCGTAAGAATAGAATTCGTTTTTCTAAAAATATACTCCGCTTCTCCAATGACTTTCCAAATTCTAGGAGAAGTCATGGGAGAAACACGAAGAGTGTTGTCACGCCACTCTTGCATCGCCTCTTCACTTTTTGAATCTCCCCGAGAGGCGACGCGATCCAAAAATTTCCGCCGTGAGGATGCTTCGCTGACCGTAAATTCCGATTTTTGGATGAAGTCACTGAGGATCAATGCACAGTCGGACGCCAAACTATTTTGAGATGAACAGACACAAAGGAGACAAATAAAAAGGATGAAGCGCCCCGAACCCATCTTTGAATTTATTGCATTGTCTGATTAAAAGCTCAATGGGAAACGCTGGTGGCCAGTGGTAACCCGAATTTTTGCCATTGGTGCCAGGCACCAATTCACGGCGACTTATCAGCTCGCCATAGAACGACAGGATTCTGCACACTTTCGGCAAAGTTCCGCGCAAGCCTTCAGCATTTGGTCGTCAGCCATCTTTTCGCAACTTTCTGCACACTTCTCAGAGATCTCAGCGCAGACTTCACAAGTTCTAGGATAAAATTTTGAACTTCTCAGCAAAAAGTTTGCAGCCGTCTGACAAATTTCTGCGCAATCTTCAAGGAGACGGACATGATTGGATTCGGCATGTTCGCCTCCTTTTTGTAAACAATGGCTAATTGTTTCCACGCATAGAGCGTGGCAATGAAGACAGTATTCAATACATTCTGATCGGTTGCTTCTTTGATCTTTTTGTCTGGCCATTTGGGCCATAAATCATTTCCTTGCTATGCCTTTCAATCTATACGGCACACTATCTGATCAAATTAACTAAAGTCGCAAAAAAATGAAAAGATTCCTCTGACCCCAGAAGTGTCAAGCGGAGCCCGTGATGCCAAATCGACAAGCGGTATTTGTTCCGCCAAAGGCGGACCAACAAACAGGCCGCGACTTTGTCGCGAGATCAAATCCCCTTCAAATCAAAGGCAATACTTCATATGAAAACCCGAATCACAAAAATTTTGAAAATGGTCGGGGCGGCGGGATTTGAACTCGCGACCTCTCGCACCCCAAGCGAATGCTCTACCAGGCTGAGCCACGCCCCGACGTTTGTTTTTAGCTCATTGGCGGTCTCTTATTAGATGTCTTTCTTGCACTACCGACCGCCTGGTAGAGCAATTGCTCTCTTATATTTTGTCCACCTTTGGTGGAACGGCTGAGACTAAGAGACGCTTCGCTTAACAAACCTAACTATCTCGCTTTATTCAATTCAAATGTTTTTTTGTCTGACCCTTGTCGGAGATGTTTAGCATCGGACATGAAATACAAGTTTACATAATATGTGATTGGAATTTTTAGGTCGAATGACTTCTTTTTGAAATGCTGGCAAAAAGTAGATGTATGATCGCAAAAATAAAATATCGGTTTTTGGGAGTTTTTCTTTTCTTCTGTTTTTCAAAGCCCGTTCATGCGGGTGAGGCGCTTCGGAATCCGGCGCTTTTGGGGGCGAGTATTCCCGTTATTTCTTTGTTGATCGGAGTTCTTGTTACTAGCGTGTTTTATTCGGATGAAAAAAAATCTGAAGTGATTGCGCCAAAAGTTTTAAATGAAATGGATCGCTCTCAACTCAAAGCGAATATTTTACCGGTCGAAAGTTTTTCGACTCACAAGGCTTCGTTCGTTTTGCGTTAACGATTTTCTCTTGCGCTCTTAGCTAACTTTTTTTTCGGTGTCTTTATTTATCCGCGCGGAAAAGTCGCGATTGAGCATGGCTCTTAGCACTTGAGAAGGTTTGAATGTGAGCACTCGTCTGGCTGAGATCGTCATTTCTTCTTTGGTTTGTGGATTTCTTCCGACGCGAGATCTCTTTTTTCTGACGATAAAATTTCCGAAGCCCGAGATCTTTACTTTATCTCCGGTCTTTAATGTATCTTTCAGAGTATCAAAAACGAATTCGACAATTTCGGTCGCATCTTTTTTCGTAAGACCTACTTTTTCAAATACTTGATCTACGATGTCAGCCTTCGTCAGTGTTTGTTTTTGATCGCCTTCAGTCATAAAGTCCCCTTCTGAATTCATAGCTTACTCGATCATTTTACGTCTGAGTTTGGTCACGCGGCAAGGCACCGAACTAGAAAAACATAAGTTTTTTCAGGAGCTTAACGCAGCGCAATTTCAAATGGCTGGAAAGTCTTTAAAACCGAAGCAATCAGCTGTTCGTGAGAGTTTTTGGCTTCTTCAAGAGTCAGAGTTCGTTCCAAATTTCGATAACGCATTGCAAAGGTCATCGATTTCTTCTTCGGTTTTAGATCTTCGGATTGAAAAATATCGTAGGGGCGTACCCATTCGAGGTAAGGTGCTTTCGTTTTTTGAAAACACTCCATCATCGCACCGACCGACAAATTCTCTCCAGCGACGAACGAAGCATCCATATCAATTGATGGATAGATAAACGGAAATTCGTATCGCTCGTCTGCAAGGCGTCCTTGAATCAACCACTCCCCTACAAACGCTCGACCCGAAAGATCCATCGCTTTTAATACTGTCGGATGAAGCTCTCCCGCAAATCCGTGCGGATGATTCAAAATACGCTTCGGATAAAAAGCGGGAATCTGCAAATTGCGTGCAGGTCTCATTTTAAACGGAGACCAAATAGACTCCATCATCCCTTTAAAAATAAAAAACGGATCCGTATTCGGATTCCAAAGATGTTTTTTATCCTGCGGACGAGGAAGCCAGACGCAAGCGATACTCAAACGCTCGGCTTTAGGACTTTCTTCAAAAATCGTTTCACCCGAAGCACTGTAAATAGGTCCAACTTCGACGAGTCGAATTTCATCTTCGCCGTTAAATGCATTTTCTTTGGCACGAGCAAGGAGTCCGGGAAGAATCGATCTTCGTAAAACGGATTTTTCAGAATGAATAGGATTTTCAACGACCACGAAATCATCGCCTTCGTAACCCAATTTTTTTTCTAAGGCCGGGCTAGAAAAACTCAAATGAATCGCCTCAGAAAAACCAAACGAGATGAACGAGTCCAAAATTTGGTCCGAGAGTTTTAGTTCGGGTGTCAAATCTTTCCAGAATTTTTTGGATTCAAAAGAGACGAGCGGTTTTTTTTCTAAATTTTCATAGCCGAGAAGCCGCCCGATATCTTCCATCACATCTTCAAGATGCTGCACATCGGTTCGGTACCACGGAAAATTCACCGCGACCGTCGAACCCTTGGGTTCAAAACTGTATTCGAGACGTCTTAAAAATTCAAAGAGCTCATCGTCTGTTTTTCCAATTTTTCCGAGCTTCGCCTCAATTCTGCCTCGATCCCAAAGAATTTGCTTGGGCTGAATTTGTTTATCGACAATCTTCGTTCCGGCAGCGATTTCAAAATCAGAGAGTTCTTTTAAAAGAGCTAGAGCGCGCTCAATCACTTCATCGAGATGAAAGATTGTCAGTCCTTTCTCAAAGCGGACACTCGATTCAGAAAAGATTTGATGTCTTCGTGTGGTGGCACGAATGGAGGCCGGATTAAAACTAGCCACTTCGATCAAAATATTTTTCGTTGTTTCTGAGATCGACGACTTCGCGCCTCCCATCACCCCCGCGAGACTAAGCGGGCCGGTCGCATCAGCAATCACAAGATCATCGGGATGGAGTTCAAGAACCGTGTCGTTTAAGAGAACCAGCGTTTCACCGGGCCGAGCTCGTCGAACACCGATTGTTTGTGCGTCCACTTTATCAGCATCAAAAAAATGGAGCGGATGACCGAGCTCAAACATGACGATATTCGTAATATCCACCAGATTTGAAATACTTCTCGCTCCAAAAGATTTCAAAAAATTCTGCCATTTTTCTGGAGTCTCGCCGAATTTAACCCCGTTCACTAAGCACGCTGCAAAACCCGACGCGTCTGAAAACGATTCGATAAACGGATTGACCGTACTCACGGGATTCTTCCATTTGATCGTATTTAAAGTTTTCATTTTGAGTCCAAGTTTGGCAGCCACTTCTCTTGCAAGTCCGCGAACGCATAAAGCGTCTCCACGATTTGGAGTAATATCGACTTCTAAAATCCAGTCCTGCCAATCGAAGAGCTCAGAAACCTTTCGGCCCAGATCTTTATCGGAAATTTTTTCAGAAGGTAAAATGAGAATACCTTCGCTCTCATTAGCCAGCTGCAGCTCAACGAGAGAACAGCACATCCCTTTGGAAGTTTGCCCTCTGATTTTGGCTTCTTTCATCGCCATTCCTTGGCCGTCTTTTCCAGGAATCGTGGCTCCGATCGGCGCGAGTGCAACAAAATCACCGACCTTCATATTATGAGCGCCGCAAACGATGGGAAGTTGCTCCGATCCAATATCTACCGTAAGTAAATTGAGGCGATCGGCTTCGGGATGTTTCGTCTTGGTTAAAACTTTTCCAACAACCACCTGATCAAGACCGCCGCCCACCGCCGTTATGCCGTCGTTTGGAAATCCAAGATCGGCGAGGACGTTTGCGAGATCTTTGGCGCCGCCTGAAAAGTCGACCCAATCCAGAAAAACTTTATAACTCAGCTTCATTTTTGAGCTGCCCTCAAAAATGATAATCGATTTTCGAAGAAAAGCCGTAAATCCGGAATCCCGAGTTTAAGCATCGCAAGGCGCTCGATGCCGAGTCCAAACGCCCAGCCCTGAACGGATTTTGAATCCCATCCGCATAAATCAAAAACTTCAGGATGAACAAGCCCTGCTCCTGCAACTTCGAGCCAGCCACTTTGCTTACAAACCTTACAGCCGCTTCCTTTGCAAAAAACACACGACGCATCCACTTCGGCACTGGGTTCGGTGAACGGAAAAAAACTGGGGCGAAAACGAATCTTCGTTTTTTCGTCAAAAAAATTGCGAAAGAAATAATCTAAGACTGCGCGAAGATCTCCCATCGTCGCCGTTCGATCAACCGCAAGGCCTTCAATTTGATGAAACATCGGCGCATGAGTGCTGTCATCATCGACCCGATAAACACGCCCCGGAATCTGAACGCGAATAGGAAGTTCAAAATTATTTTGGGCAGCTTTTAAGAGAATCCTGACCTGAACAGGAGACGTATGCGTTCGAAGCACGAGTCTTTCTGTACCCTGATTTTTTACAAAAAAAGTGGCCTGCATATCGCGAGCCGCATGACCCGGTTTAAAATTCAATTTATCAAAACAATAATTTTCATATTCCACTTCAGGGCCATAAGCCGGGGTCAGGCCTGCCTTTTCGAAAATTTGTACCGCTTCGCGAAGAACTTTTCGAATCGGATGAAGCTCACCTCGTGGATAGAAAACTCCGGGTGCTGTCGGATCGAGTTGATCTTTTAAAAGTTTTTGATCGAGCTCTCTCGTTTCGAGTTCCGCCTTTTTTTGAGATAAAAGACTCTCTAATTCTTCTCGAACTTGATTGGAAACTTGGCCGATTTCTTTTCGAGCTTCAGCATTAAAATTTTTTAAGGACGCAAGCACTTCAGAAATGAAGCCCTTTTTTCCAAAGTAAGAAACACGCACTTGCTCGACGTCGACTGCTAATTTAGCAGCCGATATTTTTTCTTTGGCTTCAGAAGATAGCGTTTTTAATAAGTCGATTGTTTTTGAAGAAGTCAGTTCGGCCACAACGAAGTCTAACGTGAGTCACACCTAATGATAAATTATTTAGCTAAGATTTGATTGAACTGAACGAATTTACTTCAGAAGTCCGGTCGCTTTGACAATTTGCTCGAAACTTTTTGGCTCTGTTGCCGCCAAATCAGCCAGCATTTTTCGATTCAAATCGATTTTCTTAAGCTTCAGACCGTGAATTAAACCGCTATACGAAACTCCAAGGCTCCTGGCCGCTGCCGTCAAACGAACAATCCAAATTGCGCGCATATTGCCTTTAAGGGCCTTTCGATCACGATAGTTATAAACCCTCGCTCGATCGAGCGCTTCGGTAGCAGCGACGAGAGTGTTACGGGTACGACCGCGAAATCCCTCTGTCTTTTGAAGGACTCGTTTTCTTCTGTTCTTTGATTTTGTTCCGCCTTTTACCCGCATAAAACTTTCCTTTGTCTTTTAACTAACCGCGTTTTTACTCAATGCCTCTAAAATGCATAGGGCATTAAAATTTTTACATGGCCTACTTCAGTTTCCCGAACATAGGTCTTTTTTCGATAACGTCGTTTAACCTTTTTTGGATGTGTGGTCAAAATGTGCTTGAGATGGTTTCTCTTTCGCTTGACCTTCCCATTCGCAGTCACACGAAAACGCTTAGCTGCGGATTTATTTGTCTTCATTTTATAAGCCATAGGGCACAGATTTAGCCTTAAGAGGGTTTACGAATCAATCGTCAAAATCTTGAATTTACATGCGAAATCTACGATGGGGTCATTCTTCGTAAAATCAGACCTTGGCTTTAATGGGCTCCGCTCGTTTTTGTTGAATGGGCTTCTGCATTAGAGGGTTAAGCGGCGGGGTGACAGGTGCGGCTGCCTCCTGTGCCTTGGCCTTCTTCACTCCGGGCGTGAGAGGAACAAACATCGCCATGAGCATTTTACCTTCCATTTTCATGGAGCCTTCCGGTGCACCATGATTTTTGAGAGCATCCAAAACTTTTTCCATCTGCCGACGTCCGATTTCAGGATGCGCCATTTCGCGGCCCCGAAAACGAATGGTGATTTTAACTCGATGACCTTCTTCAAGAAATCCGATCGAGTTCTTCATCTTAAAATTGAGATCATGCACATCGGTCTGTGGAGATAAGGTAATTTCTTTCAATACCGAACTCGCGACCTTTTTGCCGGTATGAGATTTCTTCTTCAATTCGTATTTAAACTTTCCGTAATCCATCAACTTGCAAACCGGAGGAGTTGCCTTTGGCGAAATTTCGACGAGATCAAGACCTCTGCGCTCACCTTCGCGAAGCGCTTCTTGAGGACTCATCACTCCAAGCATTCCGCCGTCTTCCAGAACTACGCGAATTTTGGGCGCACGAATCTGGTGGTTTACACGAATCATTTCTTTCTTTTCAAAATCAGCGATAAAAAAATCCTCCTTTTATTATTTTAACTCAACAATTCTATCAGAGCGGATGCCCCGTGCGATAAGTTTGAAAATCATTTGGAATCTTGAAAGCCCAGCATCAAATTAGGTTTTGCGCAAAAAAAGACGCAAATAAGACGGATGCATTTATAAGTTGAACAGACACGATCATCGAAGCTTTATTCCTATCGCCCTTGTAAAAGAGGGGTCAAGCCTCAAAATGACGACCCGACTACCCGGACGTCGGTAAATTACTCTGACCCCGAGGATCCCGACGTTCTGACGTTAATTGCTCTGACCCCTCCTTTCTACCTGAAGATCAGTCAATAAATTGCTCTGACCCCTTTTTTCCCAGGCCCCATGTTAATTGCTCTGACCCCTATTGCTGCCGACGTAAAACCCTTTGAAATGCCTCTTGGAAGCCTTTTTTGAGAGCTGCGCCCAAATGGCTCGGGTTCGCGGCTCGAGTCGGGGATGGATCAAGACGAGCGGATCGATCTGTTCCCACGATGACGCAATCTCGCTTTCCGAACTAACCGAGCGAAAGAAAAAGGGTTTGCGCTGCAGCGATAATTGACTGACGGCCTTATCCTTTTAATTCCCGATAAGACTCTCATGTTGTTTGGGTTTTTTCTTTTTCTCGTCTCAGCTCCAACCAATACCGTCATTCGAAGACCGATCGATTTGTTCATCCCGCGGACACCCACCTCCGTTTTTATGGCTGACCAGCAATCAACTGCCGGCGCAAACGACAAACTATTTATGATGACCTATTCGAATCCTTCGATTCTTTCGGTCAATTTAGCAAATATCGGAAATTTACAGGTCACGATTTCTAAACTTCCCGATCAAGTTGTCGTCGGTCCTAGTTCTCTCTTTTATATGAAGACGAATACGAGATCGGATTTCGTTTTTACCGATCAGTCGCGAACAAGCATCTTTTACGGGACGAATACTTCGGGTACTCCCATCATCAATCGTATTGCTTGCGGTCCGTTCACTCAAATCAGTGATATTCACCTGGCGGAACATTCCGGATCGACGACCAATCTCATTGTCGCCGATAAAGGAGCAAACGCTGTCTACTCTTATGTCCTCACACCCAATTCAACCACGGCTCTTTGCACTTCGGGAGTTTCCGCAACGGTCAGTAGTCCTCAGTGGCTTCAATCTCTTTCGGCCGCAAATCCCACGATCTATGTCGGGTATT
Organism: Bacteriovoracaceae bacterium; assembly: GCA_028287765.1. GTDB lineage: Bacteria > Bdellovibrionota > UBA2394 > UBA2394 > UBA2394 > JAQBPA01. Next base: position 15,082 of record JAQBPA010000270.1, read on the forward strand.
CTGATTCTGGCGGCCTTAAACTAAGATCTTATCAATCGAGTGATATGACGCCGATCTCAAGTGCGATTTCCATAACGACCAGTATTTACGCAAAATTTACAAAACCTCTTTTTGATTTTGTGAGTAACGAACTCCTCGTTCCCATTAAACTTGCAAATGATGCTATCGGCGCGGACTACTTTATGACCTACGATACCTCCGACTCCACACTCGGAACGGCTGCAAATACGGTGACATGTCGTTCGCCTGATCAACTGCAAATGGATTTCGGAGGAGGAAGTCGTTATCGGTACGTGTTCTGTCCTGTTGCAAAATTAATTCAGGTCTACGATCACAGCAACACACTGATCACCACCTTACCCGCGGGCGCACTCCCAAGAAAAATGTTTGTGGGATCTGACGGAACTACTCGATTCATAGACATTCTTCAAACGAACGCGAGCATGCTTCTCAATCGAATCCCCTTCGCTGCTCCTTCCGTTCCCACGAATACAAGTCTTCCGCTTCCCGCTTTGATGTCGGACGTGGGTCAATTAATCAGACCGGGAGTTCAATTGAGTAGTGTTCTCGTAAGCCCCACTTCGAATCTTGTTTCTTTTGTCGATTTAAGTGCACAAAGTGTCGCGAGCACCATTTATTTTCCACAATCGATCACGGCCCTCACTGCCGAATCTGCAACCGTCGCTGACTTTGTTTCAGCTGCCGCAAACTCTGCTTATCGCCTTACCGAATTGAATGCGAATGCCTGGACGATGCAGTTTTTTAATGTGGGCACATTTCCTCTTCAGGTGGGTTTTCGAACCAACCGGATATATACGCTCAACCGTGATTCCAATAATTTATCGGTGATCAATACGACTTCAGGAGTTGTCACAAATCTCGCCACTGATACAAGACCCACATCTATGGATTTGAGTGCAGCCGCCAACAGTCTTTGGCTAACTGCCGAAACTTCTCGATCTGTATCGAAATACGATATTACAGTCGGAAGCGAAGTCGCAGTGGGCTCACCACTTGGAATTAGTTTTACTCCAAAAAAAATAAAATATCAGAGCTCCGATGGTACGCTCTACGTTGCGGGTGGAACCAACGCAATCTCGGTGAACGCTACCAGTATGGCTTCCGTTTCAGCCCAAACACTTCCAGCTACTTTTTCGGATATGGCGCTTTCAACCGGAGGTATCACGTTATCGTCCATTCAAGGAAACGCTCTCTATAATATGACTCGAACTACATTTGGAGCTGTCGCTCTGACGAGTCCACCTCATCTCTTATCGAGCAATGGTGCTGTTGCGGTTGCCGGTCTCGAACACGAAAATAAATTGACGACGACTTCTTCGCTCACTCAAACAAGTAAAAATCCTTTTAATCGACTTTTTTCAAATGCGAGTAATTTGTTCGCTTTTTTTCCAAATGACAGCAGCGTCTATATCACTCCTTATTCTCTTTTTTCGACGACGAATTTTCCAGGATTTAGCCTCCGTTTAGATCTGACTCCACAAATAACTTCGGATGATGGGTCCGGAAATTTATGGATGGCAGATTCCGATCAATTAAAAATTCAAAGACTATCCCCGAGCCTTCAGCGCCAAGTGCTTTATAATTTACCCTCAAACTTTCCAATTAATCAGGTGAACTGGTCGGCTCAAGGAAAAATCTATGTCGCCTTGCGAGCATTGAACGCGGTCGCGATCGTCAACAGCGCGACAAGTGCGGTCGCTTACTATTCGGTGTGCCAATCTCCTCG
>JAQBPA010000012.1 GCA_028287765.1 Bacteriovoracaceae bacterium
CACGGAGGCATTTACAAAAAAATTAAACGTCCCAAAAAATTAGTCTTTACGTGGAACTCCGAATTTAGCGGTGGCGAAACTCAGGTTACTCTGGATTTTAAAACCGTGCCCACAGGAACCGAACTCACTCTCACTCACGAAGGCTTTAAAAATCGATCGATTAAACGGAATCACCAAGGCGGCTGGACCGGATGTCTCAAGAATCTCAAAAAATTTGTAGGCTGAAGCTATCGATTTTAAATTCAAATCACGGGGGTCACGTCTTGACTTTGACTTTTTCGGCCGCGCTTTAAGTCAAAGTCAAGACGTGACCCCGTGTTTATTCGATAAGAGTGGCACCAATAACCACTTGGTGGTCATTCAAAAAATTTAAATAGCTCGCATTATATTTTTGAATCAATGGCACCAAATTTCTCATCGCCGGCCGACGATGGAGTGCCAACTTTTGTGCGGCTCCACGAGCATTCGTATAGGCAAAGAATTCGTTGGCAGCGAGCTCATAATCGGTGCGAATATGGTCGTAAGTTGCATCGAGTGCCAAATAAAAGATTTCTTTATCTTCTGGGCTCACTTGTTCCGTAAAAAATTGCATAACCAAATCATATATTTTTAGTGAATTGAAGAAATGAGCATGCAAAACCTCATGCGCCACTGTGGTGTCGAAGTCATGCAAAGATATCGCCGACCCCGCGATCACCGTTTTAATATCACCACGACCAATTCTTTTTTGAAGCCAGTACCAAGCGTTTAAAACGGTTTCCAATTTTAATTTTGAATTTCCTTCGTTAGAAAAATTTTTCAGTTCGAGTTCGAGTTTAGGGATTTCGACAGTCAAAAAAGAATTTAAATCAGTCACCTTAAGGTCGTGTCCTTGAATACGAAGAAATAATTCTTCGTTTAAAATGGAAGTATAATTCGGATAAAAAAGTTTTGATTCGATGGCTGCAGAAGCCGACAAGAAAATAAGATTCATCAGCTCTTGTTCACTAAAAGTGATTAGCAACGTAGAGGGTACATCATTAAATTTTGTCGCAATGGCTACGGGCTGCAATCGCCGATGATCAAGCGCCGAATGAGAGCGAGCGCGATAGGCTTCGAACGAAGCAGCCTTTAAAGGCACAATATATTGCGGAAGTTGAGCCTTGCGGGCACGCATAAAAAGCTTGGCAATATCCGCCATGCAAGTGGAAATCTTTTGAGAGTCTTCAACTATTTTTAAATCGGCTGCCGAAAGCGCATCTATGATCAGAAGTCCGAAGAAAAAAAAGCCTAGGCAAGATTTAAACACGCTGCCTTATAACATAAAACAATCAGACGTCTAGTTGGCTAATAACGCAAAATCTGCATGAAGCGGTTTATAGAAACGAAGCCAAACTTTACTTTTTTCAACCTATTCAAACGAATCGCACGGGGCATGCTTAGCCACTTACCGCCCTCTTGCAGAAATTGCTAGCTCCAAAATTCTCGCAACCACCAGACCTGACCCCTTTTTCGATAAGCCCGAGCATCGTTTTCGTCTTTGATGAATCAAAATCTGCTCGAAGTCTGCTCGTGGAACTGGCTGATTTAACTTTATCTTCTGGCTGTGATGTCAGCTTTACCTTTTTTCAGGCAGAACAGGGATGAGAATAACTAATCGAAGGTTTTCTGCTTCTGCTGGAATTAAAATTGAACGCATGAACGTTAATTTCCCAAATTTTTCGTGTTGAATTTCAAATATTCGAGTCTTCTTGCGTTCTTCCACGTCATGTAGCTTCCAAAGTTTTGCAAATTCAGGACTCTCTTTTCGCATCCGATGAATCAAATCTTTGACCCAAGGGCTTCCGATTTGTTTTCCAACAAATTTCAATCTCTCGATTGACTCATATTAAACGCTCCCGAGCACCCTTTTGGCATAAAACTTGCACATTAGTGATATGCGAGGTGTTCGATGAAAATGCGTCTTTTTATAGTATTATTATACGGCGTTTTTGAATTTATTCAGCCAGCTTTAGCGGTCGTGGATTTTAATACTTTGTATCCTCGCCTTTTAAACATGAGTGATCCACGCGAAGATCCTCAATTCATAAATGCATTCGAACGGGATTCAGGAAAAACGGCAGAAAGATTTTTGGAAAGTGTCACCCCAGAAAAGCTGGTTTCACTTCCGGAACCCATTTTAAAGAGATTGATTCAATTGAGTAATTTCAACCACAACCAATTTTTTTTATTTGATCGTTCAACACTTACAGAAGAAGAGAGACACAAATGGCTTTCGACCCTTCTTGGAGCCGATTTGCATAAACAACGAACCGCCGCCATCAAACAAGAAAAGAGAATATGGCTTTTTAGAAACAAGAAAAGCTACGATAAAAATCTTGCTCTTATTACAGAAGCTTTAAACTTTATAAGTGTAAATCCTGAAATTATTTCGTCTTCGTTAAACGAAGAATTAGCAGCAACCGTAAATTTTATTCTCCTCAATGCACCTCGGCATTTAAAATATGGATTTGCCACTGAAATACTCCGAAACCTTCTTCTCTCTTACACTCGCCTTCTCAATAAATTCGCTCGATCAAACACTTCTGAAACTTTGCTCTCCGAACACGTAGACAATCTTAAAATCCTATTCATGTCATTTAGCAACTCGTACAGCCACTGGACGATGCAATTGCCCTTCAAGGTCAAGCAAGAGTTGGCGGAGTTGAGGGCGGTCACATTTGTCGACGAACTAGTAGATAAAAGCAATATTTCAGTCTTCG
>JAQBPA010000013.1 GCA_028287765.1 Bacteriovoracaceae bacterium
AGCGCGTTTCCAACTCCTAAAACATCATATTTCATAGCGACCATCATTTTTTTCACGAAACTTCGGCAAAAAGCAATCATGAACTTCAGTTTACATTTCTTGCTCTTTAAATTGAGATAGCCTGTCGAAAAGGAGAGCCACCATTGAATACAAAAACCTTCACTCTTAAGCAGATCAAAAAGACTACTGACCTTGCAGAGAAATGCATCATTGTGGTGAGCGAAACTCGTGCAAAGAATGCAAATACCTGGAGTGTCTTTGAATTAAAGACTTCTGAGCGCATCGAAAAAGCGCTCAAGCGGCGAGAAGAACCGCTGAAGACGGGGGATTTGCTCTCAATTCCTGGAGTAGAAAAAACGGACGCGGATCTTTTTTTAGCGGTTCTTCCAGAAGAGATGACGACATTTAATCTTTTAGGATTTGCGGGAGCTGCACTAAAACAGGGCCTTCCCGCGTCGGCAAAAAGCCTGTCGCTTGTTTTTTTAGAGGCAAAAGAAGAAGCGCGTCTGTCGGACTGCTTTGGTGCGGCGATTGCGACGAGAATTTTTCAGATGCCTGTTTACGGAAAGCGCGTAGAAAAATTAAAACCTTTTAAATTAAAAGATGTTTTTATTTTTTCAGCTGCTAATCAACAAAAGAATTTCAATTACGGATTCGAAACTGGCGAAGGCGAAAATCTCGTTCGTTATCTCGGAGCACTGCCTCCCAATGAATTAAATACGATTACCTATGGCGCAAAAATTAAAGAGCTTGCGACAAAATATAAATTTCAGCTGAAATTTTATTCTCATGCTGAGCTCAAAAAAATGGGTGCCGGTGCTTTTACGGCAGTCGATCAGGGAAATCCGGATTCCAAGGGTGGAATTTACGAGCTCACGTATAGTCCTTCGAAAGCCAAAAATAAAAATGCGATTGCGTTCGTAGGAAAGGGCCTCTGCTTTGATACGGGGGGTTATGATGTAAAAACTCAGGGCTATATGATTGGCATGAAAGCCGATATGACCGGCTCAGCTCTCGCGCTCAGTAATATGATGACAGCGGCTCGTCTTAAATGGCCGCTTAAGATGAAAGCGTTTTTGGGTGTCACTGAAAATCATATCTCTCCAAAAGCCTATAAAGCGGACGAAGTGGTCATCGCTTTAAACGGAATGTCGATCGAAGTCATTAATACGGATGCCGAAGGACGAATGGTTCTCGCCGATACGCTCACACTTGCGTCGAGAGCAAAGCCTGAAATGATCATCGACTATGCCACTCTCACCGGGTCAGCGACGATCGCGATTGGAACGTCGTATTCGGCAGGTTTTACGAATCGCGAAGAGCTTCACAGCCGCATCATAAAATCTGGAAAAATATCCGGCGAGCGAGTTTGGCCGTTTCCTCTCGATAAAGATTTTGGAAAAACTTTGGAATCTCCAATCGCCGATATGATTCAGTGTGCGCCAAAGAGAAGTCCCGATCATATTTTGGCGGCTTATTTTCTTTCACAGTTTGTCGACAAGGATATTCCGTGGGTGCATATTGATTTATCTTCAGCGGAACATACGGGGGGTCTCGCTCATGTAGAGAGCGCACTCACCGGATTTGGAGTTCGCTGGACGATGGAATTTTTAAAAGCTTCCTTTAAAATTTAGAGCGGAAGGCGGAGGGTAAATGAAAACAATTCAATTAACTCTCGATCAAGAGCAGGCTTTTTTAAATTTAAAAGAAAACCGTCGGAATCTTTTTATTACCGGGGGTGCGGGAACTGGAAAAAGTTTTCTCATTCAGTATTTTTTAAGATCGCAGGTCGAAAAAATTCCGGTGCTTGCAAGCACGGGAGCGGCGGCGATTATTGTAGGTGGCAGAACTTTTCATAGTTTCTTTGGACTCGGAAGAATGCAAGGTGGGCCCGAACAAGTTTTTACGGAAGCTCTCAAGAATAAGCGTTTAAAAAAACGGCTTAATCAGGTGTCTCGACTAATCATCGATGAAATCTCGATGATCTCGTTCGATACTCTCGACGTTGCCGAAAAAATCGCACGCGCTCTTCGGGCGAATGATGAACCCTGGGGTGGATTAAGAATCGTGGCCGTCGGTGATTTTGCACAACTTCCGCCTGTGAGTCAGAGCCGATCGAAGGAGTGGGCGTTTCTTGGAGAAGCTTGGGCGGCTTCGGAATTTAAAATTCTTCACTTAACGGAAGTGATGAGAACCGAAGACACAGATTTTATGGCCGTGCTTTCAGATCTTCGTTATGGAAAATCTTCCGTTCGTCTGAAACATTTTTTAAAAACTCACACCCGACAAGAAGTGGACGGAGATGTGACAAGATTATTTCCGCGGCGTGATCAGACAGAGGCTTTTAATTTGGGAAGGCTCGCAGAAATTCCCGAAATCTCGAGACGCTACGAAACCATTTATTCGGGCGAGCAAAGATATCTCGAGCGAGTGCAAAGAGATGCGCCCATTCCCGCCGTTTTAGAATTAAAAAAAGGTGCGCTTGTGATGATTCGTGTGAACGATTCAAAACAAAGATACGTAAACGGAACGACAGGAAGAGTGATCGCGCTCAAAGATGAAGTAGTTACGATCGAAACAGACCGAAGGACTTTAGAAATAGAGCCCTTCACCTATTCCGTTCAAAACGAAGACGGACAAGAAGTCGCTTTCGCAAAAAACTTCCCGCTCAATTTAGCTTATGCGAGCACGATTCATAAAATTCAGGGCGCAACTCTAGATAAAGTTCATATCGATCTTCTCGGACTCTGGGAACCCGGCCAAGCTTATGTAGCTCTCAGCCGAGCGCGAAGAGGGGACGACGTTACCATCAGTCGCTGGAGTGAACGCTCGATTCTCGCCGATCCGATGGTCAAATCTTTTTATGGAATTGAAGTTGAAGTGCCAATCAGCGAAGAATATTTTTCAGAAGAATTCAATCAAGTTTAACTAAGGTGCAGTTACGTATTTGGTATGGTTTTTTCTTGGTCCAGTTGATTTCGAATCTTCTCGTAATAGGCTTGAATTTTTTTCATCGAATCCTCCCATTTAAGCTTCGTATGAAATTCTTTGTTTGAGGAGCGGAGACTTTCATTTAATTCATGAATGTAGACTCCGATTCGATTTTCTATCGTGCTTTCAATTTTATATTGTTCGATAAGTGCATCATCTGAACCCGACAGCTTTGTGGGCTCCTCTCCCTTATAGGCACTCACAATATTAGGAAGCGATAGATCTGCCATACTTTCGAAAGTAATTCTTAAGACGAGAGAGTCGTAATTTTCGTTGTTGCCAGGCTGCAGATTTTGATCAAGATAAAATATTCTCCAAAGAAAGTTTCGCGTTGAGAAGAGTTCGATGTGGGAATCCGAATAAATAGATTTCATCAGACTTGTATTTTTTGTGAAGAGCCCAAAACATTCGAACAAGGGGTTACGAATGTATTTTTCCAGATTTGTCGTATCGAAAAGATTTGAAAGTGCTTTTGGGTTTCGCTCGTGAATATACGTATAGATATCGGCAAAGACCTCTTGGTACGGCCAAGAGAGTTCCATAATAGTGGATTGAGTTTTGAACTCTGGTTTTTGTTCAATGGTTACTTCGATTTCTTGTATCTCACGAACGAGCGTTTTATATTCTAACTCTTCTTCATCAAGAAGAGCTCCATTTTGTGCCCATCTCCAAAGAAGGTTTCGCTTTTGAACAAGTTTTTCGTCGCGTTCAACGAAAAGCTTTTGATCGGAGTCTGAGTAAAGATTAGGAATTAAATTCCAAAGATACGGTGCCCCAAGATTGCTCACAAAAGACTCCATATTTTTTGAATAAGTCAGGTGCGCCAATTCGTGTGTTAGAACGGCAGAGGTACTCGGCAGTTGATGAAGATGAGAAATGGGAATCGATACGTGCCCAAAAATATGATGACTGGACGCAAACAGCTCTGGCTTATTTACAAATTGGAGCTTTAGGACTTCAGGAGATAAGAGACTATATTTAAGACGCGAGTTTACTGACTCCATCATGGCAAACAACTCATTAAGTCTCGGTATTTCACGCGGAGTAATGAAGTGACGATCAAAGGAGGGATCGAGAGAAACGAAGTGACGAGGGAGTGCTTTTTTGTGATGTTTAAAGTGGTCCGAACTGAACCGTTCGCCATCAGTTTCTGCATGCGGTATTTGTTTTGCATTAAAAAGCTTGTTCATCAATATAAGTCGGAAATAATGGCCGCAGTCGGGTCGAAATGAGCCAGTGCTAGCCGATATCACGGGAACCATCGCGACGAAGGAGAAAATAAAGAGGACAATGCCTCGTAAAAAAATTAAGGCGTTCATCAAACTCGTGCCATTTTAGGTGGTGCAAAAACCATCTCATAAAATGCCCTAAAAGCAAAATAACTCGTTGTTGTTATTGACGATAAGACCAGGTCTCAATAACTCTAAAAAGGCTAGTTTTTAAGCCTTTAACTTAGTGGTTGCACCTAAAGGCGAAAGAAAGAAGGAAGCAGTTTTTTGAAATGATGACTAGTTCAGTTGTTGCGCCAAAGGCGAGCAAATAAATAAGCGAACGCCCCCGGCGTTCTGACCAACTGAATGCAAGTCTGCGATGTTAGTAGTGACGAGGATAAATTAGAGATAAAGCATTTCAATATAATGGGGTCGTAGTTCAGTTGGTTAGAACGCCTG
>JAQBPA010000034.1 GCA_028287765.1 Bacteriovoracaceae bacterium
GGAAGAAGTTTGGATCGATAAAGCTGAAGATTTTACCGAATCGGAAATTCAAGATGTCTTTCATCAACTCGCCGAAGGTTCCGATCATCCGATTTCAAATCTCATCGCGGCTTCCACCCGTCAGAAAGACCGGCCTTTAATCAAATTAGAAAAGATGGAAACGAAAGAAAATCTTGGCATCGTTGCAGAATTTAAAGATCTTCAGCGAAGAAAAACAACCGCCGTACTCGCGGGACTGACTTGGCAAAAAATTCTTCAGCATGAAATTTCTGAAGAAGGAATGGATAAAGTAAGAGAATGGAAACAAAAAAAGGCATGGACGATTTTTTTATCACTCAATCGACAAATTGTTGCCGCCATTGCCTGGAAGAATCCGTCGCGAAATCCCTTTAGTGCTGCGATCGATTCAAAAATTCCACGTGTGCTCCTTTCGTCACTTCCCCATCTCGCAGAAAATTTTTTTGAAGAACAATTTAATCAGGTCTGCCTCAACCTTTTGCCGGCCGAGAGAATATCTCAAAAAAAATATTGGTATGAGCGAACTAAACATTCTCTTGAAATTAAATCGGCTTGGGATTCACTTGCTGAAGATGATTTAGTTTTTGTAAGCGCACGAAAAGATTTAAAAGAGCAATCTCTCGGTGTGCTTGATGGCGAGTTTGACTCTGTGCTCTGGGCGCAAAAGGCTGCATCAAAATTTGAACAAAGCGTTACATTTACTTTCGTTTTGTTGCTTTCGGCATCCTTAGCAAGCTTTCTCGTTCAAATTCCTGCGAGTGGCCTTCTTATTTCCGGTATAATTTATATATCAAGCTTGGCTTGGTTTGCACTTCGACCGATTAAATAACAGAGGATTTCGTGATTTCGATTAGTAATTTTCAAGATATTCTTTTTTCTTTTGTGAGCCTTACGAATTCTCAGGAGCTGGCTTCGAAATTTTTACCTCCGAGTATTTTTCTTCCAAAGGTTTTTGTTCCGCGCTTACGCCACGGTGCAGGAATTTCTATGGATGAGGCGGCGGAACTTCTAAAAAACATTCCCTCTCTCGCTTCAAAACCGTGGACAGCGTATTGGAAAACCATCGGACTTGAATTTGAATCCAAAGAAAATTACCGGGCCGCAGCGATGAGTTATATTATGGGCTGTTTTCCAAAAGAAGACGTCGCCTGGAAAGATGAAATTAACGAATTAAAACGAAAAAGCTTTCAAAAATGGTGCAAGCAAGTGGGTGCTCCGTTCGAAGAAAAAATTGTCGAAACAAAATTGGGGAAAATTCGATATTATCTTTGTAAACCACACAATATGAACGGTCGTTCCCCCGTCACGATTTTTTTGAACGGCTTAGAAGGGTCAGCAGAAGAATTCGCATTTCCTCTTCATAAATATTTAAACGAAGGCACAGGCTTTGCCGCACTTTCGATTCCAGGAAGTGCCGATTACGAATCGCCGATGACTCCGGAATCTGATCAATCTTTAAAATATGTCATCGATGATATCGTTAAACAGCCTTGGGTGGATTCCGAAAAACTTGGAATGGTGGGTTTTAGTTTTGGAGCCTACTGGACTTTAATTTGCGCTAAAACGGATTCGAGAATTAAATTTAGTATTTGTAACGGGACTCCTTTAAATCGGACATTTAATCCTCAACGAAGCTTCGGGCTAAATCCCGTCATTTCTCACGCCCTTCTTTGCATGTTTAGATTAAAACACCCATTTCAACTCATCAGCAGAATTCATAAACTCGCCGATCGTGCAAAGAAACTACAGCATATAAAATCGGGGCCGCTCCTCGCCATGAATGGAGATTGCGACACCATCGTCGATCCACGCGATACCCATGAGCTGGGGCAAGTTTCCCCTCACAAACTCATTTGGCTCAAAAACGATGATCACTGCGGTTTATTTCATTACGACCGAATGGTCTCTATTATCGTAGCCTGGACGAAGCGCTCTCTTAAGGGAATCTCGGATAAGCCGGACTAGAAAATGCAGAAACTATCAGTTATAAAGGGCGGATGAATCCAAGCAATATCACCGCGACTCAGTTTGTGCAGGTCAACCAAAAGCCTTCGGGTACTAAAAGTGATTACAAACAAAATCCCATTTATAAAAATCTAAACGATTTAATCTTAAATAAAAAAGCACATATCGGAGTGATCGGGCTTGGCTACGTTGGACTTCCACTTTCAATCGCCTTTGCAGATGCCGGATATTCGGTTACCGGATTTGATAATAATGCTCAAAAGGTAGATTTGCTGAACGAAGGTAAATCCTATGTTCAAGACGTCTCGACCGAAAACGTGGCTAAACATGTTAAAGCGGGAAAATTTTTGGCCGTCGCTCAATTCTCAGCACTAAAAGATTGCCATGTAATTGTTGTTTGCGTCCCCACGCCGCTAAGTAAAACGAAAGATCCCGATGTCTCTTATATTATTGCGGCTCTTTCAAAGATCGAAATGAATTTTAGATCCGGTCAGTTGGTTATTTTAGAGAGCACCACTTACCCAGGAACCACACGAGAAGTTCTCCTTCCTAAACTAGAAGAAGCCGGAAAAGCAAAAGAGGGCCGCGTTTTTGATTGCGGAAAAGATTTCTTCTTGGCTTTTTCTCCCGAAAGAGTGGATCCAGGAAATCAAAAGTTTAACGTCTATAACACACCCAAAGTCGTTGGGGGCATTACAGATACTTGCGGAGATTTAGCAGCTGTCTTTTATTCGCAAGTGATGGAAAAAGTCGTCAGAGTGAGTTCGCCTGAAGCGGCTGAGATGGTGAAGCTTCTCGAAAATACTTTTAGGTCGGTAAATATCGCTCTCGTAAACGAAGTCGCGATCATGTGCGAAAAATTAAAAATTAATTGCTGGGAAGTCATCGAAGCCGCGGCAACAAAACCTTTCGGCTTTATGCCGTTTTATCCTGGTCCAGGAGTAGGTGGTCACTGCATTCCCCTCGATCCAAGTTATTTAAGTTGGAAGCTTCGTTCACTCAACTACACTGCACGCTTCATCGAACTAGCAAACGCAGTAAATCTCTCCATGCCAGAATTTTGCGTAGATAAATTAGCCGCCGCACTGAATGAAGACGAAAGAGCAGTAAAAGGCTCAAAAATCTTGGTCATTGGTGTCGCTTACAAAAAAGACATCGACGATATGCGCGAATCACCCGCACTAGATATTATCCATCTACTGAGAGACCGCGGAGCAAAAGTAGATTATTACGATCCTCACGTTCCTGAACTAAGCTGGGAAGGCATAGAATTAAAATCCATCAAGTGGACCGAAAACATCGGCACATCCTACGACGGAGTTCTAATCGCCACCGATCACAGCGGAGTAAACTACGCAACCCTACTAAAAAATTCCCGCCGAGTAGTAGACACAAGAAACGCAATGAAGGCCTTCAAAGACGATAAGATCACCAAGATTTAATTCAAAACACCCAATGTAAGAAAAATCTTCTTTTCGACTCGTCTATGCGAAATGGTCGAGCCAACGGCGAGCAAAAAAACAGGTAGCACCATTGGTGCGTTTGCCATTTCGCCAAATGACAAACGAATGATTTGAGCATTGCCAAGTTCCACCATATATTGTTTGGATTAGACAACGCCCGGGTGGCGAAATGGCAGACGCACCAGTTTGAGGGGCTGGCGCCGCAAGGCATGCGAGTTCGAGTCTCGCCCCGGGCAAATTTTTGCGCCGCAAAAATCGCGTTGGACGATGGTCGATCGTTGATCGCCAGAGCAGCATCGGGACGCTAGATCATCAGCTAAAATTTCCTCGATCAACTAATGCGACTGTCGATCAACGCGGCCACAATGCCGAAGGACATGCGCCTTACTCTATTTCCACTTTTGGCCGGCATGCGAGTTTAGTTTTGCCTTTCATCATTCCAGTTCACCACGGCTTATGAGCTCCGACCTTTTGCAAGGCAGTGTGCTGAATCCTCCGTCGGATTCAGAGTCTCGCCCCGGGCAGTCTTTCTAAGACAAATCTCCCGTTATGGCTCTTTGTTTTTCTCTGCGGTTTTTTCAGCGAGTAATTGTTTGGCCTCACTAACCTGTTCATGAGGAACCATGATGGAAAAAGTGGAGCCAGCGCGATAGGTTGTTCGTTCTCTAAAAGTAGCATCAATCCCGTGTTCCCCAAAAAAGAGAACAATTTCTGAAGCTCGATCACGGCCCATTGAATCGCTTTCTTCGAAAGTAGAAATAACTGTGAGATCGTCATCAGTTAAATTCTTCACCAACATCTCCGCTTCATTTAGTGCAGCTTCATCATCGACAATATCTTCGTCTTCTCGCTTCTTGCTCATTTTTGGATTGTCTCACAGTTGGCGCTATTTTTGTACTAGTGGCGTATCTAAAACTAATGTTTCCGATACTGCTAGCTGATATCAAAATAAGCCTCGAAATTATTGAGAAAATCGGGCCCGAAAGCCCTATTGCCAAAATCCAGATAGACGTGTACATTGATTTATGTACACTGTCGCCTTGTGAAGAGAAAAGCTTTGCTGAAGAAACTCTCGAGACTGGGATGGTTTGTGGAACGACAAGGGAAACACGAGATCTGGACGAATGGTGAAATGACTGAGCCGGTTCCAAGACACTCAGAAATTGATGAATATACGGCCAGATCCATTCTCAGGACTGCGGAGAATAATCCGCCAAAGCTGAAGGA
>JAQBPA010000051.1 GCA_028287765.1 Bacteriovoracaceae bacterium
AGGGCGAATCGACCGCGAAGAGAACTTTCATTTTTAAGAACGCCTTTTGCGATGAGCCTGGCTTCTTCGTCACCAGAGATAATTCGCACGGTGATACCCGTCTGACGTTTGATTTTTTCGATAAGGCGAGCGCCATCGCGCGCTTCTCGAAGAGCAGCGGTACCGAAGGCGATCACTCGCTTCACATGGAAATCTTCCAGCGTACTTTTAAAGCTTCGAAAAGCGTCGATACAAACACCTATCGCGTGAGGATCAAGTCTCTTTCTTAAAAAAACTTTGTCACCTAACCGAATCATCAGTTTTTCACGATGAAGTTTTAAAATTTGGCCACCTTCAGCCACTTCGACGACGTCGAAGCGAACCGAATTTGTACCCAAATCAATGATCGCTAGTCTCATTTCCCTCCAGAACGCATACGCTTTTTGCGCATTTCGATTTTATAACCGAACCCCGCCTTAAGACTAGCATTCTCAATTCGAATATTCTAGTTCTGTCCTGTGAGCTCCCCTGTTCTTCTACCCACTCAGCCCTCACTCCTGATGGCCAGAAATTCTCCGTTTATTCACCGCGATCTTTCGTGGCTTCAATTTAACGAAAGAGTTCTCTCCGAAGCCAGGCTTGCCGCAAATCCTCTCCTTGAACGTGCAAAATTTTTAGCGATTACGGCTTCCAATTTAGATGAATTTTTCATGATTCGAATTTCTTCCTTAAATCGAAGCATCCAGCTCGCGAAGAGAAATGATCGGCAAAAAGAAATTCATCGAACACGGATTCGAGACAATTTGCTTGAAGCGGTCATTCGTTTTAGCCGAAAACAGGACGAGAGCCTCGATCTGCTTACAAACGCTCTTCATCCGGCAAAAATTGTGATCGTTCGAAAAGCAAAACCTGATCAGCCTGCGTTTGAAATTGGAAAAAAAGTTTTTACGGAGCAAATTCTGCCAAATCTCACTTCACCTGAGCCGTTCTCTCTTCAACAATTGGGAAGCTTAGATAATCTGCAAATGGGTGCGCTCCATGAATTGAATCTTTGGTTTAAAATTCCAAAATCGCTTCCTTATATGTTCGTTGTGAAATCGGAAGAAAAATCGGATTCAACCTATGCCTTTTTTCTGGATGATCTCGTTATGTCTCATCTGCCAACTTCGTTCGGACTTTCTTCAGACGTTTCACTTTTTCGACTGACGAGAGATGGCGATCTTCAAGTGGATTTAGAAAAAGAAGATACCGAATCGATCCCGGATGCTGTTCAGACGGGTTTGCGAGTGCGCGATAAGGGAAAGCCGGTTCGTCTTCAGTGCCGAGGCAGTATCACTCCTCATTTTTTAACGAAAATCATTCACTTTTTAAAATGTCCCCCCCACCAAGTTCAAATGGCTCCATCGTCGCTCTGTCTTCAAGGACTCTGGCTCCTTGTGAATCAAGCTCCCGAAAGTGCAGATCCAACCATTAATTTGCGCCACCCGACTTTTAAGGCTTTTGTTCCAAAATGTTTTAAAGAGGGCTCCAAAATTTTTGATCGTCTAAAAGAACGAGATTACTTACTCCACCATCCTTACGATTCTTTTGATGCGTTTGTGAATTGGATAAAAACAGCGTGCGCGGATCCGAAGGTAGAAATGATCGAGCAAACGGTTTATCGAATCGATGCACTTTCTCCCATTATGGGAGCTCTCAAATCCGCCGCAAAACACAAAAAAATTCGAGTGATGATCGAACTTCGTGCTCGATTCGACGAACTCAATAATCTTCGTCTCGCCGACGAGCTTCAAAAGGCGGGAGTAGAGGTCGGCTTTGGATTCGGAAAATTAAAACTCCACGCCAAGGTCGCGCTCGTCACGAGACAAGAAGAAAATGGTCTCGCTCACTATACTCATTTATCGACGGGAAATTATAATGCGACGACGGCTCAAACTTATACCGATCTCGCACTACTCACCTCACATCCAGATTTTGGTTCTGACGCTCGGCATTTTTTTGATACCGTTTGGAACGGAAAAGTTCCAACTCAGTTTAAACAATTAGTTTCTGCACCCCTTAAACTTCACAAAAAACTTCTCAATCTCATTGAAGGTGAAACAGAAGCGGCCAAGGCTGGACGCCCCGCGAGGATTGTCGCCAAAGTAAATGCCCTTGTTGACGAAACGGTGATCCTCAAACTTTATGAGGCTTCGACTGCGGGTGTTTATATTGATCTGATTGTGAGGGGCGCTTGTTCACTCATCCCCGGTGTAAAGGGCCTTAGCGAAAACATTCGCGTCATTAGTATTATTGATCGTTATTTAGAACACAGCCGCATTTATTATTTTGGAGATTCAAAAGCACTCTATCTTTCTAGTGCGGACTGGATGCCCAGAAATTTTTTCTCCCGGCTTGAACTCGCCTTTCCAATTTTGGATTCTCGAATTCATAGATTTTTAGAAGAAGTAGTCATCCCGACCTACCTTCTCGATTCCGTGAAAGCTCGCGATCTTACTTCGAGTGGGGTTTGGAAGAGACGATCAGTTAAATTACCCGAAGGAAGTGCCATACCTTCGTTAATTGAAAAGCGATCTGTTCGAGCCCAGTCTTTATTCGAAGAGTTGGCAGAGACAGGGTACGAAGGCGCCCTTTTAAGCCGAGGTGTCACTTGAAAGAAAAAATATTGATTGTCGTTCGCCACGCGCACAGAGACGTGATTGACCCGAGTGAAGACAACGGCCTCAGTGAAAAAGGTCAAAAGCAAGCGATGGCCATTAAATCCTTTTATATAAAAAATTTTGACTCGAAAGAAATAAAACTTTTCTCAAGTCCGAAACTTCGTTGCCAAGAAACTCTTGAGCCTCTGTCGAAGTATTTGAATGTAAAAATGGAAATCTTAGATCTTCTCGATGAGAGCTCTCAAACTAAAGGCGGTCGCATTGAAGAGAGAATTATGAAATTTAAGACCTGGTGGTTTAAAGAAGCCCCGCCACTCATGATGATTTGCTCACACGGTGATTGGATTCCCACTTTTTTTGAGCAGACGCTTAACCAGAGTACCGCATTAAAAAAAGGTGGCTGGGCTGAGCTCAAACTTCGCTCTGGAAAGGTTTCGTTAGAAAAACTTGTGCAAAGATGGAACATAGAATTTTAATTTCAGGATCTTCGGGTCTTGTGGGATCCGATCTTCTCGAGAAGCTAAAAAAAGCTGGCAACGATTGCTTTAAATTAGTTCGACGAAATCCCGTGGACTCAAACGAGATCTTTTGGAATCCAGAAGGTCGAATCTTAAATTCTGATTCGATTGAAGGTTTTGATGCCGTTATTCATTTAGCGGGCGAAAATATTGCCGGAAGCCGGTGGTCAAAAGAATTTAAAAAGAAAATCCGTGATAGCCGCGTTCACTCGACTGAACTGCTCAGTAGCACTCTCTCAAAATTGAAAAGAAAACCCTCTGTCTTCATCTGCGCATCTGCAGCAGGGTACTACGGCAATCGAGGAAGTGAAGAACTCACAGAAGATTCTCCCGCTGGCTCGGGATTTCTCGCAGAGGTTTGTAAAGACTGGGAAGCAGCGACACTGACTGCTAAAAATTCTGGAATTCGTGTCGCAAATTTAAGGACGGGAATGGTTTTAAGTGAGAAAGGTGGCGCTCTAAAAAAAATGCTCCCTCCATTTAAAATCGGAATCGGCGGGGCCGCAGGTGACGGTTCGCAGTATGTCAGTTGGATTACTCTCGATGATCTTACTCG
>JAQBPA010000082.1 GCA_028287765.1 Bacteriovoracaceae bacterium
AGGAATACACAGGAAAAATTTTTCTGGATGGAAGTGAAGAAGTATTTGATGGGCCTCGTGACGCTCGGGCCGCAGGGATTGCCATTATTCACCAGGAACTTTCTTTATTCGAAGAGCTTACGGTCGCAGAAAATATTTATATTTCTGACTTTCCACGCGTCGCTGGCGTTTTGAACACGAAATCCTTAATCGAAAAAACGGTTCGGCTTTTAAGGAAATTCGATTTCAAAATTTCTCCGTATGAAAAAGTCAAAAACCTGAGCATGGGAGAAAAGCAACTCGTCGAAATTGCGAGGTCTTTTACAAAGCCCGTGAAGGTTCTCATTTTTGATGAACCGACTTCTGCTCTCACAGATCGGGAAATCGAGACGCTTTTTAAACTCATTCGAGAATTGAAGGAACACGGCGTTGCTTCCATTTATATTTCCCACAAAATTCCGGAAATTCGAGAACTCTGCGAACGAATTACGGTCATTCGAGACGGAAAATCGGTTGCGCACTTTGATCACAGGAATTGGACGGATCAAGTTTTGATCGAAGCCATGGTAGGAAGAAAAATCGATTCTATTTTTCCACCTAAACGAGCATTCGATTCCAATCGGCCGGTCATTCTGAAAGTGGAAGACCTCCAATATCGAGATCCGAGAACTCAAATGACTCTGCTTAAAAATGTGAGCTTTGATGTGAGAGAAGGCGAAGTTTTTGGAATCGCAGGCCTTATGGGCAGCCGCAGGACAGAGCTCGTCTCAGCACTCTTCGGATCGCTTCCCGCCGAAAAAATTTCGGGTCGCATTTTTCTTCAAGGAAAAGAGGTCGATATTCGATCGCCCCAAGACGCGATTCGAAATGGTTTGGCGCTTGTGACCGAAGATCGAAAAGCTTCGGGTCTCGTCCTCGAGATGGATATAAAAGGCAATCTCACTTTGCCCATTCTAAAAAAACTTTCGACTTTCGCGAGAATTCGAAGCGTCGAAGAATCGGAACTCGTCAAATACTATTTAAAACTTTTGAGAATAAAAACGCCTGATGAATTTTTTAAGGTTCGCCATTTAAGTGGTGGGAATCAACAAAAGGTCATTATTGGTCGTTGGCTTTCGACTCAGCCAAAGATTTTACTCTTGGATGAGCCCACACGTGGCATCGATGTGCTTGCAAAGGCCGAAATCTATCATTTGATACGACAGCTCGTTGACCAGGGACTCACTTTGATCATAGTTTCGTCTGAGTTGCCCGAAGTGGTCAGTCTTTCGGATAGGGTTTTAGTTATGAGAGAAGGGAACGTGGCAGGAATTTTGGAAGGTAGTGCAATTACTCAAGTTGGTATCATGGAGAAAGCTGCGGCTTAATTTCATGAGCGCCGTTCCACAGCCCGTTTTTGAGGCCCCCGTGCAAGAAGTTGCTAAATCTATTGATCATCGTCGCATTCATTGGAGCCGTTTGGTTCCCATTCTTACGCTCATCCTTGTTGTCATTGCGTTCAGTTTTGCGAACGACGCATTTTTTACGGAACGAAACTTAACAAACCTTTCGCGCCAAGTTGCGGTGAATTGCATTTTAGCATTTGGAATGACCTGTATTATTCTTCTCGGCGCGATTGATCTCAGCATCGGAAGTTTATTAGCGCTCGGCTCGGTTGTCGGCGGGCTTATGCAGGTCAATTTGAATTGGAATCAAGCTGGCCTTCCTGGTGCTTTGATTACATTCGCGGTTGTGATTGCTGTCTGTGCAGCCGTTGGCGCATTTACGGGCGGAATGGTGGCTAAGTTTAAAATGCCGCCGTTTGTTGTTTCGCTCGGGATGTTCGTAATCGCTCGCGGTCTAGCCCTTATCTTCAGCGGTGGAAGTAAAATTTCTCCCTTAAGTGATTCTTATCGATGGGTGGGAACGTCGTTTGTGCCGCCGAGAGAATCGCTCATTTTAATTTTATTTGTGGCGGTTGTGGCGACTTCAAATCTTCTGATCGCTCGAGGTTCTCGATTTCTGCCAAAATTGGCTCTTGTTTGGATTGCTGCGGCCGCTGCCATTAGCGTTTTTTATTCTTACCTTGGTATTCCTACGCCGGTTCTTTTGATGGCAGCCTCCTTTTTGGGTATTTATTTTTTACTGAATCGAACAACGTTTGGTCGATTCATTTACGCGATCGGTGGGAATCCCGAAGCTGCGAGACTTTGTGGAATTAGAGTTCGGCTCATTTATTTTTTGACCTTCGTTTTGATGGGCGTTTTAGTTGCTCTTTCTGCGATTATCGAAGGCGGACGAATCGACGCAGGGGATCCTAACGCCGGAAATCTTTACGAACTCGACGCGATCGCAGCGGTGGTCATCGGCGGAACCTCTCTTCAGGGCGGAGTGGGTACGATCGGTGGAACTCTTCTCGGCGCTTTCTTAATGGGCACCATGAATAACGGCATGAGTCTGATGAATATTCCCACCAATTATCAGATGGTGATTAAAGGAATGATTATCATTCTCGCTGTTCTTATGGATGTTGTTTCTAAGAAAACTAATCGGTAATTCTTTTTCATGACTAGGATCGTGGTGGTCGGCAATGGAAGTCCGCC
>JAQBPA010000114.1 GCA_028287765.1 Bacteriovoracaceae bacterium
AGCGGAATTTCGAAAAGTCTCTTTGGAAATAAAGATGAATTCGATTTCGAAACTCCTCTCACGAGCTTGGTTTGGATCACATCCATGGTCTCGATCGCGGTAACCTTTGCGGTCAGCTATCTTCTTATTGCGCAACTTGGCGCAGGTCTTTGGTGGAAGCTCTCGACGATCATCAGCTGCGGAACATTAGCTGCTGCCGTTATTCCCGAGCTCATCAAGATTTTCACTTCTTCTAAGTCGAAGCATGTCGCTGAAGTGGTTGCAGCTTCGCGAGAAGGTGGAGCTTCGCTGAACGTTCTCTCCGGATTTGTTGCTGGAAATTTTAGCGCATTTTGGACGGGAATGGTTTTGGTTGGACTGATGCTGATTGCTTACCTCACCTCGATGCAAGGTCTCGATGGTTTCATGATCTATCCGGCAGTTTTTGCGTTTGGTCTTGTCGCCTTCGGAATGCTTGGAATGGGTCCGGTAACGATTGCGGTAGACTCCTACGGACCGGTCACGGATAACGCTCAGTCTATTTTTGAACTTTCACAAATTGAAACGATTCCTGGAATCGTTTCTGAAATTCAAAAAGATTTCCAATTTAAACCAAACTTCGAACACGGAAAACATTTGCTCGAGCAAAACGATTCTGCCGGAAATACTTTTAAGGCAACGGCGAAGCCTGTGCTTATCGGTACGGCCGTGATCGGTGCGACCACGATGATCTTCTCGATCATCTTACTTTTGAGTTTGAAACTCGATCTTCTTGATCCAAAAGTATTACTCGGTCTCATCTGCGGTGGAGCGGTGATTTATTGGTTTACGGGAGCTTCATGCCAAGCTGTTGTCGCCGGCGCTTACCGAGCTGTAGAATATATTAAAAAGAATATTCGGCTCGATTCGGCTGCCAAAGCTTCCGTCGAAACTTCAAAAGAAGTGGTGAAGATTTGTACGGTTTACGCGCAAAACGGAATGATCAATATTTTTGCAGTGATCTTCACGATCACCTTAGCGTTTGCATTCTTTGATGCGACCTTCTTTGCAAGTTACTTAATCTCGATTGCAGCATTCGGACTTTTTCAAGCAATGTTTATGGCGAATGCCGGGGGAGCTTGGGATAATGCGAAAAAAGTGATCGAAGTCGATCTCAAAGAAAAGGGGACACCTCTTCACGCTGCCGCAGTGGTGGGTGATACGGTCGGAGATCCTTTCAAAGATACCTCTTCTGTTGCTCTCAATCCGATCATCAAGTTCACCACTCTCTTTGGACTTCTTGCCGTAGAAATTGCTGTCGCGACACCCAAAGCAACCGCACTTACGATTGGTGGAATTTTGTTCCTCATCGCGCTTTTCTTTGTCCGAAGATCGTTTTACGGAATGAGAATTGTTACTGAAGATGCTGCTTCTTCTTCAAAAGAAGAGCGTCCAAAAGCTCGAGCGGCGAGCTAAAAATTCTTTTGGTATTTATGGGGGAGCTGATGTCGCATCAGCTCCCCTTTTTTTGGCTAAATCGAGCTTTAAACCGCTTATAAGCCTTTTTGCTGGCATGAGACTTGCAGTCTTATGCTGTAGGCATTGAGGAATTGGCAAAATGTTAGATAAACTTTATTCAAAATTTCTATTCGTTTTTTACTTTTCATTGATGAGTTGCATGACCTCCGTTGCCTCTGCAACTGAAAGCTATTGTATTACCATCGTTAAAAATTTTGCGACTAGCGTAAGTAAATATCAACTTTCAGAAAGCGAAGCAGAGCTCTCAACGCTTCTGATGATGCTTATGCATGATCAAATACCGACGGAAGATCGAATCAAATTCATTAAACTAGCGGCTGAACTTTCCAAAAATTATTTTAGATCAGATCCTTCGCTCCAAAATCATGAAGTGCTCATTGAATATGGTTTGGCGTCTTTAGGTGTTGGTATACTTTTACGATCTCAAGGATCCCTGGAGGCTCAAGAAGCAAAAATATTTTTTAAAGAATTGCTTAACAATGCGACTATTTGGGATAGCGCTATCATCTCAGCAACGGCCAGAGTTGCGAAAGATTTTTCAAATCAAAGAGCCTATTCCATTTTGAAGGACACGCTCAAGTCTTACAGAAGTAGGCCGCAGCCATTTGATCCTGCAGAATCAAATGGGTTTCCTGATTCTGGCGATCCAGACTTTGTCTCTTCATCGATCGAAAGTAAGACGAGCTCTACCCTACCTTTAGAACCAAAAGTGTTTTCGGATTTTAGCGATCAGGATTTTATGCTTGTATTGATGGCAAAAAAAATGATCGAGACGGCTGGTGGTTCGGGTTTTCAACAAATAGCTGCTCTCGCTGAAAAAACTAATATTCCAATTCCGATTTATAATCCCAAACAACAAAGCACGGCTACGAAGACCGCTGTCATTTTTGGATTCCGACATCCAGAGCTGGCGGGAAGCGTTAAAAAAATCTATGGACTCGTCGAGAATGCGATCGCTAAAGAGCATTTAGAGAATGCTACTGACGAAGAGGACATTAAAAAACTTGTGCATTTAAACCAAGCACGACTGTTTTATATCGAAATGCTGCAAGCGATGGGAAAATTTACGCCAGAAAAATATGATGACTTAAGAGCCGAAAGTTTAGATCTCCCGAGGTGTGACCTATTGACTCAAATCGAAGATGCCGATGCTTTTGTGCCCAATCATCTAGAAAAACTAAAGTTAGCTCGTAACGCTATTGAACTTGCAGATTTCTTCTCTTTAAGGAGCAAAGAAATCCAAACACGTCTGAAAGCCATAGAAGAAATTACACCCAAAGATGCACTAGACAAACGGCATCAAGAAATAAGTATTGCACACGACCGTGCAGCTCTTGCACTCGCTGAAAAAAGAATTTTCTTCTATCACAGAATAAATAAAAATATTCTTTCGTATTCTCGACGTTCGAGTATTCCCTAAGCAATTTTAACCTTTTTTCTTAAATAAGTTTTTAAAAAATGCCACGCAAATAGATCTCAAGTGTCGCTTTTCAATTCTTGGAGTTGAAGGCTGAGTCTCATTCAGCTTTTCAAATTCCGGATTCGATAATCGAATAGCGTCGCCATGAAGGAGGAGCAGCCGCTCGGGATTGATACGAGATGTCAAAACATATTCTTCGACTTCAATCGTTTTGGGATCACCTACGACTGTGGCGACCGGCTCTAGCCCATGAGTTTTGATTAAAAACTTTTGAAGTCGTTTGTAAGCAGCTTCGCCACTCGAAATTTTTGAAAAATCGATTGTCTTGATAGTGATTTTATTTAGTGAATTCCAATTCAGTTCGGCGATAAGATAGTTGGCGGCGTGAAAAGGAAATAAATGAACATACGCAAATTCAGAATGCATCGGATTCTCGTTATTCATTGGCTGAAAGATGTAAGTCTCGGGCATTTTCTGCAAACGATGCATGTCTAAAATGGCGTTCGCCGCATCTCTTATTTTACCGATATTCTTCTCGACAGCTTTTTGTTGCTTCCACTTCTCATTCATACTCATGAGAAGATTAATCGTGGGTACGAAAGCAGTGTCGTCTCTAGTGATAGGATCGAAATTTGAAATCTGAAGAAGATATTGTATGGGATCCGGTAGTTCCTTAAAAAGCTTATCCGGCTGTTTAATGGATGCACGAATAATTCTGATTTCAAATTTTCCAAGCGGCTTAAGTCTCTTCAGCGCGTCGAGAGGTTCAAGATTGTTGGGATTAATACTTAAATCGGTGAACCGCCTTCCTTTTGTTCCTTCATTTAGACTTTCAAATAAAAACTGAAATGCGTTTCGGTTATGGTAGCCCTTCACCTCTAAAATGGAATCATGCCCGTCGAGAGCCCACGCATTATGGCAAAACCCTAAAAGCCCGATCACGAATAATTTTTTGAAACGGATAAACATCAATGACACGCCCTTATGCCCTGTGAATTATTAGCTAAAATAAGCCGCGCGTGTCTAGCCTTTATCCGAAACGCTTCGCTCACGAATCAGCTCGGCTACAATTCCAGGATCGGCAAGAGTCGAAGTGTCGCCGACATTTTCGTAATTGTTTTCTGCGATTTTTCGAAGAATACGCCGCATGATTTTTCCGGATCTCGTTTTTGGAAGGCCACGAGCCCACTGTATTTTATCTGGCGCGGCAATCGGACTAATTTCTTTTTTGACCCACTGAATGAGTTCCATTTTTAAAGAGTCAGAAGGTTCCACTCCCATCTTTAAAGTTACAAAAGCATAGACTCCCTGCCCTTTAATTTCGTGAGGAAATCCCACCACGGCGGCTTCGGCAACTGCGGGATGCGAAACTAATGCGCTCTCAATCTCAGCAGTTCCTAATCGATGACCTGCGACATTTAAAACATCATCGACTCGCCCCGTAATCCAATAATAGCCATCCTCATCTCGTCGACAGCCATCTCCTGTAAAATATTTGCCGGGATAAGTTGAAAAATAGGTAGTCTTAAATCGATCGTGATCTCTATATAGTGTTCGTGCTTGGCCGGGCCACGAATCCACGAGACAAAGATTCCCTTCGCAAGCGCCTTTAAGAATTTTTCCATCTTGATCAACAATAACGGGCTGAATTCCAAAAAGAGGTAAAGTTGCTGAGCCAGGCTTTAAATCTGTTACGCCAGGAATCGGAGAAATAAGAATTCCACCAGTTTCCGTTTGCCACCAAGTATCCACAATCGGGCAGCGCTCTTCTCCGACTACTCGATAATACCAAAGCCAAGCTTCCGGATTGATCGGCTCACCCACACTTCCAAGTATTCTCAAACTCGCTCGCGAAGTTCCTTTAACAAATTGATCTCCTTCTCGCATGAGAGCCCGAATCGCCGTGGGAGCCGTGTATAAAATATTGACATTGTGGCGATCGACCACTTCCCAGAATCGAGCGGGAGTTGGATAATTCGGCACACCTTCAAACATCACCGTCGTCGCGCCGTTCGCAAGAGGGCCATAAAGAACATACGTATGCCCGGTCACCCAACCCACATCGGCAGTACACCAATAAATATCTTTTTCTCGATAATCAAAAACAAGTGAGTGCGTGAGAGCAGAATAAACAAGATAGCCGCCGGTTGTATGAAGAACTCCCTTGGGTTTTGCCGTAGAACCTGAAGTATAAAGAATAAAAAAAGGATCTTCTGAATCCATGGACTCCGGTTCGCATATCGCCGAGACCTTTGCGATAGCTTCGTGATACCAAAGATCTCTTTTTTTATTCCAATGAATGTCAGCGGCAGTATGTTTTACAACTAATACACGTTTTACATTCGGACATTTTAAAAGAGCTTGATCGACGTTCGCCTTCAGCGGAATTTTTTTTCCACCTCGCCGTCCCTCGTCAGCGGTAATTACAAAATCGCTTTTACAATCCAAAATACGATCAGCAATCGAGTCCGGAGAAAATCCACCAAATACAACCGAATGAACTGCGCCAATTCTCGCGCAGGCAAGCATGGCGAAAGCGGCTTCCGGAATCATCGGCATATAAATCGTCACGCGATCGCCTTTTTTTACACCCTCCGTTTTTAGAACATTCGCAAGCCGAGAAACATTTTCGAAAAGTTCTTGGTACGTTATAACGCGAGAAGCTTCGTTTGGATCATCCGGCTCCCAAATAATTGCCGCTTGATCGGCACGCGCCGGCAGATGTCGATCAATACAGTTGTCACAAACATTAAGTTTTCCGCCCTCATACCAACGAATTTGAACATCGCCAGAGAAAGAAGTGTTTTTAACTTTGCTCCACTTCTGAGACCAGTTCACGCGCTCGGCGGCTTTTGCCCAAAATTTTTCAGGGTCAGTCACAGACTGCTGATAAAGTTCTAAATATTTATTTTGATCAATACGACTTTGATTCAGCCATTTTTCAGAAACTTTGATAAGTTTATCGTTCGTCGTCATGTCAGAACACTAGAGTTTTTCGGAATTTTCCATCTCAGGAGCTTGAAAATTTCGAGCTTTCTTATCAATAGGAATAAGACTCTCAATCTCAACTCCCATCGTTGAGGATTCCAGTTCTTTAAATTTTCTCCCGCTCACAAGCACCCGACTTTCGATCGTTCCAATGGCAGCGTTATAAACATCGACGGAACTCTCTAAATTTTTTCCAAGTCGCGCAAGATGAGACGCCATATCGGAGAGTCGTTTATAGATTTCTTTTCCAAGCTCTCCAATCACTTTGGCATTTTCAGCAAGTTTTTCTTGTCGCCAACCGTAAGCAACAGCACGAAGAAGTGCAATGAGCGTAGTCGGAGTGGCAATAATCACATTTTGAGCCACACCGAGCTCAATTAATGTCGGATCATATTCCAAAGCCGCACTAAAAAAAGACTCACCCGGAAGAAAGAGAACCACAAATTCTGGCGCTGGCTGAAATTGATCCCAATAAGATTTTCTTCCAAGCTGCTCCAAATGCTTTCGCACCTGACGAGCATGTTCAAGAAATTTCTCTTTTTTTCCTTCAGGCGTCATTTGTTGAATCGCTTCTAAATAAGCAAGTAAGGGAGTTTTTGCATCGACAACAATATTTTTTCCACCAGGAAGACGCGCAATCAAATCCGGCCGAAGTCTCCCGTCGGCAGTCGTGACAGAATCTTGTATGGTAAAATCGCAGTACTCAAGCATTCCCGCCATTTCAACAACACGCTTGAGTTGCATCTCACCCCAAAGACCTCGGCCCTGAGGAGCACGAAGAGCGGTTACTAAATTAGAGGTCTCTGTTCTCAGATCTTTTTGCACATCAATAAGAGACTTCACTTGTTGAATAAGAGAAGCGTCGGTTTGAGCCCGAGTTTTTTCAAGAAGCTGAATTTTTTGATCGACTCTCTCAAGAGATTCTTTCACTGGCTTAATGACATCAAAAATAGCGGTTTGCCGTTGCGAAAGATCTTGTTTCGCACCCTCTTGAAATTTTTCAAGTTGAGTTTTAGCCAAATCTAAAAAGCTCTGATTATTTTTTTGAAGAGCATCAGAAGACAAAGCCTTAAAAGAATTTGAAAGCGCATCTTGAGTCGTCTTTAGAAGCTCAATTTTTTCAGCAGTCACACGCTCAATTTCTTTAATCTGAGAATCCTTCATGATCCATCTGGGACGAAGAATCAAAAAAGAAATCAAAGCTCCCAAAGAAAGACCACCCAAAAAAGCTAAAAGCATGGGCCATTTGAGCCTCGGCGAGACGCGAAGGTCAATGACAAGTTTTGCTGATCGGCCGCAGGCCGGGGGACCGGGCAGCAGATGAATTTCCGGGCGGGCGCGGGGCTTCGTCTAAAATTAGATCGCAACTGTGCTTGATAATCTAAGTCGCGATACATGCGTAATCCTTCGCGACAGGGGAGTTATCTTTCTCACGCTTACTTGCGTCGCTCAGAGCTCAATTTAGACAAAGCCCCGCACCCGTCCTCAATTCATCTGCTGCCCGGTCCTAATATCAATACCAATACAGAAAACTAAATACGAAAAAATAATATGAAATGTAAAAAATAAATTCTTATGACTTGAGTTTAGATCTAATTTTTCAGCCGGGGAGGAGGTTGAAATGCCGGACGAGCTCGAGCGGGGTTTAGGTGAAAAACTCCTGAGCCGCGCAAGAAAATCATGTGAGAGATGAACGGTCTGCGGCGAAGAAGCAGCACTCAATACTAAGTTCTGTTATTACTTGAATCGCAATGAGCGAGTTTTCTCACCGAAGCCCCGCTCGAGCTCGTCCGGCATTTCGACCCCCTCCCCGGCCCGGCTGTTTGTATTTTTTACGAAAAAATTTACTCCTCAGCTCCGCGCGCCGTATAATTAAATGATATGAATAGTTTTATCGATCGATTGGATAAATTTTTGGATTCCACTATGCGATCTACTTTTGAAGCATTTTCTCTTTTAGCAGTGAGACTGATTTGCGGGGGCGGCCTTGCGCTTGTTCATGGTTGGGCTAAATTAAATCATTTCTCAACGATGGTAGAATCGTTTCCTGATCCTCTTCATATTGGAAGTCCCTCCATCAGTTTAATGCTCGCTATTTTTGGGGAACTCATCTGTGGTGCTTTCATCGCGCTTGGTTTTTTCACTCGGCTCTTTTCAATTCCTGCACTTTTTACGATGGGCGTTGCCATTTTTTCGATTCATGCTCATGACACCTACGAAAAAAAAGAACTCGCTCTTCTTTATGCTGTGGGCTTTTTGGTTTTGCTTATGAAGGGCAGCGGCGCGCTTTCTATTGATGGGCTTATGAATAAGGGCTCGAAATAGAATTAATTCTTTCTAAATTCGTAACGCGTTGAGTCATTTAATTTCAGAACAAATTATTGTGACACTATGCAGCTTTGGATATTTTGAATTGTCTAAACAATTCAAAGGGGGGGTTCTGCAATGGGGATTGCATTTCGTTTTTTTACGTTCATTTTTGTCGTTTCGTTTTTGTCGTTTTCGTCAGACGCAGCGATGCCGACGGAATTTAAAGATTGGTTTCCGGCAGAACAGAGAGTTTCAATCAGATCGATGTTCAAAAATATTTCGCGAACTGATGCCGCTCCCGGATGTGTTGTTGCTTCGCCCTCCAAAAATAATCCCAATTATTTTTATCATTGGGTTCGCGACGCCGCTCTCACGATGAATGTCGTCCTCGAATTTTACAAAAAAACTCTTTATCCTGAATCGAAAGAGGCTGCGATGAAGCGACTTCTTGAATACGCGGCTTTCTCACGAACAAATCAGCTTACAAATAATCGAAGTGGAAATTCGGATGATCTTTCAGGATTCGGTGAGCCTAAATTTTTGGCAGATGGAGGAAAATTTGATGGTGACTGGGCGCGTCCTCAATCCGATGGCCCGGCGCTTCGCGCGATTACGCTGATTAATCTCGCGAGGATCCTCATCCAAAACGGGCAAGAGATGTATGTTCGCGAAAATCTTTACGACGGACTTGTTCCATCGAATACCGTCATCAAAGCGGATCTTCAGTATGTAGGTACTTATTGGCGCGCGAAAACAAATGATCTTTGGGAAGAAGTGAATGGCGATCAGTTTTATACTCGAATGGTTCAGAGAAAAGCTTTGATCGAAGGCGCTCGATTCGCCGATGAGATGAGAGATGGTGAAGCGGCCAAATGGTATCGCGGCCAAGCGCAAGCGATCACTGCCGAAATTGGGAGACACTGGAATCCCGCGAACGGAAGAATTTATGCAACGATCAATCAAGTGGGTGGATTGCGTACAAAAACTTCGGGTCTAGATACCGCAGTCATTCTTGCCGTCCTTCATGGCGATGACGGCGACGGTTTTTTTGGTCCGACGGATGAGCGAGTTCTCTCGACGGCGTATCAACTGAAAAGAGAATTTATAAAAAATTATGCCATCAATCACGATGAAAAAATTCCTGGAATAGCGATTGGTCGATATCCAGAAGATACTTACGATGGAACCGATGCAGATTTTGTGAATGGAAGACAACGAGAGACATTTGGAAATCCTTGGTTTTTAACCACACTCGCCTTTGCAGAATTACTTTATAAAGCAGAAACAGATTTCAGAAACGCAGGTCAAATCAAAATCACTCCTTATAATCTGGCCTTCTTTCAGGATTTGCTCCCATCGGATCAGTTTGATCCGGGAATGGTCATTTCAGCGGGAGAAGAATTCTTCAATCGAGTTGTTCAAGCTCTTCGCATAAGCGGTGATGGATATCTTCTTCGCGTGGCCTATCATCTCAACCGTGAGACGGGGGCGATGTCAGAACAGTTCAATCGCCAAACGGGAATTATGCAAAGTGCTACGGATCTCACATGGAGTTACGCTGCATTTTTAACAGCCGCTTGGGCTCGACCGACCGTGAATGATTATCTTTATCAATTAACTCGGTAAAAAACTCGGCCCCAGACTGAACTTCAGGATGAGTAGGTATTGTCATCGGTTTGGTTTAAGGGTCACACCCTGAAGTTCAGTCCGGGGCCGAGAGATCATCCCGACGAAGGATTTTAAAAATTTATCGATCAAAATATCTGTGCACTCCAATCACTTTTCCGAGAATTCGAAACGAAGAATCATTAATTAATTTGGGTTTATATTTTTCGTTCTCGGGCTGAAGCCAAATTTCGTTTTGTTTTTTTATAAATCGTTTGATTGTCACTTCTCCGGCCACCATCGCCACAACAATTTCGTCGTGATCGGCCGACTCAGCCTGTTTTACAATCGCAAGATCTCCGTCTTCGATGCCGGCATTCTCCATACTATCGCCTTGAACTCTTACGGCAAAAACCGGCCCCCGGATGAAAGCCGGAACGACAGCGTCGCCTCGATGATATTCCACTGATTCAATCGGTACACCTGCGGGAGCGGAACCCAGAATCGGAATGGATCTAAAATCTTCTCCATCCGTTAGCGAAAGAGCTCTCGCTTTTTGCGGATCTTTTTTTACTCGACCTTTCTCGATCAAAGCTTGAACGACATCTTGAGCAGAGCCGACTGCCTTCCAGCCCATCTCCGAGCAAATTTCTCGAAGCGTGGGCATGGAGCCGGAGGCGTAGACCTGCTCTTTAAGAAATCGATAAACTTTGGCCTGCTGAGGCGAAAGGGAATCAGCATTATTTTTTCCGCTCTGACGCTCTTTATTTTTCATCTGCTTACTTTCATCTGGTCTTTCCCACTGGCTTCTTTCCAAAAATTTAAATCCTGTGATACCATACAAATGTATGGTAAGCGAGAAACCAGCCTTTATGCAACAAAAACCTCATACCACTAAATTTATTCAGTTGATCGGTCCTCTTGGAACGGGCTGCCGCCGCCTCGCGCTCGATTTTATTCAGCCCTCACAGGCGGCCGCCTGGATAACCATGAATTGGAATCTGTATGCGCCGGTGCTTTGGAAGATGGCCGAAGACCACGGCACTCACCTTCTTGGCATTGAATATTCTGAAAAAAAGGAATTCCGAGCACTTTGTAAAACTCTTTTAGAATCGCAGATTTTTGATGCTTGGATTTTAGACGGTCTTAAACTTACGCAAGCCGAAGGAATGTTTTTACATAAACTTCTTCGGCTACTGCCTCGACCTCAGCGCGTCCTTATATTGGACGCCTATCCTCACAGTTTTTGTCAGGAGAGAATTCACATTCATCTCTCGCATCAAAAATATCGACTTACTTGGTCGAAAGGAGGTCCCTCCACTCCTCAATATAAATCCTCTCCTCTTTTATCGATGACGGAAGACACTTATGTTTGCCATTAGCCGAGAACATGAATCGCTTTCTCCCTCCGCAATGAAGTTTGCAAATTGGTGGATTTATGATCTCCATTCTTTTCATTCGTTTTGGCAGCAGCTCATTCAAAATAAAACACATCTTTTTGTAGAGCAAACTGTGTGGAGTGCCCTCCTCAAAGCTTATCAAATTCATTTATTTTCTCCGATGTCTTCGCTGATTCCCTTTGCAAAAGATTTTCACGAGCATTATCCCGACTTCAAATCTAAACAAAAAGTCAGTGATAAAAAGATAGAAGAAGTTTTTCAAATTTTTTCGCATCTAGGACTTAAAAAAGTTGAACAGCTAAAACGTTTCTCCCGAGACGAACTCCAAAAACGTTTCGGCCCCCATTGGGCTCTCTTTTTTGAAGGAATTTTAAATCCAGAGAGTCCGTGGAAGTGGATTTCGCATCGCTCACCCGAAATTCTTTTTTGGTCTTTTGAGTTTGAATATTTTTGTATTGATTCCGCACTGCTGTTTCAAGAGATCAGTCGGGGCATTTCGTTACTTGCGGCCGAGAAGCCGCTTTTTTCTATTCATCAGCTGGAGATCACTTTTGTTCTCTCAGAAGGAAATGAAAATTTAAAACCGAGTGAAAATGAAATGCAGCTTTCTTTCACTTATGAACCTTCTCTTCAAAAAGATAATTTATGGATTTTAAAGCTGATCGAAGAAAGACTTTCGCATTTTAAATTTGATCATCCGGTCTGGAAATTTCAGATGAAGCTTTTTCCGGCAGGAGCAAAGCGTTCTTATCAGCTTTCTCTTTTTGATAAGTCAGATGAAATTTCTTGGGGAGAACTTCAACAGAAATTGAAGGATCAAAATTTTAAGGCCTTTCAGCCAGCCCCCACTTTTTCATATCTTCCAGAAAAATCCTGGACACGGGGAGAAATCCGCTCAACCGCTTCCTTTCATGGGCTTTTTCGTCCGCTCATTCAGGGACTTCCAGAAAAAATTTCTCCTCCTGAAAGTTCTTTAAAATTTACAGAGCGGCTCACTTGGTTTGATCAAAAAGGAATCCATTATCAGCGAGATTATTTTATTGCTCGTGATCAGCGCGCGTGGATTTGGATTTTTAGAAATGAAAAGGATGAGTGGTTTAAGCAGGGAATCATCGAGTGATCGACTACTCTGAACTGAACGCAAAGAGCTGTTTCTCCTTTCTTACAGGCGCTTCTCACCCTGAAGAAATTGTGCAGAGAGCCAAAGAACTTCATTACCGCGCAATTGGTCTTGTCGATCAAAACGGATTTTACGGAATGGTGAAAGCTTATGACGCAGCTAAAAACCTCTCTATCCCGCTTATAATCGGCACTGAAATCAAAATAGAGAATGCTGCGCTGAGTCTCATTGCTAAAGACTTCACAGGTTATAAACAACTTTGTCGTTTGCTCTCTGAAGGTTTTTTGCTGGGCAAAAATCCGGTTTTTACGAGAGAACATTTAAAAAAATGGCTCAATTCGCACATACAAGTTTTGATTCCTCCGCGAGAATTTCCGACGCTTCAATTGTTACGATTTCTTCAAGATCTCTCTCCGCCTGTTCAACTCATCACAAAAACTCTTCATCCCGATCGAGATGAGCCGCTTAAACACTGGCTTTCAGAACTTCCAAAAGAAATTGAAATCGCATGGAGTTGGGATCCTTATTTTCATGAACCTTCTCGTCATGAAATTTTTGAAATTCTAAAATCGATCCGAACGAACACACCGCTCTCAAAACTTCTGTCTTCTCCAAATGGGGAAACTTATTTGAAACCGCTTTCATTTTTTGAAAAATATAAAGTGGATAAAAAATGGATTCAAAAGACGGTAGAAATATCTGAAGCTTGTAGTTTTTCGCCAAAAGAAATTCGATATCGATATCCACAAGAATGGCTCCCCAAAGGCAAAACATCTTATCAGTATTTAAATGAACTCTGCGAAAAAGGAATTGTGGTTCGATATGGCGGATCCACGCCGGCGGGTATCCGAAAACAACTCGATCATGAACTCGCGCTCGTTCAAAAACTTGAGTTCGAAGATTATTTTTTAACTGTTTGGGATATTGTTCAATATGCGAGATCTAAAGATATTCTCTGCCAGGGCCGAGGTTCAGCTGCAAATTCCATTATTTGTTATCTTTTAGAAGTCACATCGATCGATCCCGTTCAGATGAATCTACTGTTCGAAAGATTTATTTCAGAAGAGCGCCATGAAGCACCCGACATTGATGTCGATTTTGAACATGAACGACGCGAAGAAGTGATTCAATATATTTTTAACAAATACGGACGTCATCGAGCCGGCATGGTCGCCACACTCATTACTTATAGAACAAAATCGGCACTAAGAGATGTCGGCAAAGCGCTCGAGGTGCCTTTAAAAACCATTGAAGAATTTTCGAAGCGCTCGTCTTGGCGTGAAAATGTTTTTAAAGATATTCCTCCTGATCCACTTTTAAAAAGATGGCTTAAAAATGCTTCTCTCTTAAGAGATTTTCCGCGCCATTTGGGACAGCACACCGGGGGGATGATTTTAACTCAAGATCGACTGGATGAAATCAGTCCCATTCAACCCGCCACCATGGAGAACAGAACGGTTGTTCAGTGGGATAAATATGATATCGAAAAATTGGGCCTTTTAAAAATTGATCTCCTAAGTTTAGGAATGCTCACTTGCTTGCAAAAAAGTTTTAAACTGATTGAAAGTCATTACGGAAAAAAATTAGAGCTTCATACTATTCCTCCGGACGATTCCAAAACTTACGATATGATCGAAAAATCTCAAACTGTCGGCGTTTTTCAAATTGAATCGCGAGCGCAAATGACGATGCTTCCACGGCTAAAACCCAGATGTTTTTATGATCTTGTCATCGAAGTGAGTATTATTCGTCCGGGTCCGATTCAGGGGGGAATGGTCCATCCATATCTCAAGAGACGTCAGGGATTAGAAGCAGTCACTTACGCACATCCTAAATTAAAACCCATTCTAGAAAAAACCCTCGGCGTTCCCATTTTTCAAGAACAAGTGATGAAGATGGCCATCGAGGTTGCAGGCTATACGCCCGGCGAAGCGGATGCACTAAGACGCGCGATGGGAGCTTGGAAAAAACGTGGAAATTTAGAAGAGCACTCTAAAAAAATATGCACTCGGCTCATTCAAAATGGAATACCAGAATCTTTTGCCGAAAAAGTTTGTGCCCAAATTTTAGGCTTTGGAGAGTACGGATTTCCAGAGTCACATGCCGCAAGTTTTGCGCTTCTAAGTTATGCGTCTGCGTATTTGAAAGCCCATTATCCTGAAGTATTTCTTTGTTCTCTTTTAAATTCCATGCCGATGGGTTTTTATCCGCTTCATATGCTCACCGCCACTTTTCAGAGAGAGAATGTTCATATCTTGCCGGTGCATACAGAATTTTCCATCTGGGATCATCAGCTTGAAAAAATGGAGGGACATGAAACTCACGCGCTCCGATTAGGTTTTCGCTGTGTTCGAAGTATGCAGAAAAAAAATGTAGAAGCATTCATTCAAAGAAGACAAGAGGGCGAAATAGATCTTTTTATTTTTAACCGAGAAGAACGAGCTTCTCTCGCCATGGTTTGTGAATCGGATAAAAAACGAGAGGAATACTGGAAGGCACTCGCCTTAAGTCGAGACAGTTTAAAATTTGAAAATAAAGAAAATAAAAATTTTCCTCATCTACATGAAATGGATTCCATGCTCCTCGATTTTAAATTCATGGAAACCACGCTCAAACACCATCCCGTAACCCTCATGAAAAAATATCAATGGAATTTTAATATCCCGCTTCACCAAATCACTCTCTCCGATGGATTTCAAACCAAACGCCCTAATGGTCGAGCTTTTGTTTTTGGAATGGTCCAAATCATTCAAAGCCCCCCCACAGCCAACGGAATGTTTTTTATAACCTTAGAAGACGAGAGAGGATTTTTAAATCTAGTCTTCACTCCACCTATTTATCAAAAATTTAAATCCCTCATCCAAAAAGAATGGACCCTTTTAGTTTCCGGAAGAATCCAAAATCAATCCGGCTATGTATCGATTGCTGTCGATCAAGTTTACAAACCCAACGTCAGATCAAATCTCTATTCAATCGAAGTTGAAAATCAAAACGAAGAGAACATCCTAGGCCCCACCAGACTCTTTTATTAAAAAGGTGCCAGGCAGCACGCGGTGCCAGGTGTGGTGCCAGGCACCAGGCTGCAGGGGTCAGAGCAATATTTAAAAAAATTCAATAAAAGCAGAGGCTTAGATTG
>JAQBPA010000061.1 GCA_028287765.1 Bacteriovoracaceae bacterium
GGTTCGGATCCACGTAACCGCCGAGTGTAATATCTCCCACCCCCGAAATAGAAGAGAGCTGATCTTTCAGAGTATTTCTTGCGTAAATCATTTGCTGATAAAGCGGAATCGTCTCTTCGGCCGTGACCATAACCCACATGATCGCCTGGTCCTCGGGATTTGTTTTTGTAATCACGGGGGGATAAAGTTTTGTGGGAAGCCGCTTTTGAACTTGAGCAATTCGATTTTCGACTTCTTGAAGAGCCACGTCGATACTATGACTGAGTTCAAACTCGCAAGTAATATTGGCAACACCCTGGCTCACGCTTGACGTCACATTTTTAAGGCCTTCAATCCCCATCACGGCATCTTCGACAACATCAACGACGTCCATCTCCATGACTTCGGGAGCGGCATTATCGAGCTGCATCGAAATATTCACGACCGGAAAATTTACGTCCGGCATTTGACTGATGCCCATTCGGTTAAAGGAGATTGCGCCAAAAATAATGAGTCCGAACATGAGCATCCATGCAAATACAGGCCGTCGAATAGAAATTTCTGAAAGCGTCATCCTGCAAGTACCTCGCGAAGAACTTTTAAACTCGAGCTCAATTTATTTTTTTCACTAGGGCGAACCTTCTTCAAACGTGCGACCAATTTATTTCTCATTACTTTTCGAATCGCGTCTGTTTTTAAAATGCCTAACTTTGTTAATTTTAAAATATTCTCTCTTCGATCGCGACCTTCAGATCGAATGATAAGTCCGCGCTTTACAAGCGGATCTACCATTCGAG
Source organism: Bacteriovoracaceae bacterium (assembly GCA_028287765.1). Lineage (GTDB taxonomy): Bacteria > Bdellovibrionota > UBA2394 > UBA2394 > UBA2394 > JAQBPA01. Next base: position 777 of record JAQBPA010000061.1, read on the forward strand.
TCATTGTGGGTGCCGCAACACCCATCCAATCGGAAAGATCGCGATTGATCAGAGGCGCCTTAGAAATATGATTAAGAATTCTAAATTGTGGAACTGTTAAATCAGACTTCGCGATCCCTCGCATAGTTGAGCGTATCGACCGCATCAAGAAAGGAATCGTTTCTAAAATTTCTTTAGCATATTCGAAATCGTCTGGCATAGAGCTTCCAAATAGTTAGCTATGCTAATTATATGGGGTTTTCTACGGGACCACAATAGACTTAAATATTTGAAATGATAGAAGGATTTAACTTACTTTCAGAAGCTATAAAGAATGCCAAAATATTGCTCGTCCGTATATTTAGGTTTATCTCCTTGGCCCGAGCGACGTAGAGCCGAAGCATCAGCAAGAAAACCATTTTCAAGATTAATCGTCCAACCCTTCACTAGTGGATAAGCAAGCAAGAGTCTTCCTCGATGCTTTAGGCAATACTGCCCACTCTTATACGAATTTACGTCAGCATTAAACTGATAAAGAGCTTTAACCCTGAGCTTTAAAATTTTTGCACCCGCATCAACTCGAGCAGCGTTATAATAACTCCCACCTGAAGGGAAATTGCTTCCATTTTTTCCAGAAATGATTGAAAACTTTAAACGAATATCTTCTTCGAGATTAAATCGAGCTGAAATTTCTCCGGCATTTAAAGTTCGGACGGGAGTCTGTGCAGATGCTGCAGCGCTTTTTAGCAGCTCTGCTTCATTTTTTGTCTGTTTACTTGAATCGGCCAACTCTGAATTCGCAGTATCAGAATCCTTAAGCGAGCTAAGGGTCGAGTCAAAGTTCGTTACTCTCTCATAAAGATAGGCAACAGCAACCGCCGAGGTATCCGAAAGTGCAAATTGGAAAGAAGGGTTCAGAAAAATGGAGAAATTATTTTTTTTAGGCGCTCCATTTGTATTCATCATTTGGAAAATACTCAAGACGCCCACAGAAATTTTTGGACTCAGGTGAAAATACGCAGAAGCGCTTCCTTGATGGCTAAAAAAAACATTTTCACTAAAATCTGAAGGGGTGGGACGATCTCCAAAACCTTCGGCGCCCGCCGCAGTAAACCGATATTCTAGATTAAAAGAATATTCATCTTGCTTATGAGAGCGATAAGCCAATGCTGGACGAATAAAGGGGCCTATACTTCCCCCTTGGCTATACTGACCGCGATAACTTGAAATATCAGATCGAACTCCAGAAAATAGCGATGGAAAAATTTTCGAATCCTGATGAATTTGCCCCAAATGAAGCTCTTCAAAATTAAAATCAGATTGGGCAATTAAATGCGATTGGACACAAAAATAAAAGGCCAGACAAAACAGAGCCCGCGCACGAAAATTGGACACACTCTACTCCTCCTAAAAAATCAATTAAAGCGAGAAACGAATGCCTCCTTCAACTCCCACTCCAAACATACTCGCGTCTTGAATTTGACCGTTCGTTAAACTGACGGCTAAATTTAATTTAAGAGAATGGAGTCCGACACCCAAAATTCCTCCGGCAGAAAAGCCATACGGCAAACCAAAATAGACTTTACCCCGATCGACCTGAGAATCCGGTGTCGCAAAAAGACTCGGAAGTAGCGATGCATGCACATAGGGCTGAAATTTTCGCCAAGAAAGAGCGCGCGGAGCGATTTCTAGGCCTACTTCCATCGGGATGAGATAGCCAGACTGGGTCATTGAAGTCTGGCTTAATCCACCACTTCCGTTTCGACTCAGTTTTAAAAGCGAAACGCCCAGGAGTCCTTTAATGCCAAAATCAGCGAGAGCTCCAAACGTCGGCACAATCAAAGAAAATTTAAGGCTCGGAAGATCACTTCGATCAAAAGAAGTTGTCGCGGAGCTATGATCACTTATTGAAAGACTCGGGGCCCAAGATGAAACACTAAAATCAAACTCCGGCGACTCTCTCAAATGCATTCTGCCCTCTGGCTTCTCCGAAATTGCTCGCTCAGGAATTTCTACCGTAATGGGAGATGAATCTGCCGCAAAAATACTACTCGGATTTAGCGAGGCGTAAAAAATAATCGATAGGAATAATTTTCCCACGAAATTCAATTCGCTCTCCGATATTTTACCGGCGTGTCTCCTACCCGATTACCGAAATCATCGCAGCGAAAGCCTGCCAATGCTTTCGAAGAAGGTTCGAGGCCGCGGGCGTCTTCGAAAGAAGCGTTTAATTCATAACAGGTGAGATTTGAACTAATTAAGTCACCGTCCGACGGAGTCTTTGTTGCCTGCGCGAATAGTTTTCCATCCAGTAAATTTAATAGAGCGTTAGCAAAATGGGTCGTGGACGCTCCATCTCGTATAACGGTTACATCCAGAAGCTTAACAGAAACAAAAGGCTCAATAAAATCCTCTTCAGGACTGATCGAGAGGCGTTTTATCAAAAGTTTTTTATCTCCTAGATCCGCGCCAAAAGAGATAAATTTTTGAGCCGTATCGATGTTGGAATCAGAAAGGTTTGAGCTCTCAAGAGATCCGGGAGCTGCATTTCTTGAAACTTGAAAGACAGCATTATTTGCAGGAGATCCATCGATCTCTAATGTTCCTTTAATCTGGTCTCCAGAAAGGTTACCCGTGAGTTGTAAAGTGGCCTTCTCGCCATTCACTCGATTGACGACTCCCGCTGCTTGGATATCTCCCGACGTTGGATCATAAAATCCCTCGGTGAAAGAGAAATAAGTTTTTACAGATTGAAATTGTACGACCCCCGCTTTAAAAACTGCCTGGCGATCGGCAAAGGGTCCACTCACGGTGGAGCTCACTTTGGTGCTTGCGACAAATTCAATGCTGAGTTCTCCGAGAGAGTCTCCATTAATCCTGGAAATGTTCCCGCGAAAAAGCCCTACGACAGGCTTTGTTTGAGCAACTTGTCGTGCGACTAATTCATTTTTAAAATCATTCGTATCTTTATCACTACCGCAGCTCTCAAACCCAAAAATAAAAATTAAATTCAAAACTATTAACCATTTATTTTTTTTGAATTTCTCCACTTACGTCCTCCTGCTTAGTTATGCATGCTGCTCACTTAAAATCTGAACAAGCGTTTCCAGCGGATAGCCAGATTTTTGGAAATAAGTTGTGAGCGCAGAAATATAATTGAATTTCGCCTGATCAAAACTTACTTCCGCATCGAGCAAACTCTGTTCTGCAGTCAAAAGTCGAATATAATCGATGGTTGCGGTCTTATATTTTTGTCTCGCATCTGCAACGGTCTTCTTTGCCAGATCTAAAGTGATTTCCGAGAAATGAATGACACTCCAAGCGGTATCAAGATTTTCTTTTGCCGTAATTTGATCGGTCGAAACATTTTGTCTCAGTTGAACATCTTCGATTTGAAGTTGCGCCACTCGCGACTCATAAACATGAGCGTCGTGAATAGAACCTAATCCAGTAAAAATCGGCACGGTTAACTGAACGCCAGCGGACCATATCGTGGCATAGTCGTCGACTAGACTATTTAATTTATAGCCCGTCTTTCCCCAAGAACCGACAGCATTTAATTGTGGCCAATATTTGCTCGCCGAAATCGATTTGCTATTGGCCATCTCTTCAATGCTCGCACGTTGTCTTTCGAATTCAGGAATAGAAGAAGTGAGCGTCTTTACTCGATTATCAATATCCAAAATAGGCGGAGCTTCTAATATTCCCTCAACCGTTACGGATTTTGTTTCAAAATCACCAAGAAGATTAGCTAATTGCGCGGCTGAAGTTTTAACGCCATTTCCTGCGGTGACTATTTTTGGATCGAGTGCCGCGATCTCGGTTTCAATTTGAAGAACATCCAAAGATTCTCCTCGGCCTATTTTAAATCGATAACGAGAAGTTTGAAGAATCTGCTCATAAACGCCCCTCTCCCTCTTTAACGTATCCATGGAACGCTGATTTAAAATCACCTGATAAAAAGATTGAATAACCGAAACCGTCAAATCTCGAGCACTAATGGCAATATTGGATTTCCGAACGGCAATTTCTTGGTCTGCAGCTTCAATCGCTGGAAGAATTCCCCAAGCAAAGAGAGGCTGAGTACCTTGAATGGCATAGGAATAAGAATTATAAGACTGCCCCTGAAAGAGTGAGTTCGAACCATTCGATGCATCTTTTTTTCGTGTATAACTGCCAACTCCATTAATAGACGGAAGAACATTTGAGATCGCGAGGCCCTTCAGGGCTTTTCCTTCCTGAATTTTTTCACGAGTATCTCTAACACTCGGATTATTTTCTATCGCACGCTTCACCGCATTTTGAATCGTGAGCACGGGCTCGGAAGCAGCAAACGCACGACTGCCTCCTATAATAAGACTACAATAAATTGCGAATCGAAAGCCTGTCGTTTTGATATCACCTAAAAAATGAAATAAAGTCGAAAAGTTCATCGGTCCTAGATACCCCCACTAAAAAGATCTGATTGTTAAATATTCATTTAAATAAATTAAAAAATCCATTTAAATATGAACATCTTGTCACAATTATGCTAATCATTTGAAAAGGGATCAAGGACTCAAGAGTTAAGGATGAATCAATGAGTTTAATAAAAAATTCTCGGACGTCTGTTCGCCTTACACCTTTAAAAAAAAATCGGATTTTAAAGCGCACACCCTTTCGTTCTACTTCTAAGCATGCCGAACAAGCTCTCTACCGTGCGGCCAAATCTATTTTTGCAGCTCGAGGCTATGACGGCGCGACGGTCGAGCAAATTGCCGATGCTGCCGGCACGAATAATGCAATGATCTCTTATTATTTTGGTGGAAAAGAAGGGCTCTATAAAAAATGTCTTGAAGGATTTGGGAATCAAGGTTTTTTGGTCGCACAAAGAATTTTATCTCCTGCCAATTCTGAAGACGAAATGATCGTCAGACTTAAACTCTTTGCAGACGAAATGATTCAATCGTATCTCGATGACCCTGAACTCGCTACTCTCGTTCAACGTGAATGCGATGAAGGAGCGCCTCATGCGAATCCTGAAATTAGTAAAAGCTTACTTTCAAGCTTCAATCTTCTGAACAGTTTTTTTGAAGCGGCTAAGAAAAAACATCTTATTCATTCTGAAATCGATCCCCGAATGGCCGCTACACTTTTTTATGGTCTTCTTAATCACTGGACGCGTCGGCATGAAACCTTACGAAAATTTTTGGGCGTAACACTCGATCAAGCGGATTATCGCTCTCGGTTTCTCGATCACATGATTCATATCTTTATTCAGGGAGTTCGACGATGCAAAGAATCAAAATAATAACATTTTTATTTTCGCTTGGACTACTCTTTAGCGCCTGCGGATTTACGGACAAAATTCCGTCCTCGAAAGCTTATAATGCCCCGACTTATTCGAAGTCTTCCAGCGATTCCAACAATTCTAAAAATGCTATAGCTCTACCGAGCATCTCCCAATTTCGTTTTTTTTGTGCTGATCAAACGATATCTGCTTTTTTAACCACTTTCATCGAAGAGGGATCTCCAAGTGACAACCATTCTCCCCTCTACTGGAATGATCCAGAGAGTGCTCATTTCATGCTTCTCAATATTAATGAACCCTTAGCGATTTCATCGGAAAACGGAAAAACGAAAGTTATTTTTCAGGCTTCGGTGATTGGGTCAAAGCATGCTGACGGCGATGCTTACCGAAATGGAATTTATTTCGGATCTTTTGATTGGCAAACGCATGATGGAAAAACTCAAAAAATCGCAGCTGATTTGAATTCGTCGCGATTTATGGAGCAAGTTCTTTCGGATCGGAACAGAGAAACAAAAAAACACTTTGCTTTGGATTCAAAAGCTCAAAACGTTTTACTCCCATCGTCATCTCAATTTTTAATCGAAAAAATTTCCATTGATGACCCTGTAAAACTGGATCCGCAAGTCATGATTGATTGCAATCCGGTCGACTGCTGGAATCCCCTCTTTGATCTTGAGCACCGTGAAGCGGCATTCACTTCGATCGATCCAAACTCGTCTCGCTTTCGTTTAAAAGTTTTTAAATGGATGGATACAAAACACGTTCAGAGCCTCGATCCATTTCCCGTCGATGATAAGGCTGATCAATGGAGTCCGTTCATTTTAAATAATGGATCGATCATTTGGCTAGAATCTCACGCCCTTTCGTTAAGTTTTGTTGCCATGGATTCCAAGTCATCGGTCAAAAGATTTAAAATTCTGGATCTCGATCAATCCGAAGTGGATGGAGAGGCAGGCTGGAATGAAAATGCAAATGATCAATCACTCGAATTGGTTTTTGGGCTCAAAAATACTTCGCATAAAAATGCGACTTATCAAATGAAATTGCTGAAAATTGATTCTGAAAACAGAAGTTCTACGGTTTCGGATATTTCACTTCCAATTTCAACCGACTCGAAAGATTCGACTGTCCGACTGAGCAAAGTGATATCCATTCAAAAAGATTTTATTTACGCGAGTTTTAGAACTCCCAAAGTTCCAAAGATCTATCGATACGTGAGAAGTAAGAATACATGGGAAATCGTCAATTCAACAGACTGCCCCGAAGCAGCCTCTGTTCTTGAGAGGGTCGAGTGATGCATACAAAGTTTCTCAGTAAAGTCTGCTTCAGTTCGCTTTTAACAATGATGCTCGTCGGATGCGAAAGTGCTGAACAAATCAAAGAACAACTTACGACTTCCAAGTATTGCTATGATTATCCAGAAATGTTTTCTGAAAGTGGTCCTCTCGCCGGAGAGCAGGCACCAGAAACTGACGCAAACGGAGATCGAATTCTTTGGCTTAATCCGAGTCGCGTTCGAAGACTTTTACTGCAAGGTAATTCAAGTCTTCTTGTGGGTGCGATCAGAGTTGATCAGGCAAAAAAGGCAGTCAATTTAGCTCGTGCCAATCTTTTTCCATCTCTCAATTTAAATATGCTTGTTGGCTCCATCACAAATCCAAGTTTTCTTGTCGACTCTGTTGAATATTTCCTTCCCTTTCTTGTACCGACCTACTGGGCGCAACATGCCGAAGCAAAGGATGCATACAATGCAGAAAAAATGAGCTTCCTTATTGCCGACTTGAACGCCTTTGCATCGGCTTATGCAGTATTTGAAAAAATGGACGCCGATTATGAAGGAATGGACTCTTTAAAAGAGGATCAACAAGACGCGCTTCTTCTCCATCGACTCGTTTCAGAAAATTACGCGGCAGGTCTTTCAACGAGTGGAGATTTAAATAAGGCCGTTGAAAGTTTAAAAAAAGTAGAAATATCCATTGAGCAAATGAATCAATTTCTAATTCAAGAAAACGAAGATCTACGTGCCTCTCTAGGTGTTTGCCCTGGGATTCGACTTGGAATCGAAAAACATCATCTGCCTCCATCGCTTGTAGAAACATTGCCCATAGAATTAGCAAATAAAAAAGCTAAAGACCGTGCCCCTGAGATGGTTCAGTTAGTCTATTTATTAGAAGAGGCCGCTCCCAATGATTGGCAAGCTGACTTCGCATTCATCAGTGATATTTCAGCGTACTCGAATGCTTCGGGAACCAGTTCTGCCAATCTAGCCGGAATTGTTTCAACAAATCCACAAATCGATCTTTCTTATAAAAATTTAAAAGCAAAAGGTTCACTGGTGAATCTTGGTTTAGGCTATTTTAGAAACTTAGAGCTCGTCCACGGCAGCGGCAGAATCTTTCAAGCTCAAGCCCAAGGCACGAAAATTGAAATCGAGCGACTCCTCGACCGCAATTTGAAAACCATCCGCTCGCTTGAAGAGGAAATTGCGGCATCAAAAATTGGAGAAGAAAGTGCTCATCAAGATTTTATTGATAATCAAAAAAGATACGCAGAAGGAACAGTCGATTTAAATACTTTAGTGATTGTTGAAGAAACCTGGAGACAAGCACGACTTCAAACGATCAGTTCGATCTCTAAAATGGATACCGCTCGAATCACATTCCATCGCCTGATGCGAACTGAAGAATTTGAAAAAGTGACGGGATGTTGGACCGAGCTTCAAGTCGCTTCTGGAAAACTCGAAGGTCCCTGTGACGAGACCGCAATCAAGCGAAAGCTCGGGATTAAATAATTACGGAGCTCGGGAGTTGAATTGAAGCTGCTGAAGCTTGATATCTCGCCGTTCGACTTTTTTTAATTCCGCCGCATTGTTTTCAATACCTTTGCAAACTTCTTCCATTCGATCGGCTACTTGCTTACAGAGAAGTTCGACAAGCTTTGCGCCTTTGACGGTCATATCCGTGAGCCCGCAAGTTCGCTCCGATCTCTTCGCGCAACCTCCGAGAGCATAGTTAGGAAGAATATTTCCATAGTTAGATTTTTCGACTTCTAAAATAGAAGCCGCCACCGCAGCAACTTGCTCCTCATTAAGACGTTTTGCCTGAAATTCAGAATAAGCAATGTCGAAGGGCGTTAAAAAAGTTTTTTGTCCCGGCTTAATGACATCATTGCCTGTGATTCGATGAATATAAACCGCCAAAACCATTTCTGGCCGTAGCTTTTGAAAATCATCGTAAGCTTCAGGATCGTGTTCTGTATCATCGCCGAAAAGAAGCGCTTTTCGATTCATGGTCGCCAGAAGAATTTTAGTTTTATACGCGCGCAAATCTGTTTCTGTGCTCCAATCTCTGAGACGCAAATAATAATCCGGAAAGAGTGCTTTGGTTAACGCGCTATCAATTCTACTTTTAAGAACAGGCGGAGAACCCGTGATCACCATAAATCGAATTTGTTTTTGAGATTCGTTTTCGGCCGCCCGACGCGAAGAATTCACAAGCGCATTAATTAGCACGGAACTCCCCGCAAAAATTTTATGAGAAAAAAGAGATCTAAAAACCGTATCCATTTTAAGCGCATCGGGAACATTCGACATTTTAAGAGTGTCATCATAATCACTCACAATATCGAAACCAGAATTCGGAATCACTTCGGGTGACTTCGTACTAGCAGTATTGGGATTAACCATTGAAATGACAGAAAGGAATAAAATCGAAAGCATGAGGACCTCTTTTCGTTTGTCTTATATACTATGAATCCGTGACTTAGGGAAGTGGGTCGATCTGTTCAAACTATCTCTCGAACCTTCACTAACCAGCGACATCATTTAGAAATAATTCGAGATTTTATTCCAGATTTTTCTGATTTTTGAAGGCTCTTTTGAAGCCGCTATTTGGGCCTGAAGAGTTGAGTTTGTTGCGTTCAGGTCTTCCACAGCTTTTTTACTTTCCGCTTCTATTTTTTCCTGAACTTTTTTTGCCTCTTTTTTGCCATCTTCGATTTGCTTTGCCATTTGAGCAATCTGAGTATTCAAATCTGTTCGAGTTTTTGTTAGTTCGGCAATCGTTGCATCTTTCTTTTCGAGACTCTCTTTTACATAGGATAGTTCCGACGTAGCACCAGCTAACTTTTCCTCTGCTGCGATCTTGTCAGAGTAATAGTGGCCGCCGGTAGATAATGCTCTCACAAATCTGTCTTTACTCTCGGCGACCCAAACAGTCATGTTGCCCTGAGCTAGTTTGAGATCTCTTAACGTTAGAAATAATTTTTCGGTTACTTCTTTTTGATTTTTTAAAAGATCTTTCTTTTGATTCATTTCATTTTGGAGCTGAGCTAAAATGGAATTTAAAATGCTTGTGAGAACAAGATCCGATCGCGACCGCTCGATCGCGCTGCTGAAGTCACTCTTAATCTTTTGAATATCCGTTATGCTCTTCTCTAAAGAAGTGTCTTTGGCTTCAGGAGCGTCTTTGAGTCGTTGAATTGCCGCCGCCAATTCTTTGGCCTCTTCAACATTTCCCGCAGCGATTAAATTTTGCAGAATATTCAATTGTCTCGTTAGGCATACTTCGCGATCACTCGATCTCAGAAATGCGCGCTCGTATAGTTCAAGTGGCGCTCTCGCTCTTTGAATCGAGTCCCATATATTTCTTTCGCGAGCTTCCGTTTTAAGATCCCGATCCGCGCTTTTCTGAAGAGTATCGGTATAGTTTTTAATTAAATCGGAAAGCTGATTCACTTTTTCGAAATCAGGAGGCGCGTTTTCTGCGGCACTGAAATCTTTCTCAGCGTAAAGCGCAAAGTCGAAACGAGATGCTAATAAAATTAAGAAAACCACCCTATAAATTGAACCCATTCGTAACCTCCAGAACGGACAGTCTTACAATAAATTGGAGGAGATCACAATAAATGCAATTCAGGCTGGGAGGGGTGTGGCACCTTCGAGCTTTCTCTTACCCACATCTTTTGAAAACTGCTGGAAACCATTTTAAATCAATTTATATGCCCTCCAAAAATGGAGAATTCGGCGGGTTTTTCAAGATTTTAAATTCTGTAGCCCTTGAA
>JAQBPA010000152.1 GCA_028287765.1 Bacteriovoracaceae bacterium
CCATTTTTGCCATTCGAATTTTCGATTAATCAAAAGTCAAATCGACCGTCCCTTCGATCGGCTTTTTATTGATCTTGGAGTTTCTTCGCATCAACTTGATCGCGCCGATCGCGGCTTTAGTTTTCAAAAAGATGGGCCCCTCGATATGCGCATGAATCCAAACGAAGGTGAGCCCATTTCAGATTGGTTGGCGCATTGCAGCGAAGATGAATTGAGGGATGTTCTCTTTGAATATGGAGAAGAGTCGCGAGCAAAATTCATCGCAAGAAAATGGGTGGACGTAAGAAGACGAGGCCCGATCACCACGACGAAAAACTTCGTAGAGGCTCTCGGATCGTCGCTCACCGCTAAGAATCCAAAAGGAAGACATCCGCTCACCCGAGTTTTTCAAGCGCTACGAATGAAAGCGAACGACGAATTCTCAGTATTGCAAGAACTGATTCGTGATTTACCGGAGATTCTTTCAATAAACGGACGAGTAGGCATTTTAACGTTTCATAGTTTAGAGGATCGTGAAGTAAAATGGGGTTTGAAGGGGAGACTAACGCCGGTGAATAAAAAAGTGCTTCAAGCCTCTCGAGAAGAGAGTCGCGAAAATCCGCGGAGTCGTTCAGCCAAACTTCGCGTTTACACTCGCGAATTGAAAAATACCGAAGATGCGAATGAGGGACGAAGATGAAGTCTTATAAAAGAGTGATCGTTCTTTGTGTGGGTGCGGTTTTTTTATACAGCGCTCTCATGATTATTATTCGGCTTCGAATTACGGAACTTGGCTACGAATTTGAAGAAGCCAAAGCTTACGAGCGAGAGCTTCGTGAAGAGCAGTTGAAACTCAGAGTGGATCTCGCTGATTTGGTTTCAGAAAAACGAATCAAATCAAGAATCTCTGTCAAAGGATTTGCTGAGCCCGAGCCGAAACAAATTGTGGTGATTCCTTGAGTTCGCCTTCTCGGAATCGATCATCGTTTTTGTTTATTCTTTTATTTATCGGATTCGCGCTTGTGGTCGGAAGATCCATCCAGTTTCAAGTAGCGCCTGATCAGAGACTTAAACGAATTGCGAGTGGAAAAGAAAAGCTCAATAAACAAACTCAAACGGAAGATTTGATTACCTCTCGCGGTGCAATTGTCGATCGAAATGGAAATGATCTTGCACTCTCGGTGATCGTGAAAAGTTTTTTTGCAAATCCTAAAGTCATTAAAAATCCTGCAATCGCGGCAGCCCAGCTCGCGCCGCTTCTGGGTCAAAATATTCAGAAATTAAAAACCCTTCTCAGCCAGGAGAAATTTTTTGTTTGGCTCAAACGAGAAGTCGACGATTCGGTTGCAAAAAAAATTGAAGCTTTGAATATCGACGGCGTCTATTCTCGAAAAGAAAGTAAGCGCATTTATCCTCACGGTGAAGTAGGGAAAAGTATCGTGGGTGTCGCCGGCCTCGACGGAGTGGGGCTTGAAGGAATTGAAAAGAAATACGATTCTTATTTGCTTTCGTCCGACAAAGTAGGTGCGAGAGGAATCCGGGATGCACTCGGTCGTCTACTTTTGTTCGATGATTTTGAACGTGAATGGTTTGAGAGCCATCATGTTGTGTCGACCTTAGATGTTCGTATTCAAAGAATTATTGAAGATGAACTTTATGCAACGGTTCGCGAAAAAGAAGCCCTTTCTGGCGAAGCTATTATGATGAATCCAAAGACCGGCGAAATTCTCGCGATGGCCTCTGTGGATGGAAAACGAAAAGATTACGAACCACTCAGAAATCGCGCTGTTTCGGATGTGTATGAGCCGGGAAGTACATTCAAAGTTATTCTTGCGGCCGCAAGTTTAGAGCACCTCGGAATGTCCGCGGACTCTCAAATTTTTGGCGAGAATGGATCTTTTCGAGTGGGAAGTCATGTGATCAAGGAATATCACAATCATAAATACGGATGGCTTTCACTTCAGGAACTTCTCGAGGTTTCGTCGAATGTGGCGTCCGCGAAGTTAGGTTTGAAAATTGGAGCGGCGGATCTTGAGGATACGATCAAAAAATTTGGATTTGGAGATGTCACCGGAATCGATTTACCAGGAGAAGCTTCAGGTCTTTTGAGATCGGCTTCAAATTGGAAACCCATTGAACTTGCAAATATTGCTTTCGGCCAGGGCTTGGCTGTCACGCCACTTCAAATGGTGCGAGCAGTTGCCGCGGTTGCAAACGGGGGACTTCTCGTGAAGCCATACGTCGTTTCAAAAGTTCTCGCTCCTAAAACCAGAGCGGGCGCGCCGGATGTAGTTTGGAGTGCAAAGGTGGAGTCTCAAGAAATCTTAGCACCGGACGAAGCTAAACATTTAACCGATATGCTTATTCATGTGACAGAGCCTGGATCGACAGGACTTCAAGCAGCGATTGATGGTTATCGAATCGCTGGAAAAACAGGAACGTCTCAGAAGTTAATCGAAAAAGAAAATGCACGTGGAAAAAAATATAAAACGTATTCTGCCGATCATACGGTCGTTAGTTTTGTCGGCTACGTTCCCGCGTATGATCCTGCGTTTGTATTGATCGTGATGTACGATGATCCAAGTGGACGAAGTTCCGGTGGGATGACGGCGGCTCCGTCGTTTCGTCGAATGGCGTCTCGTTCTCTGGCCGTTCTGGGTGTTCCTCCTGAACGAGATAATCCGGTGACGATTGCGGCTGTTCGTTCAAAGGAGTCACTGACCGAGGGAAATCGGTTTGTGGGTAAAAGTTTTCAAGAAGTTTTGAAAGAGGTGAAAGATCTCCCGCAAGATCAGCGAGCCAAATATGATCTCATCGGATTTGGCACAGCCTTTCGAGAAGAAACGGCAGCAGACCAGCATACTAAAATTTATTTTAAGTAAGTCCCTGATTATTTTGTAGCAGACAACTCTAAAGCGGGAGTCCACTTCAGACTGACCTTTGCAAAATACCCGAGTTTTGTTAATTCGCTTGAACGAAATTCCATTGAGTCCAGATAATCGTTCTTTAAATTTAATCCTCCACAACTATAGAAATTTTTTCCATCAATAAGAAATCTGACTTGGGCTTGTCCCGTTTTTTTCCAGGCATCTTCGGCATCTAAGCGATAGGTTATAGAAATGCCTATATTGCCGGACGAAGGCAGAACTGGATCCTTTAAATGAAACGAAGTTCTTGAATTTGATAGCACAGTTCTCTCGAGGGCCGAAAATTCTTTTATATCGATGACTTTTCGATCGCCTATACGCACTAGTTCGATACGGAGTGTATATTGAAGTTTTGTCGAAGCTTTTACCCAAGGAAGATGGCTATGGGCTTTTTTCCAAAGACTCAAAATCACCTTTTCACAAATACCCGCAGACGTTTTTGAGGGTGAAAATAGGGGAACAAATAATGTCAGCGTAAACGATAAAATTTTAGCAAAGTTAAAATTCATACTGTTTTTGTATTCCTGCCTTGCCCTCTGTTGAGCGTATTTGAGGCAATACTATATAAACGACGTTCTTACAATTCTCTTAAAGGAGACTTCTGACAAAACGAAGGTCATTTTGGACCTCGGAAAAAGATGACATTCACCGTTTTACACTGATAATTTGTAACGAATGCTAAAGCGTTGGATTGAGAGTTTTAAAGCCGCAGATATTTGGCTCAAAGGATCTGCAGATGGAAATGTCGATCAAATAACCTCCGATTCTCGCGCGGCGGAAAAAGCGAGCGGCAAACAAATCGTTTTCTTTGCCAGAAAAGGTCCGACAAAAGACGGCCATGATTTTTTGAATGAGCTTTCTAAGCTTCCACAAATAGCCGCTTTTGTTGTCGAAAAGATTCCAGAAAAATTCGAAACCAAGGCGGCGATCATTCTTGTTCGAGATGCAACACTCGCAATGGCACTCGCTGCTAAGGATTTTTACAAGAATCCTAGCGGCGACACTTTTTGTGCAGCAGTGACTGGAACAAACGGTAAGACAACCACCACTTTTTTGATGGAATCCTTATTGCAAGAATCTGGAAAAAGACCTGCAAGGCTCGGCACCATCGAAACTCACTTCGAAAAAATCAGTATTCCGTCCGAACTCACCACTCCTGATTTCACGGTTCTTCAAAAAACTTTTTCAGAACTAAAACAAAAAGGTGCCGATGCGTTTGTTTTCGAAGCAAGTTCGCACGCGCTCGAACAAAATCGACTTCTCGGACTAGAGCTTGATCTTGCACTCTTTACGAATTTGACGCCTGAACATCTCGATTATCATAAAAATATGGAAAATTATTTCCAGGCCAAGCGAAAGCTTTTCGTTGAACTGCTTGCCTCGAGTAAAAAGAAAAATAAAATCGCCGTTCTTCCCGACGATAAAGCTTATGGATCGCGTCTTGCTGAAGAAGTTCGTGTGAATTCTGGGATTAACGTTTTTACCTGGGCATTTGAAGGAATTCCTAGCGAGCAGAAAGTAATTATCAAAACCTGGGAGACAAATCTTAGCGGAAGTTCCGTCACGATCTCCGGAGCGGGAAAAGAGAATTTGAAGTTCCATTCAAAACTTATTGGAAAATACAATATCGAAAATATGGCGGGAATGATCACGGCAGCGCTTGCACTTAAAATAGATCCCAAGATAATTCAAAGATCTCTCGATTCTCAGTCTCCGGTTCGCGGGCGGCTGGAACGAGTTTCGGTACCTGCAGGTTTTGCGTTTGTAGATTATGCACATACACCGGATGCACTAGAAAATGTTCTTCTCACCCTTCGTCCTCTTACCAAAGGAAAATTAAAAGTAGTCTTTGGTTGTGGAGGAGATCGCGATCGTTATAAACGTCCGAAGATGGGTGCCATCGCTGAACTTTATGCCGACGAAATTTTTATCACCTCCGATAATCCTCGAACGGAAGATCCTGAGGCCATCATTCAAGAGATCTTAAACGGTGTTCAAAAAATTAAACCGACGCATGTGGAATCTGATCGTAGATTAGCCATCGAAAAGAGTCTTTTTGGACTAGAAAAAAATGACGTGCTTCTGGTCGCGGGAAAAGGTCATGAAGACTATCAGATTTTAGGTACCACGAAAGTTGCGTTTGACGATCGAGAAGTCATTCTCACTGGAATTCAAAATCAAAAAGGAAAAAAATGTTCTTCCAATTAATTCAATATTTTTTTCCGGACAAACTGATCGGAAACTTATTTCACTATATTTCCTTTCGTTGTCTGGTCGCTTCTTTTACTTCATTTCTTCTTGCGATGTATTTGATGCCAAAGCTTATCGCATATTTGAACTCTAAATCGATCAAACAAATGATTCGAGATGATGGACCCAAAAGCCATTTGAAGAAAACAGGAACTCCCACGATGGGGGGCTTGATGATGGTCATTGGAATTTTAGTCTCTTCTCTTCTGTTTTGTCGGCTCGACGTTCCTTCAGTTTGGATTGCTCTTGGTGTTTTAGTATCTTTTGGAGCGGTCGGTTTTTTGGATGACTATTTAAAACTTTCAAAGAAAAACACGAAAGGCGTTAGCTTTCGCGCGAAAATGATTAGCCTCGGTCTTCTTTCTCTTCTCGCAACCTATCTTGCGATTCAATACGGGGGAATCGATACCACTGTGCATTTTCCGTTTTTAAAAAGCATGGCCCTTAATTTGGGAGGACTGTTTTTTATTTGGGGCTTTTTAATTTTGTGTGGGTCTTCGAATGCCGTGAATCTTACTGACGGGCTCGACGGACTTGCGATTGTTCCGGTGATGACGACGGCTTTTGTACTTCTCATCACGAGTTATGTCTCAGGACATGCTGTTTTTTCGAATTATCTTCAGTTTGAGCATTTGCAAGGGGCAGGGGAGCTTTCCATTATTATGGCGTCTGTCATTGGGGTGGGGCTTGGATTTTTGTGGTTTAATTCTTATCCCGCAGAAATATTTATGGGGGATGTGGGATCACTTGCACTCGGGGGGCTCTTATCTTCGGTCGCACTTTTAACTCATAAAGAATTTATTTTTTTAATGGCCGGCTTCTTGTTCGTGATTGAAGCGCTGTCGGTCATGACCCAGGTTGGATATTATAAGTGGAAGAAAAAGCGGATCTTTAAAATGGCTCCCATTCATCATCATTTTGAGCTCTCTGGCTGGGCAGAATCTAAAGTGATTGTAAGATTCTGGATTTTGTCTATTTTGTTTGCGTTTGTTGCCTTGAGCGCACTAAAACTGCGATAGACATTCACTACCTTATGAAGACTTTATTTTTAGGCCTAGGAAAAGTAAATCTAGCGATCGCGAGACAAATCGATGGCGAAAAGATTGCGTTCGTAGAAAATGGCGACCAACTAGTGATCTCACGATCGACAGGTCTCGAATCAAAATTTGAAGAAATCGAAACGATCACGGCAACGTTTGATTACTTTAATTGGAAAAAGTATTTACCCGCCCAGGTTTTTATATCTCCAGGAATTGATCCTCGCCGTCCTTTTTTTAAAGATGTCATTGCTTCTGAAGCAAGAGAAATCGATTTTTTTTGTTCAAGATTTAAGGGAAAAACAATTGCCATCACCGGCACAGACGGAAAATCCACCTTCACCACTCAGTTAGGCGAAGTGCTCAAGCGAGCTCTTCCAAAATTAAAAATTTTTGTGGGTGGAAATCTGGGAACGGCGATGGCTGATGCATTGTCAGAGCCTTATGATATCGCTGTTCTTGAAATTTCAAGTTTTCAAGCAGAGCGACTAAAGGCCGCCAAATTTGAGCTCGTCGTAATTTTAAATTTAGATACGGATCATTTGGATCGATATGATTCGATCACCGACTATCACAATGCCAAATGGGGACTTTTGAGATTCGCAGCGAAAGCCGCCTATCCCGTTCCGCTTGCGCCCTCGTTTCCAACATCTCGGAGTGTGATTACGTATAACAATCGAGAAAATTTATCGCAGATTCTTCTTGAACTGACTCACTACCTTTCTGAAAAATTAAAGTTTGATTTTCAAAACACTTTACTAAAAAGTTTGCCGCGTCTTCCGCATCGTCTTGAGAGAAAACAAGATCTCGAAGGCAGAACTTTTGTAAATGACTCCAAAGCGACAACCGTTCACGCCGTGATGTATGGTCTACGCACGTTTCAAAAAGAATTTAGTCGTGTTCAATTGATTTTGGGCGGCAAGTTTAAGGGCGATGATTTCTCAAGACTCGCCACCGTCGCACGAGCACTCGATCGAATACTGATCTATGGAGAAGCTGCAGAATCAATCCGCAAGCAATTAAAAAATTCTAAACTCGATATGATCAGTTTTCCGTCTCTCGAAGAACTTCTGAAATCCATTTTGCCAACGATCAAGACAGGCGATTGTTTACTTCTATCTCCCGGCTGTTCAAGTTACGACGAGTTTAAAAATTACGAAGAGCGTGGCGAATATTTTTGGAGTGAGATTAGAAAGCTCTATTCGATCTGACGAAGACGAAGAGTCAGCACCCGTTCAACACGAACCCTTTTAATGGGACTTTAATGCCTCCGAATTTATCGGCATAGGTCGTCTCAATAGGTTAAGACAGCGATATAAGGCCCCTTTTTTGGCACATATCTTGCACTCATTGATGAGAGAGGAGAAAAATGGCGTTTTATAGCCGAGTGTTTTTTGTTGTTTTCTTTTTGATTTATCAAAATCCTGAGCCGATTTTTGCTTTTCGACTTCCTAGTTTATGTACAAAAGCGATTCAAATATTAAGCAAAAAACATAGAGAATATAAAATTAAAATTGTTCTCAATAAAATAAAAGAGGCTACTGACGGACTCATAGAAAAATCCTATCAAAATTTGATGATTGAAGCCCATCGTGCTCGTCTTGAACATCCCGAATTATCAGTGGCAGAGGTCATGGCGCTCATCGATGCGTCGGAATTTCTACCTACTTTTGGAGTGTGGGCTGCTCCTCAACTTGATGCTTATAAGAAGTCATATCAAGAATTGCTTCTGACGATACCATCAGAAGATGAGCTAAGACGAACGTATGAAGATGAATATCATTTTAAATGGATGGCAAGATGGCGGCGGCGGGAACTAAATATTTTAAATGAACTACTTTCAGATATTGAAGCTGCTGAAATGGATCTTACGGCATCCTTAAAATCGCAGCGCATGAATTATGGGCAACTAAGTCGTCTCACTCTACTCTTCATCCTCTTGGGCCCCAACCTTCGTGTGGATATGCATGAATTCGGTGACACGACCGAGAGAATGATACGAATGATACGTACAAAAATTTCTTATGAATCAATTTTGAATAAGTTTGCTTTTGGTCTTCCCATTCCTGAGATTGGCGGCAATTCTTACCTTCAATTAAACAAAAACTTTGGATTCGGACTTCTCAGCATAGGAAATCTACCGCACCCAAAGACGACAGCTGATGTGGAACAGATTGCGGAGGCTGACGCGCAAGTGTTTAATTTTAAAAATTTTCCAATTCACGACTTTTTTCATGCTGCTGGCCTTCTGGACGGTGAGATTATTCCCGAATTTAGTCGCCGTATAAAAAAAACAACACTGAAGGATTATTCGATTTATCTTTTATATCTGAACCGATTTTCAAAAGTAATGAGAAAGATCGATTCTCTCTTATCGACATTGTCGGCAAGAGATCAGCTACTTTTATCTATTTTTATTCATGATATGCTTCATGAAAACGACATTGATATTGCTTCAGCTAGAGCTGTTGCACAAATAGATCTTTTTTTAAAATCCGTTGAAAGCAAAAAACACTTGTGGAACAATTACAATAAGAACTTGGATGGAATACTATCTGAAGTGCCCATGAGATTTCGTCAGGAGCACGACTACGGCGTTGGATTTCCAGATGTTAACTCTCTTACTCTAAATGAGATTTATGAGATGGCCATTAAATTGCGGACAGCCATTACGGATGCGCTCGAGATTCAGAAATAGCAGAAATTTCATTTGCTTCCTTAAAACGGGTTAGGCATTCGAGGCCTGACCCGTTTGCTGATTTTCGGAGCATTTGCTCTAATGCACCGCGTCTTTTAATTTTCTCGTTTGGTTGATTGTGAAGTCTTCTTGAGATTACAATGAGTTGTGAGCTGGGAAAAGGCGCCTCGATTTCATGACCAATCCGAATCTCGGCTGATTGCTGGGTTTTCGAACCTTCCTTTGTTTGGAATGGGAATTCTTTTAACGGCCTTTGGGCTTTTAATGATTTACAGTTCTTCGGCCGTCATGGGCCTTCAAAAATATGGAGATGCTTTTTATTTCGTAAAAAAGCAGGCGCTCTTTTTAGTTGCCGGTTGGTGTCTCTACTTTGTAGTCGCGCAAATCCCCATTGTTCGACTCGTGAAGCTTAGAATGCTTTTTTTAGTGACAGCGCTTTTAATTTTGCTGGCGGTTTTTTTACCTGGAATTGGTGCGTCTGCTGGCGGGGCGCAGCGGTGGATTTCTTTTGGATTCACTCGTTTTCAGCCGTCAGAAATCGCACGTCTTCTTTTGGTATTTTATATTTCGGCAACTCTCACTCTCCGTTCGGATCGTTTAAATTCTTTTAATAAAGGATTTCTTCCTCTTCTGATTGTTACGGGCGCCATGATGTTTCTTCTTATTTTGCAGCCTGACTTTGGCGGAGCGATGAGTGTTTTGGTTTTGAGCATTGCGCTTTGGTTTATTGGCGGTGTTCCGATGACCTACCTTTCTGGACTTTTTATTTTGACGATTCCTGCCATTGTACTCGTGGTGATGAAAGCCGCTTATCGCGCAAAGCGTGTGCTTACCTTTTTGGATCCGTTTGCAGATTCTCAGGGATCAGGATTTCAAGTGATTCAATCGTATTTGGCTTTTTTTAACGGCGGCTGGACGGGTGTAGGAATTGGAAATTCGCAGCAGAAACTTTTTTATCTTCCAGAAGCGCATACGGATTTTATTTTTTCTGTTCTCGGAGAAGAGCTTGGCGTTGTGGGAGTTATACTCATCGTAAGTTTATTTTTGGGTGTCCTTTACTTAGGTGCTCGAATTACGAGATCTCAAATTTCTACTTTTGGATATTATTTAGGTTGTGGCGTAACTCTTTTTCTTGTTCTGCCGGCACTCCTGAATATGATGGTGACCTTTGGACTACTTCCTACGAAGGGTCTTCCGCTGCCTTTTTTCAGTAGCGGCGGAAGTTCGCTTTTGGCCTGCCTTCTAGCGCTTGGAATATTACAAAGTCTTAGTTCTCGGCGTAACGAAGATATCAAATGAAAAATCCAGAAATTTTTATCTGCGGCGGAGGAACCGGGGGACATTTTTTTTCGGGCGTTGCTCTCGCTGAAAAATTTTTAAAGTTTTATCCGGATTTTAAAGTTACTTTTGTCGGAACAAAAAATGGAATTGAAGGTCGTACAACTTTATCCGACCCCCGAATGTCGATTCATTTTATTAAGGCGAAGGGATTAAAAGGTAAGGGCTTGGTTTCTAAATTTGTCGGCATTTTTTATATGGCGATCGGATTTTTAGAGAGTTGCTGTTTACTTCTCTCTCGGCGGCCCAAAATTATTCTAGGTGTGGGTGGCTACGCAAGTGCACCTACGGTGATGGCCGCCATTTGTTTGAGACCGATCGGTTCATGGAGCGTCGGAATTTTGGAACAGAACTCGACTCCCGGTTTGGCCAATCGATTATTTTCGTATTTTACTCGAGCCTTCTCCGCGTTTCAAATTCCTCGCTTTCAGCTGATCGATCTTCCGCTTCGCTCTCATACGATCCAGATCGCTGAAAAAGTGAAACCCTTTTCTTGGCCACCAAAGACCATTTTTATTTTGGGTGGATCTCAGGGCGCAAAAAAATTAAATGCAAAATGGCGAGAGGCACTTCCGACGCTTCTAAAAGAATTTCCAAATTTGGAAGTCATTCATCAGACGGGGCGCGATGAAGATGCAGTGTTTAAAGAATTTTATCGAAATTTGAACGTCAAAGCGGAGGTTTTTGCTTTTTCTAATGAGATGCAAAAATTTTATGAGCAAGCAGATCTGCTCATTTGCCGATCAGGTGCGATGACTGTTTTTGAAGTGATCGCGTTTAGGCGTCCGGCCGTTTTTGTTCCGTTTCCTTTTGCGACCGACGATCATCAAAGAAAAAACGCTCTTTCGGTACAGAAGGAAGATTGGGTGATCGGAGAAAACGATTTGAATGCCGCACGTCTTCTTCAGATTTTAAAATCAAAAGTCGCATCTGTTCCGATGGCAAAGTCCGAGCCAAGAGAGACTTGGCAGGCAATCTTTAGTCAGTTGCTCAGACTTTAAACAGCAATCAAGCAGACTTCCCCTTGCACGTCCCTTTTTAAGATATTAAAACAAAGCAATGTTCTGGGGCCAAAAAGCATCCATCCATTTAATCGGTATCGGCGGTAGCGGCATGAGCGGTATTGCCGAGGTTTTGCTTGCGACCGGATTTCCCGTGACAGGAAGCGATCTGCATTCGAGCGCAACCACGCAGCGGCTTCAGCGACTAGGCGCCAAAATTTTTAAGGGGCATGATGCACAAAATTTAGAAAACCCGACCTGCATTGTTGTTTCTTCGGCCATTTCCAAATCGAATCCCGAATGGATTGAAGCCAAGCGAAGAGGGGTTCCGATTATCGCGAGAGCCGAAATGCTTGCAGAACTTATGCGGCTAAAAATGGGCATTGCGATCTCAGGTTCTCACGGAAAGACGACGACCACTTCGATGACCGGGCAAGTGCTTCGTTCTCTCGATCCGACGGTCGTTGTGGGCGGCCGACTTCAGCACTGGGACGCTTCGAGTGTGGTGGGTAAGGGAACTCCCTTTGTGATTGAGGCCGATGAAAGTGACCGCAGTTTTTTAAAATTTTCGCCTGTTTATTCGGTCGTCACGAATATCGATCGTGAACATTTAGATACCTATAAAGATTTATCGGATATTGAAGAAACTTTTCTCGAATTTTTAAATCGAACCGCTTTTTTTGGAATGAATTGGATTTCTGCGGATTGCCCGTCACTAACAAAAATTCGTCCGCGTATTACAAAACCTACAAAAACATACGGTTTAAGTGAGTCTGCAGATTTGAGAATTACGGATATGAACTTCTCAAATCGCCGTTCTCGATTTGAACTTCAGTTCGACGGAAATTCTTTAGGAGAGTTTGAAATTCCTGTCATGGGAATTCACAACGTCCTCAACGCGACAGCAAGTATCGGAATCGGCCTGTCTTTAAATCTTTCCGTAAAAAGTATTCAAGAAGCTCTGCAAAAATTTGTTCCCGCCGATAGGCGACTTCAAATTCATTTTGAATCAGAAGAAGTCGTAGTGGTCGAAGATTACGGTCACCATCCAACAGAAATCGAGGCCACTTTAGGCGCGCTTAATCAGATGTTTCCGTCGGCAGAGATTCTTGCTTTTTTTCAGCCTCATCGATTCACTCGAACGCATGCCTTATTCAAAGATTTTGCGCCAAGTTTTGAAGGAAAATGCTCAAAAGTATTTCTGATGCCCATCTATTCGGCGCACGAAGAGCCGATCACAGGGGTGTCGTCTGAAAGTTTAGCAAAAACTTTTACGTCAGTGCTTGTAAAAGTTTTAAAGGCTGTTCCGGATGGAAGTGAAGTGATGGATTTGGTTTCTTCTAATTCAAAACTAAAAGTGGTTTTAATCCTAGGTGCAGGTCCTCTGACCGGACTTGCGGTTGAAGTTTCAGAGCTTATTTCTTCTGCTAGTCCTAGAGTTCAATCTTTTGTCTCGAGCTAACTCTTTAGCAAGTCACTCACAAACAAAATTGAAACATTACCTTGATGGTTAGTAATGTCTGCCATTACGTCTTTTGTCGTTCGTAAAAAATTTTTCCAACTCTCTCGATATGATCGATCAAATCCGGCTCGTTAATTTTCGAAAAATCTAAAAGGTCGAATCGATACGGCAAAGAAAGTTTTTCAAGGTTGACCCGTGTTTCAAGAATATCCTCGAGATTGAGCCGCATGCCTTCGATCGCTAAATCAATATCTGAACCTTCGCGATGAGTGCCGAGAGCTCTTGAGCCAAAAATTCGAACTCGGAGAACTTTCTTATCCGCTGAGAACACTTTGCGAATTTGATCTATAGTTTTATCTGAAAGCCCAAAGAGCATGGTCAGATATTTTTTTCTTTTCGCAATTGCTGAAGAAGTCCGGTTAAAAGGGGAAAATATTTGTTTCGGATGAGGGTCGCAATTTCCTCTGCCGTTTTCTCGTCGTAACTATGAACAGTCAGATTTCGGCTTACGAGCATTTTCATCCAGCTTTCTCCTTCGTGGATGAGACCGTCTTGAAAGGCTTGTTCAATCACAGGCTTTGGGCCCTGAATTCCTTGGTAGCCTCGGCTCAGAAGAAGATCTTGAAGGGTTTTCCATGCAAGTTCAAAAGTAAATTCAAAAGTCTGAATCAGCCCACTTCGTTCGAGCTTCGAATATTTTTTTAGGCCACAAGCATCTGAAAAATCTGAGTAAGCTTTCTCGAGATTTTGCAATCTTTGCTGCCAGCGTATATCTGTTTTGTTTGTCGACACGTTATCAATCTAAACGACTGGTGAATGGCTCATCAATAGCTGATTTGGCTATTCGAACTACTCTGACCCTTATCGATTAGAAAAATGGTGGAGCTGCTTCACGAAAATTTTATGCGGATTCCGCGTAGAAAATTATCGAACCGTTTATGAAATCCATAACGACAAGGTCTTCATTCGTCCGGATCGGACACCATAGAGATGTGTATCGCTGAAAAATGATCTTTCTTCTTTTTTTTCGAAACCTATCCATCCGCTTATAACTGAAAACATTGACGCCCCACAGTCAGAGCGTCAGACTTGAGATGTGGGGGATCGAGACGAAAAACGCGCGAGTGAGCGTCGGGATGACTGGCGCGGATGGAGATTTGTAGTGATCTCGCTTGTTGTGACAACAGCAAGCATCATCTTTTTCTTTGCAGGACGTCATTTTTTTCCTAATATAGTGAATGAGACTCGTACAGCGTGGGGGGTTATAACGCAGCGAGTCGTAGAATGGGGGGGTGTTCGATTAAAAACTATCGAACTTCAATTAGTTGCAAATCAAACGGCGGACCAAACTCCTTCGGAAGAACAGGGGAAACGAATGGCGCCCTTTGAAGCACTTTCTGCTCAACTGAAAGAAGACCTGAATGTTTATTATGGCTCGCCTTTTTGGTCTTTAGATTTAGATCACGTTAAACAAAAAATTATGAATGAGGGTTGGGTGAAATCTGTTTATTTGAGACGTTCATTTCCCGAATCTCTTAAAATTCAAATTATTCCTAAAGAACCCACTCTCTTGGTTCGCGCTTCTGAAAAATGGGTCGCCGTTGATAACGAAGGCTCGCCGCTTTGGATGTCATCTCAAATTCCCGGGAGTTGGTTAAATCTTCCGATCGTCTTCGGCTTAGAGAGAATTTTTGATCGTGGCAAAACACTGATCGAGTTGAAGCGGCAAGTGACCGACGAGACGGACATTTTAAAAGATGCTTATCAATTGCTGAGTAGTCTTCATTCGAGAGTCGGCGTGGATGTGGAGTCGGTATCGATTAAAGACGAAGCTTGGTCTCAAGGTGCACTTTTTACCGTTAAATTTTCTTTGCCGAATAAAACTATCGAAAAATCAAATGAGACGAAATACGAAGTTACTTTTCTCTCGAATCAATGGACTCAGAGAGTGGCATCGCTTCAGTTTATCCTTTCAGATATTTCGACAAAGGCCGATAATAAAAACATCGATAATAAATTATTGGCTCTCAAAAAATTGGAGCCTATTCGAATTTTAGGTCAATACGATGGCCGGTGGATTGTGGAAGGTGTGAGCGAGCCTAAAACAGTCACTCAAGTGAAGACTGTTTATAAAAAAAATATGCATCAACATAAAAAAAGAGCTCGACGGTATAAACACGCTAACGCAGCCACTCAGCATTATTTGGGAAAAGCGACAGAACTGAAAGTCCAGCAAGTACTCGCAATGCGAGCAGGAGATTAATTCATGGCAAAGCATTTTCCGACAGTAGCGAGTTGTGATTTTGGAACGAGTAAAGTTTCTGTACTCGTCTGCGAGATGGCTCCGGAAGGTCTTGAAGTGATTGGCTTCGGGCAATCCGAATCGCACGGCGTTCGAAAAGGCGTGATCGTCAATATTGATTCGACAGTGATGGCGCTTACGGAAGCGATTGCAGAATCTAAAAATCTCTCTGGGCGAGATATTAATTATTTAGTTGCTGGAGTGACCGGCGCTCATATTCAGGCGATGCCTTCGCATGGAATGGTTCCGATTCGCGATCAAGAAGTCAAAAAAGTGGATATCGAAAAAGCAATTGAAGCAGCATCGGCTGTCAATATTCCACTCGATCGAGAAATCATTCAAATGGTTCCTCAAGAATATATCATCGATGGACAAGACGGCATTCGCGATCCGATTGGAATGTACGGTAAACGTCTTGAAGTGAATGTTCAGTTGATCACGGGATCGATTACGCCACTCGAAAATATTCGCCGTTGTTTAAGTAAGGTCGGTCAAAAGGCGCATCAATTTATTTCGAGTCCGCTTGCGAGTGCTCGAGCCGTTTCGACTCTCGAAGAGAAAGAATCAGGCGTTTGCGTTGTTGATATTGGCGCTGCTTCGACAGACCTGGCTGTTTTTCAAGAAGGCTCACTCAAATGGATTCGCTCGATTCCGATCGGCGGAATGCATTTGACGAACGATTTAGCCGTAGGACTCAAAACCACGATTGCCGAAGCTCAAAAATTAAAACATCAATACGGAGCTGTTTCGGTGGATGTTGAGCGAGGATCAAATAGCTTTGAAGAGAAAATTGAAATTCCCGGACTTTCGGGATGCGAATCTCGACTCATTGAGCGGCGAATGCTTGCGAACATTTTACAGCCACGAATCGACGAAATTTTAAGTCTCACTCGAAACGAACTTGCAAAACAGGGAATCGATGAAGTGCTTCCTTCAGGAATTATTTTGACCGGAGGAACGGCAAATCTAAAAGGAATTATTGCGTCGGCAGAGAGAGTGTTTCGTCTTCCAGTGAGAATTGGAAAACCAACGGGGCTCGGGGGCCTCAGTGATATGGTTTCAGCTCCTGCGTATTCGACAGCGGTCGGTCTTCTTCAGCTCGGTTTTGAAGAGAACGAAGAGCTTCGATATTTTGCAGGGTTGTACGAAAAAAAGGGAATCAAGAGAGTGCACTCGCAGTTTTCAAGATGGTTTAAGGATTTTTTCTAAACAGAGGGGTCACGCTAAAGGGCGTGCAGAAAGGGACGAACGTTATGTCAAAAAAAAATGAGAATATAGAAGAGCTACTAGGCGCAAAAATTAAAGTCATCGGCGTCGGCGGTGGCGGCGGAAACGCAGTCAACACGATGATCCGAGAAAAACTTTCTGGTGTAGAATTCATCACAGCAAATACCGATGCGCAGGCGCTGAGAGCAACCTTAGCCCCGCACAAAATTCAACTCGGAGCAACGCTGACGAAAGGTCTCGGCGCAGGCGCGAATCCTGAAGTTGCGCGCGAAGCAGCGACTCAAGATACTCAAGTCATTTCTGAACTTCTCGACGGATCCGATATGGTTTTTATTACCTGCGGACTCGGCGGAGGCACGGGAACAGGAGCTGCCCCTGTGATCGCTCAAATCGCAAAGAGCATGGGAATTCTGACCGTGGGTGTGGTCACGAAACCTTTTATTTTTGAAGGCAAACGTAGACGACGTCAGGCTGAAGAAGGTCTTCAGCAAATGAAAGATAACGTCGATACACTCATCACGATTCCTAATCAGAGACTCATCACTCTTGCGACGGAGCAGATGACTCTTCTGGATGCATTTCGAAAAGTTGACGAAGTTCTACTTTCTGCTGTGAAAGGCATTAGTGATCTCATCAATATTCACGGAATGGTGAACGTGGATTTCGCGGATGTGCGAACAGTCATGAGTGAGATGGGAATGGCGCTCATGGGAACCGGCGAAGCGCGCGGAGATAATCGAGCGGTCATTGCTGCGCAAAATTCGATTCAGTCTCCACTGCTGGAAGATATTTCGATTAACGGCGCGACGGGTATTTTAATTAATATCACGGGTACGTCGTCGATGACGCTCTACGAAGTAAACGCGGCTGCGACTCTTGTGCAAGAGGCTGCGCATGAAGACGCGAATATTATTTTTGGTAGCGTGATCGACGATACACTCGGAGATAAGATTCGAGTAACCGTCATCGCGACCGGCTTTCATAAACGACCAGACGTTCAAGAACCCATTGCTCCGCAAGCCTCGCTCAAATCAGAAGGCCGCGCTCATACGGCTCAACAAGTGAATATCGCAATTCCTGAGGCTCAACCGACGCAAGCTCTCGGCCAAGCAACGCGTGCGCGAAGAGGAATTCCAATCTTCGAAGATGAGTCTTTTGATGTTCCGACATTTATGCGTAAGCAGTTAGACTAACAAGATGCGTAAGCAGTTGGACTAACAGGATGCGTAAGCAGCTAGATTAACCAATCGATAAATGTTTTCGTTAATAAGCGGGATCTGAGGAATCAGATCCCGCTTTTTTTTGACCTCTGAGAAAAAATACGCGTCTGACTTGCGCCCGTTTTCACATTCGGCTACTTCCTATGCCCTGAGGTATGTGGGCGCGTTTTCTCATTATTTATTTTCTGACTACTGGTGTTTATGCATCTTCAGCAACGATTGAAGGTCGTGCAAAATACTGTTTAGCGATCATTCGCACGATCAATGAGGTTGGGAAGAAATTAACAAATTCTGAGGATCTTACTAAAGCAGAATTCGGGCCTGAACGATTTCAGCACATCATGCGGACAATCGGAGAATTGGAGGATTATCAGAGGGGGCTTAGAGCTTTTTCACTTCATAAATTGCGTATTTTTAATTCCTTTGAACTACAAAAAGAATTGATTTCAGTTTGGAATAAAACCTATTCAAATTTTGCACCTCTTCAAGAGACTCACGATCGCCTTCTTGAGCTTTTAGAAGTGCCCCTTACTAAAGATTTGAACCAAGATTCGCCTGAACTAGATCCATTGAGATTCCACTCATTCCTTTCTCCGCTACTCGCATCCGATTTAAAGACGGCGGATGCGAAGCTTTCTCGAATTAATTTCAAAAATTTCCCTAGTTATCAATCTTTGGGTCTGACGGATTTTTTGGATAGTTCCTTTAATGATTTGAAAATAGACCTGCCTTTAAACGAAGTCTTGCCGCACTCGGCTCGACTAGGTGGGGCCTCAGTTCTCATCGCGAGAGCCGCCTATCGAACAAAAGATAGTATATTTCCTGAGGCCCATAGAATGATCGACGAGAGCTTCAACTCAACCGCTCGACATTATCAAATTGGAAAAGTTCTTAGACTTTTAAATCTGATCGAAGCGGTGTTTCCTCTTTCAACGGTGGAGTTTATTCCTGAATCTGTTTTTCTCGTTGGCTCGCCTGATGGTCGAACGAGTCGTCGTGCTACGCTTCATCTCCTGCGCATTCATCGTTCTTATATGAAGCAGGCTCTTTTGGGACGCAATGTGAAGTATCCGTTTGAGGAGCATCTTGATGCACTTAAAATTGCCTTATCCAATGTGACGAGTTCGTTTCCTTCTAAGGTTCTAAAGGATCCGAATAGTTCAGAATTTGTCGCGAAGGCTTTCCTTGAGCTTGCCATCAAAATCGTGGAATCCAAATGGAAGGTGAAGATTCCGTCCTCGAGTTATCCCGACGGAGAGTTGCTAGGGAGATCAAAGAATTTAACGCCGAAGTATCAATTTTATTTCCAGACCCAAGAGGGTCTAAGCATGGATATCGACCTATTTCAGGCGATGAATAAGGGATTGCCAAAAATAGACGCGTACTAGCGTATTTTTACCGTGCGCTAGTCTCGCCTGCCATACTCTGCTAAGTAGTTCTCGTGCGCCAAAAGCTCAAATCTACGGCAGAAACCCTCAAGTCTCGACGACAGCCCTATCAATTAGTAGAGGAGGGCGCTCGAAAAAAAGAGTGGCGTGGGCGCCTTAAAATTTGCCTCGTTTACCCTCATACGTATTACGTCGGGATGAGTAATCTTGGTTTTCAGTCCATTTATAGTCTGTGGAATGATCTCGAAGAAGTCGTCTGTGAGCGGGCGTTTCTTTCCGAAAATGGTTCAGAGATTCGAAGTTTAGAAAGCGGACGGCCGCTTCAAGATTTTGATGTGATCGCGTTTAGTCTCAGTTTCGAAAATGATTCTATTCATGTTTTAAGAATTCTCGCTCAAGCAGGAATTCCTCTCAAAGCAGAAGATCGTGGAGATCAATATCCACTCATTGTTATGGGCGGTGCTGCTCCTTCGATGAATCCTTGCCCGCTGATTCCGTTCATCGATTTGTTTGCGTTTGGAGACGGCGAAGAAATGATTGATGATTTGGCCAAAACGCTCCGAGCGTCTCCGTTTCTGAAAAATCATAAAAAAAGATTACTCGAAGCGCTTGTCGAAATTCCTGGAACTTATTCTGCTGCCGTTCAAGGTGAACAACCTGAGAGTATTAAAAGACGAACCATTAAATTTTTAAATTCTTATCTCACTAAAACAGAAATCGTTACGAACCATACGGAATTCTCGGGTATTTTTTTAGTAGAGGTCTCGCGGGGTTGCCCACAGCGCTGTCGGTTTTGCTCAGTCTCTTATACGGAAGCGAGTACACGATTTCGAAGACTGAGTTTTTTGAAGTCTGCTTTTGACGAAGGGATCGAACGTGTGGGTCGAGTAGGTCTTCTCGGAGCAGCACTCTCTGATCACCCTGAACTTCTTGAGATGTCAGATTATATCGTAAGCCGTGGTGGCGAAGTGAGCTTGTCGTCCCTTCGTGTGGAAGCGGTTCAATCAAAGCTTGTAGAACTTTTGGTTTATAGCAAGCAGAGGACGCTCACTCTCGCGTTAGAAACGGGAAGTCCACGTCTTCAAGAAGTGATTCATAAACGAACAAAAGAAGAAACGGTTCTTAACGTTGTTGAAACTGCGCTTAAAGCGGGCGTTCGAAATTTAAAATTTTATTTCATCATTGGTCTTCCAACGGAAACGGTTGAAGATGTTCTTCATTTGGCCGCTTTAGTAAAAAAACTTCACGCCACTTTTATGGCGGTTTCAAAAGCTAAGGGTCAGATTGGAATGCTGAGTGTGAGTTTGAATCCTTGGATTCCAAAACCGACCACACCGTTTGAGTCGTGTGCTCATTTACGTACAGATGAGCTTGAATTGCGGTTCAACTTACTCCGAGGGCAACTCGCAGGGCTTTCTAATTTGCAAATAAGCCACGAGGGTTGGGATACGGCGA